>SLKS01000255.1 GCA_007134465.1 Kiritimatiellia bacterium | reverse complement strand
TTTTCGTTTTCAGAAAAGGTTTTCAGTTCGAAGATTTTCAAATTTGGAACCGTTGGCGTTAGCCGGGCCGCCAGAACGCATCCCCGATTCATTGACATAAGGCGGGCTGCGCCCGCAACCCAGAGAGAGGTTGGTCGGTCAGATGTCGGACGTGACAGTCCTCGACAAAGCTGACAGGAAAAACGAGGGCGAGAACGAGAACGAGGACGAGGACGGCCTGAACGGTGCGCATCAACGGAAAAGTGCGCCGCCCTACGGGCGCGTGATGCCGAGCCCGCAGAGCGGAAGAATCGCGCGCGCTTCGTGTTCGCGATACTGGAACAGCATGAACCCGCCCGCCTGTTGACGGCGCGTCGCTTCGATCTGCTCGAACAGGCGCACGGGATCGCCGGTTTCAGGCCAGACGCCGATGCCGATGCCGGGCCAGACCGGCACGGACCCGGCCCATTCCCGCTGTCGGCGCAGTTGCTGCTCGAAGCGGGCGGTGTTGGCCGTGTAGTTCATGGGGCAGACGAAATCGAGCCAGCCGTTCCGGCACCAGACG
This sequence comes from Kiritimatiellia bacterium, assembly GCA_007134465.1. GTDB lineage: Bacteria > Verrucomicrobiota > Kiritimatiellia > UBA8416 > SLMC01 > SLMC01. Next base: position 3,048 of record SLKS01000255.1, on the reverse strand, counting down.
GCCCAATCCTGGCCGATGGTGTTGCGGTCGGCCGGCCAGTTTGTGAATACGGCGGCGGACAGCTTGATGTCGGGCCGCAGGGCGCGCGCGCGCCGGGCCAGTTCCTCGACAACGGAGTTCAGGGTGTCGCGCCGAAACTCCGCCCAGCTTCGGGCCAGCTCGGGATCGGCGCGCGTGTCGGCCGGCCACGTGGCGACGGCGCGGCCCAGTTGCTTCTCGAAACGGAGTCGGCATCCGGGACAGAAGCAATGGTCGCGACCGGGATAGCGCATGTAATCCAGATGGATGCCGGCGATCGGATGGCGCCGAACGGTTTCCAGCAGCGATTCGATTTCCAGGGCGCGATTGGCCGGATGAGACGGGCAAAGCCATTGCCGGTTCGTCTGTCCGGAAAAGGAGACTTGCAGGCGGCCTTCCCGTTCCATGCGCGCGACAAATGCGTCCGGCGCGCGACCGCCCATGTTCCAACACACTTTCCATACGTGCAAGGCCACGCCATGCTTGCGCGCGGCGGCCGCGGCATCGGTCAGCGGATCGTCCCGTGTTCCGCCGACCAGCGGCGATACGGGCAGAACCTCGCTCTCGGTATAGGCCAGACCGGCCCAGAGCATGTTAGGGAAGAAGGCGTTGAAGCCGTTGCGGGCAAGGATGCCGAGCGTTTCGTCCCAGTCCATGCCGTCCAGCGGGAACGCGCTGTGTCGCCAGACGCCGCGATGCTCGCTCTTTCGCGGTCTTTTCGTCCCGGCCAGCGCGCGAACAAAGGCTTGTCGGGCGAGGCCCGAGGCTTCGATGGAGGCCGGGTAGCGGCCGGCCTGCAGCCGCGCGCGCGCGTCTTCGAGATGGTCCATGGCCGCGGAAAGATCGCGATAGGTTTGCGAGCCCGGTTCGGCAGCGGCGGCCAGCGTCCGGCGGGTTTCTTGCGCCGTCCGCCAAGCGCCCACGGCGCCGGCGTTGCGCAAGGCTGTTCGCGCCGTTTCGGCCCATGTTTCCGGCAGAAAATGGCCGATCATGGCCAGCAGCAGCGCGCGCTTGTCCTGCGGATTGTCGGAAACAAGAATATGCGTCATGTGCATGCCGGACGGCGAAACCAGCAATGCCGGTTCACCGGCGCTGCGGCCTTCATCGTCGTGCCACATGGCGGCAACGCTGGCGCGTCCGGCCAGCGGCTGCGCGGAGACAATGTTCCACGATTGCTGCCGAACCGTTGCCGGCAAGCCGGAAATCGTGTCGCCCGTGGCGCGCAGAGCGGCGAAATGGCCAGGGCGGCGCTGGCGGATGTGGCTGCCGAGCCGGATGCCGATGGCGGATTGCAGCCGCTCGGGAAGCGTATAGAAGGAAAGCAGCTTGCCGCCGCCTTCCAGGAAGGCGGCCAGTCGCGCCTGGACCGGATCGGGCAGCGCCGGGGCATAGGGCAGCAGAAGAACATTCGTTTCATTCTGAAGCGGTCGGTCCAGGTCCAGATCGCTCAAAACCAGATGGCCGATGCCCTGTGCGCGCAAATGATCGGCGGTCAGTTGCGTGGCCGAAAAGACGGTGTTCAGCTCGCTTGGCGCGCCGTGCGCGACGGATTCGTTGCGCAACAGGGCCACGCGCGGTTGCGCCGGCAGCAGCCCGAGCCGGGCCAGACGGAGTTTGCTGTCCGCATCGTCGCCGCGCCAGGCGGCGATGCGCAGCGCTTCGATATGGCGCCATCCGCGCGGGCGGCCTTCGATGCGGGCGTCCGACTTGCGTATCTCCACTTCGGTCCAGGCGGACGGATCCGGATGCTCGAATTCCACGGCGTACCAGCCTTCGCCGCTTTTGAGATAGAAGGTGAAGCCGGAGATCGGTTGCGGATTCTCGCAATGAAAAAGAAAGCGGAGGCCTTGCTGCCGCGAAAGGTCCAGCGTCGCGGCAAGATCCCAGTACGCGCGGTCCTGCCGGTTCCCGCGAAAGCGCACAGGCAGGCGCACGACGGCCGGATCGCGCTCCCGTTTCGCCGCCGCCGTCCCTTCGCGGGCCTGCCAGCCTTCACGGACAACGGAAGGCGGCAGCGCGTGCCAGGCCGTTTTCGGAAGCGGCGGCGCCGCCAGTCCGGCGAGCGGAAGCAGAAAGGCTGTCGCCAGAGGCGACAGCCGGGCGCGTAAGCTTGTCTTTCGCGAGCGACAGGCGTTCATGTCCCGATCAATTCGAATCTACGCTCCCTCAAGAAACAACGCGGGAAAGCACGCAGCCTTCGGCCGGGCGTACGACCCGCGCAAACCCGCGAGCGGCGCGCCTACTTGATCGCGGCCAGCACCTGCTTGAACGCCGGATGATCGGCCGAGCGCATCAGCTCGAACAGCAAGCTTTCCACGGTCGTCAACGCTATGCCGCACGAGCGGATTTTGTCCAGTCCGAACTGCTTGTTGGCGGCCGTGCGCGACGAGACAGCGTCGGCCAGCACTTCCACTTCGAAGCCGCGCTCTTTCAGGTCGCGCGCGGTCTGATACACGCACACATGCGTTTCCATGCCGGCCAGAACGATTTGCCTGCGCCCGACCCGTTCCAGCAGCGCCATGAACGAGTCGCTGCCGCAGCAACTGAAGGTCATTTTCGAAAGCGGGCGGGCCGGATGCAGCATGCGGGCGAATTCAGGAACGGTTTTGCCCACCTTTGCCGGGTTCTGTTCCGTCCAGATCACCGGCAGCTTCAGCGCGTGCACGCCCTCGATGACCCGGCGCAGATTGTCGAACAGATTCTCCTTGTCGTACATCATCTCCGCCAGCTTGCCCTGGACGTCTATGAATACGAACAGCGTGTTGTCGCTCTCCATCATGTCGCAATCTCCCTTGTTGGCATATTCGTTTTCGCCTTGCGCGTCGTGATGTTCCGTTCCGGCTACCTCCGCGAGCAGGAACTAGGGGGCAATCAGGCATAAATTCTGGCGCCTGTCAACCCGCATGTGTTTGTGGACTTACCCCATTATTTCTGGGTCGTAACCGTTCACGGCCCCGCCGTTTGGACTTGGCTGTATGTCCCCTCGACGACCCGAACGTCCGACGAAGCCGTTCGACGAAGCGTAAACGA
>SLKS01000017.1 GCA_007134465.1 Kiritimatiellia bacterium | reverse complement strand
GCGCACGGCGGCGGCGATCCGGACGATCCGCCCCGGCAGCGCTACGTGCCGACCGGGCTCTCCATCAACAACGTTCCGCAGACCGGCGATCCGACCAAGTATACGTTCAATCTGAACGGGGATACCGAAGTAGCCATCCGTTGGCGGCAGGATTACGCGCTGCTGATTGATCACGATTTCGGCATGACCAGCAGCGAGGAACTCGACTCGACCGGCAAGCCGTGGGCCGGTCCTCTGGAATCGAGAGCGGCCGGCAATCCGGTTCCGGACACGACCCGCATTCACTGGATTCCGAAAGGCGACGAGGTGATTGCGCAAATTGACGGCCAAGTTTTGGATTTCAGTCGGCCCGGCCTGGACATCCGCTACGTTCCCGTCGCGTACCGGGCCAGCGGCAGCGCGCGCGGCGTGTACGAGGAGCCGGAGGTGCGCACGCGGGATTTCCCGGTAGGCCAGGCGCCGCCGCAGCGCCAGCAGGTGGATTCCTTCGCGATGCGCGGCTGGGGCAAGATCGTCTATGTCTGGCAGATCCAGTACGGGGTCAAAGTGAACATGGACGATCCCGCCCGTTCGGCCTTGCCGCGGGTGTTCCAGGGGAGCAAAGTGAACGGGCAGGAAGTCGAGATCGGCAGCCTGGAAGGCACGTTCTGGTTCAATCCCGGCGCCGAAGTGAAGGTGGCGTCGGCGGCGAACGCGACGCCCGATCCGACGTCGCTGGCGCTGAGCGGATGGATCAATGGCGACGGCTACTATTTCAGCTCGAGCGGCACGATAGACAATCATGACGGAAGCCTGGTCGAGGGCGGGCCGCAAACCGGGCCCGACGGGCCGGTGGCGCTTTGGCAGAACAGCTTTTTCGACGCGAACGGCCGGCAGTATCGCGGGCTGTCCATTCCCGCGTTGCGCAGGCCCACGCGCGTGTTGTGGACGTATGGCGCGCAAGTGTTTCTGGATACCGTCCGGCTTGGCGAGCATGTGTTTCAGGGCGCCGACGCGTTGCTGGAAGACTATCCCGAGCTGGCCGACGCCGTGCGGAACCCGCCGGACAACGTGCAGATGCTAGCCGTGCATGCTTCCAATCCGAATGTGGCCGACGCCGACATGGCGATCTGGGATCCGAACGCGCTTAAGCTCTACCCGCTGGTTCCGGGCCAGTTCCGTGCGACATGGAACAAGGCGGACGGCGGCAGCCTGCATGTGCTGGTTACCGCGGAGCGGCCGTCTCGGCCCCATTATCCGCATATTGCCGGTTCGCCGGCCGTGCAGTTGACGTCCGATCCGTCCGGCGCCTTTCTGTTCCGCGCCCTCAAGTACACCGAAAACGAGGCGGCGATTACCTCCGACAGCCTCTTTACGGCCGACCAGCCGGGCATCAGCGTGCTGCTGTTCGCGGAAATTCGTCAGATAGGCCGGGGCGAGCCGCGCGAATATCTGCGCGTGCGCATGGTGCAGACGCGCGCCTGGAACGAGCCGGAATACGAGCCGATTCCGGTCGTGATCGGGCAGGCGATCGCCGATTCCGAGCTGGATCTGGCGCGCCTGGGCACCGGCCATGTGAAGTTCCCGCTGGCGCGCTACAACGCGCGCATCTACGACGCCGAGAAGCTGGACGGGCTGACCGCGCGCGAGGTGTACGACATGGCGCGCCTGCGTTCGCCCGAAGGCGAGAAGGCGATCGCGCATCCCGGCGTCTTGCCCGGTCCGGTCATTCCGGTGAACCTGCATCCCGGCGCCGCGGCCGAGGAGCGCATCGTCGTGACGTGGTACTACGATCCGGCGCTGACCGACGAGATTCTCTGGCCGCATGCCGCGCGTTCCTATTTGCCTCGTTGGCCGGTCAACGAAGCCGAAGGGTTGGGCCGCATCGTGATCGCCAGCCAGTACGGCAGCGACAGCCTGAGCGCCGCCGGTTTGGAGCAGCTAGTGGCGCCGGCCGTGACGAATACCGTTCCCGATGGGCTGGGCGGAACGACTGTCAACGTGACGCCGCGCGCAACCTCCTACAATCCCTCGCGAATCGAGCAGCCTGCCATCTATGTGCAGAATCGGCGCGACCAGGCCGGCTACAACCCGAACGAGGAGCACGCCCTGATGGCGCCGTCGCGCCGGTTCGCGCATGTGTCGCCGCGGCCGCCAGCCGCGTACGCCTTGCGCCACAGGGATTTGAACGTGTACAATCCGAACTCTTTGACGGAAAGCGGGCAGCCTGCCGAGTACACGTCGCATCCGTTCGTGCTGGTCCAATTTTACGATGCGGCCGTCGAAGCGTTTCGCATGCGCGTGTACCGGATCGAAAAGGAAGACGTCAATCTGCCCGGCTACCGTTTCGCCAATCAGGGCATGGTGACCGTGCCGGAAGACCAGCCTCAGGTTTCTGCGTTGCCGCAGACGCTGGCGCAGGAACCGCATGTTGTCATGGAGGCGGGCGAACCGGTGATTCCGTTCTATCCGCTGGGCGTCGTGATGGGCGCGTCGCCGCCGCCGGAATCGTACGGCGTCAACATCAAGAACCAGGCCACGTACTGGGAGGATCACAAGAGCACGAGCTGGGCGGTGTCCGGCGGGGACAACGCCTGGTTCACCTTCTCCATCCATTACCCGATGGCGCCCGACTTCTGGTGGCCGCCCAACGAGGCGGGCCGCATCCGTTACGAGGCCGAGACCGAACAGAAGCGCGCGGTCTTCCCCGCGATCGGCGACAGCGTCGCCTTCATGCCCGCGGACATTGGCTCGTTGCGCAATCTGCAGCCGGGAATGGTTGTCGGTTCGGTCGTGGAGCAGAAGGCGCAGCCGATAAAGATTCTCTACAATAGCAAGTGGCCTGCCATTGCGCCGATACTCAAGGCCGGCGAAACGCTGACGTTCCCGGGCGGCGAATATCGGCAGGATCATCCTGTCATGCGCGTGACGGACGCCATGGAAAACACAACGACTGTGCCGACCCCGGGTTTGCCGGGCGTGCTGGGTTTCGCGGTCGGCGAAGTGGTCTTCGACGATCTCAATCCGCGCGGCTCGACGGCGCTGCTGACCGAGAGCTGGACCGTGCGTCTGGGCCAGGCGCTCGATTGGCGCACGCAGACGCTGCCGATCGGCCAGTTTCCGAGCGCGTTGCTGCCGGCTTCGGGCCGCACCCGCGTGAGCGGCGGCAAGTACGTGTTCAACGAGCTGCCGGCATCCTTGCAGAAACGGTTCCGCTACGATCCGCTCGCCCAGAGCGTGGACGACAACGGGTTGACGGTGAGCGGCCGGCTCGAATTTCGCGGCCTGATCAACGACAAGGCCATCGGCGACGCGACGCTCACGGCCGCCCCGCCGCCGCTCTATGTGCTGGAGCCGAACATCATGACGTTGGCCGAGCGGGACGCCTTGCTGGCCTTGGCGGACGAGACCGAAGCCGACTGGCATTCGGCCGTGCGGGCGCTGTACGAGCGCTCGCGCAATCCCGAACGCCTGCTCGACAGCGCCGGACTGCCGATCGCGGACCGCTACCTGGTGGGCTTGCAGCCGCAGGTGCAGCGCGATCCGGTGACGTCGCTGCCGTTGCTGACGCCGATCGAGCCGGGATCCGACGTGCTGGTCCCCTTGACCGATCCGAAAACGCCGGAACCCGCGCGCCAGTTCGGGCCTGGCCTGGCCCTGATTCCCAACGCGGGCTTTCTCGATCCCTTCGGCGTCATTCCGAATCCCGACGGCGCGCCCATCTCGTTTCCGAACGTGAGCTGGGTGACGGTGGCGGAGAACAACGATCCCAGCATGGGCGGCTCGCCCGTGACGCTCCATGTCATTCGGGTTGACCGTCGCGAACGCTACCGCGGCGCGATCAAGACGGTGCTGTCCGACAACGTGTTCGACGAGAACATCGTGCTGCGGCATACGGGCGATTTCGGCGCCAATGCCGACGATCTGGTTTTCGAATGGTGGACGCGTCCCGACGACGGCCGTCTGAATGTCATGCCGCCCTACGTCGTGGATCAGGATGAGGCCGGGCCGTGGCAGCTCTTCCCCGACCTGACCGGCCGGCAAGGCCGCGGCCGGTTGGAGGCGCTGCTCAGGGGCAACCCGAACGCGCCGGAGACGCTGCTGGCGGATTCATGGTGGTTTGTGCGCTACCGGCACAAGAACGATCCGGCCTTCGAGCCCAACTGGCGGCCCGACGTCCCGTTCGAATGGGCTGGCGCGGCCAACAACGACCCCTTCAACGACTTCGACCTGGACGGCTATCCCGACTATCGCGCGCAACTGGCCATGGGCTGGATCAAGCGCGTGCTCGACGCCGTCAACCCCTACGAGGCGCGCATCCGCGATTTCGAGGGCGACAGCCCGGCGACCGCGTCGAGCATGCTGCAGCAGCTCGGGCCGCGCTACGAGGGGCCGGTGGCGCTCAATCCGGACAAGGACGTGATCGAAAACCTCGGGCTGATCGAGCTGTACGAAACCGTGCTCAAGCGGGCCAGCGACCTGAGCATCAACTTGTCCTCGCCGGTTTCGTCGCCGGCCATCGCCAACGCGCTGCAACTGGTCTCGACGCGGCTTTCCGACTTCTACGTGCTGCTCGGCAACGAGGCCTATGTGGATGCGCGGGATCCGACCATCGGGATCGGATCCGATTCGGTCGAATACGGCGCGCTGGCGCCGGCGGTGTTCAGCTTCCAGAACCAGATGTCGTCGCTGATCGAAGAGGAGCTGGCGCTGCTGCGCGGCGTGGACGACAATCTCGCCCGGCCCGTCTACAACCGTCTCTTCTGGAATTTCACCAAGGGCGAAGGCGAAGCTGCCTACGCCATGAACTACAACATCAGCGACATCAACAACGACGGGTTCATTGACGAGCACGACGCCATGATCCTGTATCCGCAAGGGCATGGCGACGCCTGGGGCCATTATCTGCTCGCCCTGCGCCGTCAGTACGACCTTCTGCGCCACCGCTATTTCAACTGGGTCTCGCGCTCGGAATTCTACAACCTCATGGACGTGGTGATCAAGGTGGACTTCCTCGACGAGCGCAAATTCGCTCAGGCCGCCGCCGCCAAGGCGCGCGCCGGCGCGGAAATTCTCGCCGTCACCTATCGCGAGCGCTATGTCGAGGATCCGACCGCCCAGTGGCAGGGCTACACCGATGTGAATCCCGATCGCGCCTGGGGCGTGCAAGGCTGGGCGCGCCGAGCCGGGCAGGGCGCCTATTTCGACTGGGTCGTTGCCAACGCGCTGTTGCCGTCCCAGCATCCCAACGAAACGCTGGAAGGGATTCAGAAAGTGGATCGGCAGTCCAACGACGACATTCGGGTTGTCTCGGCCCAGCTCAACGCCATTCAGCAAACGTTCGACGACGCCAACAGCGGGCTGAACCCGCTGCGGCTGTCGGCGCAGGCGGTGCCGTTCGACATCAATCCGGCGCAGCTGGCCGATATTGGCGGCGGCCGTTCGTATTTCGAGCAGGTCTACGACCGGGCCGTGGCCGCGCTGCTCAACGCGCATGCCGTCTGGGACAACGCCAACGCGTCGCAGCAGCGGTTGCGCAAGGTCGCCAACAACGAAGCCGAGTTCCGCAACAAGGTGTTCGAGCAGGATCTCGCCTATCGCAACCAGCTCATCGAGATTTTCGGCCGGCCCTACGAGGGCACGGTGGGACCGGGCAAACTGTATCCCGCCGGGTACGACGGGCCCGACGTGGCGCTGTACATGTATGTGAACGTGCGCGAGATCAACAGCCAGACCGTGCCCGGTCCCACGCTGAGCTTCGCCCAGTTCAACGAGTCCGGCACGCTGACCGGCGGCGATTTGTACGACGCCTACGATCCGTTCGTCTCGGGCAGCCAAAGCATCATCGGGCTGGCGCCGGCGGCGTGGGGCGAGAACATGCGCGAACTGTATGCGCCCACGTTCGCGGCCGATGCGTCCGGCACGACGCCTCTGCTGGCGCGCGACGGGTTCTTCTCTGTGAACTACACCGATTTGACCGACCCCAAGGTGCCGCTCGAGAACTTCGCGCAGCTCATGCCGATCACGGCCTCGGGCTACACGTTCCAGGCGCCGTCGGCCTGGGGCGCGCGGCCGGTTTCGGGCGAGCTGCAGACCATTATCGGCGAAATGATCCAGCAGGAAGCGGCCATCGCCGCCGCCATCGCCTCCTGGGACAGCCTGTCCGGCGAGATTGTGCGCAGTCTGCGTCTGGCCAACGCCAAGATGGCGACCGACCGGCAAATCCGTTTGACCAACGACATTTGGATTCGCACGAAGTATGTTATTGGCAACGTGATTAAAGGCATCAAGGGCGCATACGACATTTTCGAAGCAACCAAGGAAAGCGTGTCCGCCACGCTGGACGCCGTTCCCGAGTCCTTGCCTACGACCCTGCCGACCGGCGGGTTGGCCATATCGCCGGGCGACGCGCTTGCGCCGGTACGGGGCGGTTTCAAGTTCTCGAGCGTGGGCGTAACGGCCGGCATCGGCGCCACGCAGGCGGCGTTGCGCGTTGCGGAGCTGGCGCAGGAAATCATTCTGGATATCGCGGAGCAGGAGGTCAATCTGGCTAACGACGCCGCCGAACGGACGCAGGCCCGCCGCGAGCTGATCAAGAGCATCGAAAGCCTGGTGGGCGACGAGCCGATCCGGCGCATCGCCATCTTCAAGGAAATCGAAACGTTGCGGGGCCTGTCCAATCGTTACCGTTCCGTGCTGGCCAAAGGCGGGCGCGTGATAGACGAGCGCGCCGCCTTCAACCGGCGGAGCGCCGCCATGACCCAGCGCAACCGCTATCAGGACATGACGTTCCGCGTCCATCGCAATCATGCGCTAGAGGTGTACGACGCCATGTTCGAGCTGGCGGCGCGCTACGCCTACCTGGCCGCCAAGGCGTACGACTATGAAACCAATTTCGATCCGGCCGACCCCGCTTCGCCCAGCGCGCTGTACACGGAAATTGTTCGGGCACGCACGCTGGGCCTGATTGCCAACGGCCAGCCGCAGCCGGGCGAAGGCGGCCTCGCCGACGCGCTCGCCCGTTTGCGCATCAACTACGATGCGCTCAAGGGGCAGCTCGGCTTCAACAATCCGCAAACCGAAACGGGCAAGATTTCCCTGCGCACGGAGCTGTACCGCATTCTGCCCTCGGGCGAGACGCAGCCGAGCGGCCAGGATCAGTTCCCGGGCGGTGGCCAGAATGCCGACGTGCTGTGGCGGCAGACCTTGCAGAACGCGCGCGTGGCCAATCTCTGGGCCGTGCCGGAGTACCGTCTCCATGCCCGCCCGTTCGCTTCGGACATAGACGCGGAGGGCAACGCGGCCGTCGAGCCGGGGCTTGTTCTGCGCTTCGCCACCAGTATCCTGCCAGGCAAGAACGTGTTCGGCCAGCCGCTGAGCGGCGGCGATCACGCCTACGATCCCTCCGTGTTCGCCACCAAGATTCGCTCGGTCGGCGTTTGGTTCTCCAACTACCAGAGCGACGATGTTCTCAACGATTTGCCCGAGGCGCCGCGGGTCTATCTGATCCCGGTCGGCTCCGACATCATGTCGGTCGCCAACAGTCCGACCCCCGACAAAGTCCGCGTCTGGAACGTGGTGGACCAGCAGATTCCCGTGCCGTTCCCGTCTGTGAGCGCGCAGTTGGACCGCAGCGCGTTTCGGCCGCTGCTCGACAGTCTCAACGGCCGGATCGGAGCGCCGCGCCGCTATTCGAGTTTCCGGGCCTACCACAATGCGGGATCGAGCCTGAACATGGACGAAATCGTTTTCGACAGCCGTCTGGTCGGCCGCTCCGTCTGGAACACGGAATGGATATTGATTATTCCGGGCCTGACCCTGAACAACGATCCCGACGTAGGGCTCGACCGCTTTATCCAGCAGGTAAAGGACATCAAACTGATCTTTCAAACCTATGGCCATTCCGGAAATTGAGCACGGAAGGAAACGGAAAAACCATGAATACGAATTCTTATTCGTCCCGAAGCCGCCGACCGGTTCGGGCTTGCCTTGCGCGCCGGTTCGCGTCGGGAAGCGCCGCGGCGCTGCTGTGCCTGGGGCTGGTGGCCGGCACGCTGCGCGCGGGCAGTTTCAGCGAGCCGTACACCGTCTTCTACGGGAAAGTGACGGGAACCGGTTCGGCGCAGCCGTTCCTGATAGACAGCGGGCAGTTGTCCTGGACGATTCTGCGCGCCGACGGCACGCCGCTCACGCTGACGACGGCGCTGTTCGCCTTTCACGACAACACGTTTTCCTATCGGCTGCATGTGCCGCATTCCGCCTTCGCGCTCGGCTTGGAGACGGATCCCGACGGCGTGCCCATGCCGCCGCTGCCGCAGACGCATCTGCATGCCGCCGTCACGGTGGATGGCGAGCCGGCCGTGCTGCTGGGGCCGGCCAGCGCGGCGTTCACGACCGAACAGCTCCTGCGGACGGCGGCCTACCGGCTCGATCTCGGCGTCGCGCGCGAGGCGACCGATACGGACGGCGACGGCATTCCGGACTGGTGGGAAGACCTGTACGGGCTCGACAAGCAGGATCCGACCGACGCGCATAACGATCTGAGCGGCGACGGCATCACGGCGCTGCAAGCCTATCTGCGCGGGCTCGATCCGACGCGCGACAGCCGCCAGCCCGCCTTGCTGACCCGCGAGCTGATCGTCTATCCTGCCGGCGCCACGGCGCTGGCGCTGGACACGTCCGATTTGGACAGCGGCCCGGAACAGATCGTCTATACGCTGACGCGCGCGCCGCATGCCGGGAGGCTGATCTTGCGCAACGCACAGGCCGATCCGCAGGCGCCGGACGCGACACTCTCGGCCGGGTCCGTGTTCACGCAGGCCGATGTGCTGCGCGGCCGATTGCTTTACGAGCGGAGCGGCCCCGCCGCCGATCCCGGTTCTTTCGATGTCGAGGTGCGCGACGAGAACCCGGACCATGCCGTCGATACCGGCACGATTCGCCTGCTGGCCTACGAACCGGGCGATGTCGTGCCCGAGATGCTCCCGGAATCCGAGGCGCGCCGGCTAGACAACCATTCGTATGCCAAGCGCGGCTTCGTGATCTTCGATCTTTCGCCGCTTGCGAAACCCGCGCATGCGGGCGCGCCCAGCGCCGGGCTGGCCGGCGAGGAACTGGCCGCCTACCTCGACGATTTCGGCGTCGACCGCAATTATGCGCTGATCGCGCCCGCCAATGTTTCGGCGGCGGGCGGCTTGGGCGACGACGTGCTGATCGCGGACGACGGGGGCGATGTGTTTCTGGCAGGCGGCGTGGGCGCCAACCGCTTCGTATTCCGCGACTTCGCCGCCGGCCAGGCGACAATCGCCGATTTCAATCCCGACGAGGACGACACGCTCGATTTCTCGCGGCTCCCTGCCGAGTCCGGCGCCTTTGCGCATCGGTATCTTAGCTTGGCGGCCACGGACGACGGATACGTGTTGCGCACGGATCTTTCTGGAGCCGGACTTGGATATACCAACTTGACGGTGGCTTTGCCGGGCTTGGATCCCGCATGGGCCGATCTCTATCGTCTGATCGAAACCGGGCGCCTCGAAGTCGGCGCGCTCCGGCTGGAACCGGAAATCACGGTTGTGGCCAGTCTTCCGATCGCGGAGCAGAACGGCCCGACGGAAGGCCGTTTCACGCTGCATCGGCGCGGCTGCCTGCTGCAGCCGCTGACGGTCGGCATCGGCATGAGCGGCAGCGCCGTCAACGGAATGCACTACGAGCATGTGCCTGCCGCCATCGTTCTGCCGGCGGGTGTCGCGTCCGCGGACGTGGCGATCCGGCCCTATACGACCGGGTTGGAATGGGCGGTCGTGGCGCAATTGACCGTGGCTCCGGGCGACGGCTATCGGCCAGTTCAGCCGCTTTCCGCTTCGGTGACGATCGAGCCGCTCATGATGGTGGTCGAAATCGAGGCGCTGGAACCGGTCGTCGTCAAGGATCAGCCCGCGCCGTATGCCATTCGCATACGCCGCCGTTTCGTGACGCAGGGAGACGCGCTTGTCCGTTTGGGCGTCGACGGCACGGCGGCGAGCGGTTCGGACTACGACGCCATTAATCCGTTCGTGTATCTGTCGTCCGGCGTGGCCAATGCGTTCCTGGAAATCGCGCCTAGGCCCGACGCCGACTTCTCGGCAGGCGCGCGCACGGTGGCGGTGTCCATATTGGCGGACGACGATTATCTGATCAAGCCCGGCGCCGGCAGCGCGTACGTCGCCTTGATCGAGCGGCTCGACAGCTTTGCCGCCTGGCGCGAACGGGAATTCGCGGGCAGCGAGGGCGACTCCGTTGACTTTGCCCATGCCGATTCCGGCGGAACGGGCGTCTCCCATTTTCAACGCTACGTGTTCGGGCTCGATCCGCATCGGCCGGACCCCGACGACTTGCCGCGCGTGTTCCTGCATCAGGGCCGCATGATTGTAACGTTCCGCAAACCGCTGACCGTTCGCGACGTGATCTATCGCGTGACCGGACTCGGCAGTTTGACGGATCCGGCCGGCAGCGCCATGCCCATGACGCCTGTGCCGGCTCCGGACGGATCGAACGATCCCGAACGGGTGTACTATCGGGCGGAGCCCGAGAATGCGCGGCAGGGGTTTGCCATTGTCGAGGCGGAGTGGACGCCCTGAAGTCGGGCCGACGTTGGCAACCAATGTTTTTAACCACGGAGTTCACGGAGACACGGAGAATAGAGAACAAGAAGTTTTCAAGCAACGAATTCTCCGTGCTCTCCAGCATGCCACGCCGTAGCTCCGCGAAGGCGGGCGAAGCGGGTGGTAAAGGAAGCATGCAAGCCGCTGCAAGACAGGCAGCGGGAAACGGCAAGATGAACAAACGCATCCTACTATGGCGAAACGCCGTCTGCGGCTTGGCGTTCTGTGCGCTGCTGGCCGGTTGCGGTCGGCGGCAGCCGGACCCGGTTCCGGAACCGCCGCCTTTGGTCCGGGTGGGCGAGGCGAGCATCACGGAAGAGGATTTCCGTTTCGAGGTGGAGCGGCGCCTGGCGGTTGGCCGGCCGGTCGGGGATGTCGAGACGGTTTTGCGGGAAATGATCGAGCGCCAGGCCATGTTGCGCAAGGCGTCGGATTCCGAGGTCGCGCGCGATCCCGGCGTGCGGCGCGACGTCGAAAACCGGCTGCTGACGGCGTGGCTCGACCGCGAGCTGCATGCGGAAAAGGATCGCGTGACGGTGACGGAATCCGATTTGCGGGCGGCCTACGAGGCGACGCTCGAAACCTGGACCGTTCCCGCGCAGGCGCGGCTGGCCATTCTCTATCGGCGCCGAACGCCGCGGGATGGCGAAGAGGCGGTCGAGGAATTGAAGGTGGCCTTGCGCGGCGGCGTGGCCGCTTTCGAGGCCGATCGCGCCGGGGTTACGCGGAACGGCCAAATCCCCGGGTTCGGGACGGTGGCGGCCGAGCATTCGGAGGATACCGTCACACGCTATCGCGGTGGCGACCTGGGATGGCTGGATATCGGTCGTACGGAAAGCCGCTTGCCTGCGCTTGTGCTCGAAACCGGTTTCGCGCTCGATCTGGGCGGAATCAGCGACGTGCTCGAGACGGAAGACGGTCTGTACGTGGTGATGAAAAGCGACGAGCGCGCGGCCCGCGTTCAGCCGTTCGAGCAAGCGGCGACCGTGTTGCGGCGCCGACTGATTCGCGAACGGCAGGACGCGGTCGAGCAGCGTTTCATGCAAGATCTTCTGGCCGAAACCCCTGTGGAAATCAATAGGGAAAAGGCGGCGCGCCTGACGATTCCAAGGCCGGAATCGTCCGTACGGCCCCCCGCGTTTTCTCCCGTTACGGAACGGACAACCCTGCCATGAATAACTTTGCGCTTGTTCACCGACTTTCCGCGCCCGCCCGCCGGGCGATCCTGACGCTGGCTCTCGGCCTGCTGGGCCCGCTCGCCGGCGTGGCGGAGACCAATCTTGTTCTTGTTGGCGATTCGCCGTTCACCAACGCGGCGCCGGGCGTGGCGTTCACGGCTGCTTTGACCTATGCGCCTGCCGACATGGATATCGAAGCCAGCGTCACGGGCGGCGATGGAGTCGTGCCGCAAGCCAACGTGACGCTCGCGACCGATTATCCCGATGCCCAGGTCGTCTTGACGCCGCTGACGAACACCTCCGGACAGGTGTCCGTGACGGTCGAGGGCCGGACGGACGAGGGCGCCGTCACGAACACGGTGGATTTCGTCGTCTGGTTCAGGCGCTATCCGCCCACACTGACTCTTCCCGTCACGGCGACCATGGACGAAGACGAGACGAAAGCTGTCCCGTTCACCATCGGGTATCCGGAATCGGGCCGATCTCTTGCCGGGCTCGAGTTGTCAGCTGTCTCGTCCAATGCGGACTTGATTGACGCCGACGGCATTGTGCTTGGCGGATCCGGCGCCAACCGCACGTTGACTCTGACGCCGAAAGCGGACGTCAACGGAACCGCCGTCATTACCGTCACGCTGGAGGACGACGACTATTCCGTGTCGAAGGACATGACTTTGACCGTCAATCCCGTGCCCGACCGGCCGACCTTGACCGGCGTCGTTCCGCTTGCCTTCGACGACAATGTCGGCGCGACCAATATCTTTTCGGGCGTGGTCATTGACGATGTGGACCACAACATGCCGGACCCGGAAGAGCTGACCGTGACCGTAACGCTGGCCAACGACGCCTACGCCGTTTTCGCCGTGCAGCAGCCCTCGACGACCAGCTATGCGACGACCGGCACGCCGGACGAGGTGACGGCGGCGATTCGCGCGCTGGCGGTGATTCCCCATCAGGGCCAGGGGCAGCCGGGCATGGAAAATTCGGTGGACGTCACCGTTCTGGTGGAAGACGGAGAGCCGTGGGATCCGCCCGTTACGGAGACGGTCGCGCTCACGATTCGGGTGGTTAACCGTCCCCCGGATTTCCTGGCCTATCTGAATCCGGACACGGTGTACGAGGGGCAGTCCATTCAGCCGTTCCATATTGACTACATCAACGATCCGGATCCGGGCGAGGACGACTTCACATTGCATGTGTCGCTGGCCGATCCGGCCCAGTCCGATCTGGGCAGCCTGTCCTCGACCAATGCGATTCGGGGCAACGAAAGCGTCATCAAGTCCGAGATACGGACACTTGTTTTCGAGGCGGCGGTTGGCGCGATGACCACATCGTCCGTGCCGATCGCCATCCGATTCGATGTGTACGATTCCCATGGCGGCATGGCCTCGCGCACCAACATCCTGATGCTGCTGGAACTGCTGAGACCGCCCGAGATTTCCGGCATTCCCGCCGTGACGATAGACGTGCAGGATGGCTCGCCCCCGATCGTTCCGTATCCGGAAGCGCTGGTGCGAGACCCGGATCTTGACCATGAAGGCAATCCGCAGCTTGTCCGGGCCGCGCTGTCGCAGACCGATCCGACGCTGGGCAGCTTTTCCCAGGACACGTTGGCTCTTCAGTATCCTTCCACCCTGACGGAGGCGCTGCGCGAGATCACCTATCAGCCCTATCCGGGCGCGTTGCCGGTGGGGCAGACGGCGGAGACCCGTCTTGTCTTGCGGGTGACCGACGATAGCGGCCTGGCCGCCACGAACAACTCCGTTGTGATCCGCATCACCAGTGTCAACAATCCTCCGCAAATCCTTAATGTGCCTCCGCCCGAGCTGCAGCCTGTGCGCCTGCCCCCTGCGGAGGATCTGCGCCCGTTCGCCGGGCT
>SLKS01000321.1 GCA_007134465.1 Kiritimatiellia bacterium | reverse complement strand
TCGATGCGCCGTTGCAGGGTGGATTATGGTGTACGGACGCCGTCACCCCGATTACCCGCCGCACCTATGAGGTCGCCAAGGCCTCGACAGATACCGCCCTGACCGGCGCCGCGTTGCTGGCGTCCGGGGCCGAACCGGTCGTTTACGCCTTATGTCGGCCTTCCGGACATCACGCCGGTCCGCGGGTCTTCGGCGGCTACTGCTACTTTAATAACGTGGCCACCGCCGCCGAATACCTGATCCCCCACGGCAAGGTGGCAATCCTCGATGTCGATTACCACCACGGTAACGGCACCCAGGAATTCTTCCTGGAACGCAAAGCCGTCTTCACCGCTTCGATCCACGGGGATCCGACCGACGAATATCCCTACTTCTGGGGCTATGCGAAAGAAACCGGGATAGGCCAGGGCGCCGGGGCCAACCACAACGAACCGTTGCCCAGGGGAACCACACTCAAGGAATATTTGGCGGCCTTGGAACGCATTGTTGACGCCATCCGGACTTTCGACCCGCAATTCCTGATCCTGGCGGCCGGTTTCGATACCCACGCCCAGGATCCGATTGGCGGCTTCCGGCTGGAAACCGGGGATTACGCCGTGATCGCCCGCCGGTTGGCCGCCTTGAATGTACCAACCCTGATCTGTCAGGAAGGCGGCTACAACCTCGAAATTCTAGGCGATTGCGTGCATTCCTTTTTGAGTGGTTTTAACCGCTGAGACAAGGAAACGGGGCGTAAGTCAATAGCAAAAGGCGTTTTTTCGTTGTTTTTAATTCGCCCGGCACGGCGGACGAATCGGCCCGGATCGTGGAGGATGCGGTGCGGCTCGCGGGCGCCGGATACCGCGGATGGACACCTACGAGCTTAGCGCGAAGACGGGGCATGCGCTGGCGGGGGGGTGGGCAGAGCGTTTGCCATGACGCGCGGATTACTCAGTCGCCGCTTTGGGCCGGTTTATTGCGTCTCGTCAGCCGGATGATTACGATTCATCAACGGGAACCCACACGGAAACCGATCGGCCCTTGCACTTGAACTCTCCCCATCCTTCGTTGTTTGTGGTCACTGTTTCTTTGATATGTTTCGTAGCATCGCCATACGTGATGCCCGGCGTTCCGGTATTCATAGACTTTGCGCCGTCCGCATCATTGCTCAGCAGGACCGCCATTCCTCCCGGATGCTCTGTGTTGCCGCTACGTGTCCATCCGATGCAGTTCGGTTGATCAAAGTAATCGTTTTGTTCTCCAAAAGCATATCGCCGCCTCGTGGCGAGAAAGCGATCGATTAGCCACTTATGGCTTGGCATATGGACCTCATGCTCATTACCGTCCTTGCCTACGCCCGTGTACTCTGCACCATAATAATCGGCGTAAAAAATGCAGGGGTAGCCGCCCCGTCGCAAAAGGATCATCGCATATGCCAACGGCTTGAACCAAGCCTCGACAACCGATTCAAGCGATTGTAACGGTTGTGTGTCGTGGTTGCTTACGAGAGTGACAGCCATATCGGGATGGTCCTTGACTAGGCTTCGGTCAAGAACAGTCCTCATGTCGAAGCCCTTTCCCTCCCGTCCAGCAGCCGCAAAGCTGTAGTGAAGTCCGGTGTCGAAAAGCATCAGGTTGCTGTCGGTTGCCTTGAGGAAATGCTCCAGCGCCTCGTCGATCCCCGACCAATACTCTCCAACGGCAAAGAGGTTACGCCCTGTATGGTTGCGCACATGATTGAGCCATTCGACGAAGAAGTCGGCGCCAACATGCTTAACGGCATCAAAGCGGAACCTGTATCTTCCGACCCTGCCGCCCCTTTATATGCTGGTGGCAACCAGACGGAAGTAATGCCAGCCTTGGATAGCTGAACGGCCTGTTCTGCAAGATGTCTCCACAATGATCCATCCGCTGGCGTATACCAGTGAAAGAACTGCATCATTGCACCGTTAAATTCCTTCATCGCATTCATCTCCTGCCGAACAGTGTTGTTGCACGTAGTTCACGAAAATGCCTGGCGCCGTCAGGCGAACTCTTCAATGCGGAGCCAGCAGCATGAAAGGCCAGAGCGGCAGATTTCGCAGAATCCCGTAGCCGATCAGCACGGCCATGGCCGTCCACGGAACCCATCTCCGGTAACTCCAGGCCGGGTTCAGTAACAGTAGCGCGACGATCGGAATCGAAACGACCGTTAGGGAATTTAACGCCAGCGCCGCCGCAAGACGGCCGTGCAGCAGATGATGCAGGGCGCGAAGCGTGCCGCATCCCGAGCAATGCAAGCCTGTCAGCCAGTGCAGAGGACACGGCGGAAAGAAGCGATTCGCCTCGGGATTGAACAGAAACAACACCGCCAAAGCCGAGACGATGGCTGCCGCCACGGCAACCGCTGCCCATCGCTTGCGTTTCGACGACTGGTCCATTTCACATGCTCGCTGCGCCTATGAAAATCAGATAGAGAATGGACGAGACCAGCCCAACGCCGAAAGACCACCATGCCCACATCTGGGCTTTGCCGGAGGCCTCTATCGCGCCTTGAATGTCGCCGGCTTGAACCTTTCCGTTCACCTGGGCGGCAAAGACGATGGCCGGAATGCCAAGAGGAAGACAGCAGAAAAGCGTGACAAGGATGGACTGGGCAAGGTAGTTGGGAATGTTGCGAGGAAGCGCCCCGCCGCCATGCGAAAGAATGTCCCCGCACCTCACGCACTTGTATGCATTGTTGTGGTTCTGAGCCCCGCATTTCCGGCAATACATGTCCGTCCCCCCTCCCCCGTCGCTCCGGCAGACTCTTGCGCGGGTTGCGCACCGCCGCTTCGCTGTCCATGTTCAGAAACGTAGCCGTCTCTCGCTGGCTTAGTCCAGAATAAAAAGTCGGAAAGCGCGCGGCTGAGTGGCGGGAAGGGATTACGGGCGCTGCGAGCGTTCGCGCGCGGCAATGGCCTTGCCCACGTTCTGACCGCAGAGCGCAACCATGGGCATGCCGCCGCCGGGATTGACGGAGCCGCCGACGAAGTAGAGGTTGTCGAAGGCGGAACTCTGCTTGGGAGTCTTGAACCCGAAATTCTTCCAGCGGTTCGAGACCACGCCGTAGATGGCGCCGCGATTGGAATAGTATTGCGCTTGGATGTCGCGTGGCGTCCACATGTGCTCGACGACAATGTGCCGACGCAGATCGGTCAGCCCCATGCGTTCAAGCTTGTCGAGAACGCGGTCGCGCAAGGCGCGATAGGCCTCGTCCGGCACAGGCCGTTTTTCGTCAAGACAGGGGATGTGAGGCAGGATTTTCAGGTTGTCGCAGCCGGGCGGCGCCACGGCAGGGTTCGTGCGGCCGGCGGCGACCACGTACAATGTTGGGTCGTGCGGAATTTCGCGCCGACGGAAAACCGAACGAAAATGGCTCTGCTGATTCCCGGAAAAGAAAAAATTGTGGTGGGCAAGCTGCGGATACTGCCGGTCAAGGCCCAAATCGAGCACGAGCCCGGAACAGGCCGGCTCGAATCGGCGTAAACGGCGCAGAAACGACTTCGGCATGCCGAGCAAACGCTGGTAGGCGGGAATGGTTTCCATGTTAGAAACCACGTAGTCGGCCGCCTGGAAAGAGCCGTCCTTGAGTTCCACGCCCTGTGCGACTCGCCCTTCGGCACGGATGCGCACGACTTCCTGCCCGAAATGCAGCGCCACGCCGAGCTCCTCCGCCAGTGTGCGCAACGCCTGGGCGAGCCGGATCATGCCGCCTTCCACGTACCAGAGATCGTAGCGGAACTGGATGGTGGGCAAACAGTTCATGAAGGCGGGAGCGTCGTAGGCCGAGGAGCCGACGTATTTAATGAAAAAATCCATGACATCGCGCAGATGCGGGTGGCGAAGGAAACGGGCGCCGCCTCCATGCATGGTGCGCAGGAGATCGAATCTCGGGAAGGCGACCAGCCCGTAGAAACGCCGGAAATCGCGAACGCCGTCCAGCCCCTGCTCGAAATAGCCGCGATCGATCAAATCGTAGAGGCGGGCGGAATAATCGAGAAAATGCTGGAAGGCCTTGGGCGATTCGCCCAGCTTGGCCAGCTCTTCGGTCATGCGGTCGGGTTCGGGGGTCAGATCGAAAACGGTTCCGTCCTCGAAAAAATTGCGCCAGTGCGGCCGAACGGGCAGCAGGGTCGCATAGTCGCTCATGCGCCGCTTCGCGCGTTTGAAAAGCCGTTCGAACAGGTGAGGCAGCGTGAGTATCGAGGGACCCAGATCGAAGGCGAAGCCTTCCTTTTCCAGCACGTTCAGCTTGCCGCCGGCATGGGCGTTCTTTTCGAAAAGGCTGACACGGAAGCCTTCTTGAGCCAGCGTAATGGCGGCCGACAGGCCCCCGAGCCCGGCGCCGATCACAATGGCGTTCTTTTCGCTGGCCTGGGATGACGGAACAGGTTCGCTCATGGCGGCCTCGTTTCAGACGGAAAGGTTTTTGGAGACAAAGGGGATTCCGTTGGCGCGCGACAGCAGGTTGGCGACAATGCGGCCGGATTCGTAAATGGTGGGCAATCCGCTGCCGGGATGCGTGCCGCCGCCGACAAGGTAGCAGCGGTCGAACTCCTCGAATTTATTATGCGGACGCCGATGCAGCATCTGGCCGAAATTGTGGGCGAGATTGAATGTGGCCCCCCGGTGGACCCGGTACTGGCGTTCCCAGTCGAGCGGGGTTACGACCTTTTCCTCCACGATGGCGTCGGCCAGATCCGTCATGGCGGTGCGTTCGGCGACGGCGCGCAGTACGCGTTCGCGAAACGCAGGCGTTTCCTGTTCCCAGTCGGTACGGCCGACAGCCAGGTTGGAAACGGGAACGAGGATGTAGACGGCCGAATGGCCGGGCGGCGCCAGGCCGGGATCCAGCACGCTGGCGTTGCGCACATAGAAGGAAAGATCGTCGCCAAGCGGCGCCCCGCTGAAAACGCTGTCTACGTTGCGGCGGTAGTCGCGCGCGAAGCAGATGGTATGGAAGGGCATATCGTATGCTTTGCTTGCGCCGGCGTAGATCATGAACGTAGAGCAGGAAAATTTCATGGACGCCAGCTTGGCCTGCGTGTACCGGCGCAGCTCGCCGGGCTCGAACAGGTTCGTCATGGCGTGTCCGAAATCGGCGTTCACAATCACAGCATCGGCTTCCACGAATTCGCCGCTGTCCAATTCCACGCCTTGCGCCGCTCGATTCCGTACCCGAACTCGGCGAACCGGAGCGTTCAGACGAACCTCGCCGCCATGCTTGCGCACCGTTTCGGCCATGGCGTGCGAGATGGCGCTCAGCCCGCCCATGGTGTGCCAGATGCCCATGGCGTGCTCTATGTAGGGAATCATGGCGAAAATACCCGGGCATTTCCAAGGCGACATGCCCAGATACTTCGACTGGAAAGTGAAACTCAGGGCAAGCTGCTCGTCGCCGAATCGCTTGCGCATAACGGAATACAACGTCTGGTTCAGCGCGAGATGCGGAATCGCGCGAATCAGGTCCGGATGCAAGAGAGTGGTCCAGCGGTCGTAGGATTTCTGCAAGCAGGGATAGAGCCGCTTGAAGCGTTGCTTTTCCCGCTCGATAAAGCCGTCGTAAAGATGCTCGCGCCCGGGAAAGACACGGGCGATTTCCGCCTTCATGGCGACATGATCGGAAGAGACCGAGAGGGACTTGTCCCCGAATGCCAGTCGGTACATGGGATCGAGCGGGCGACAGTCGAGCGCATCGCCGATATGCACGCCCGCTTCCTCGAACACTTCGTCGAGGATGTCCTTCAGCATAAGAAACGTGGGGCCGGTGTCGAACCGATACGGCCCAAGCCGAATCTCGGCGTTCCGGCCGCCTACCGTGTCCCGGGCTTCGAAAACAGTCACTTTGAACCCGCGGTTGGCCAGGATCATGGCGCAGGTCAGGCCGCCGGGCCCGGCGCCGACAACGACCGCATGCGGCGTGCTGTCTGAGACCGTCATGGCTCGAATTCCTTTACGATGGATTTTGGCTTCCAGACAAAACTGCGCCTATAGCCTATATCGGCAGCAGGCGCAACCACAAAAAAGCATGGGAACCATTGACATGGGCCCGCGCCCGGAATCGGAGCCAATTTGGGCTTGTGCGCCGGAGCTCGGCATGCTATGAAAGGCGCGATTTTTCTGTCTTCCCAAACAGCTTAAGGCGGGCTGCGCCCGCAACCCAGAGGTCAGAAATCAGAGGAGGGAACAAAGAAGGGCGAGTGCACTTCGTTTCCTTCGTTATCTTGAGCGAAGCGGGTGTTCAAACAATTCAGGGACATAACACACACGAAAAAACGTTTGTCTTTGCCGGAAAGGCTCCATGAAAAGCATGCAACAAACCGTTCTGATCCTGTGCGCGTGCGCGCTGGCGGCGTGTGCTGGCTGCCGCAGAAGCGATCCGCGCCAAGCCATGATTGACGTGCCGGCCATGCGCGGCCCGGCGTGCGCGAAGATTGTGCGCGAGGCTTTGCACCGCGTGCACGGGATCGATCGCAACAACATCGAAGTGGATATGGAACGGCGCCGGGTTCTTGTGCCGTACGACAGCATGATTGTGGCGCTCAAGAACTTGGAACACGCCATTGCCGACGCGGGATTCGACGCCAACGATATTCCGGCGAATCCGGACGCCCAGGCGCGCTTGCCCGAAACGTGCCGCGGCAGCGCGCAGACGGTTCCGCCCGACGCATCCGCGAAGCCCGAACCCGACCCTCCGGCTGCTCCAAGCGATGAATCCGCTGATTGAACAGTTCCTGGACCACGTCACCCTCGAGCGCGGGTTGAGCGAAAATACCCGGCAAGCCTATTTGCAGGACTTGAACGCTTTTCGGGCTTTTATGGAAACGCGACGCGTTTCCTCGTTCAACGAGACGGAACGAACGCATGTATTCGATTTTCTTGCCAGCGAGAAGAAGCGGGGGCTCAGCGTGAATACGCTCTCGCGGCGGCTGGTGGCCATCAAAGTCTTTTTCGCCTGGCTATGCCGGGAACGATTGCTGGACCGGAACGTGACGGAAGTCATGGATTCGCCCAGGCTGTGGAAAACCTTGCCGTCCGTGCTGTCGGTCAAGGAGGTGGACCGCTTGCTTGCCGCGACGCAGGGAGACGGCGCGCTGGCCTGTCGGGATCGGGCGCTGTTCGAGCTGATGTACGCCTGCGGCTTGCGCGTGTCGGAGGCGGCCGATCTGCGAACGGAAGACGTGCATTTCGACGCCGGCTACGTGCGCTGCCAAGGCAAAGGCGGCAAAACGCGCGTGATTCCGTTCAACGGCCAGGCCGGACTTCGGCTGCGCCGGTATCTGGCCGACGCGCGGCCTTCGTTCCGAAACGCGCAAACAAGTTCGGCGCTGTTCCTGACACGGGCCGGCCGGACATTCACCCGGCAGGGCCTGTGGAAGGCCATACGGCGCTACGCGCTGAAAGCCGGCATCGGCAAGACCATATCTCCGCACACGCTGCGCCACTCGTTCGCCAGCCATCTGCTGGCGAACGGCGCGCCGTTGCGGATCATACAGGAACTGCTGGGCCACGCCGACATCGGCACGACCCAGATCTATACGCACGTTGACCAGGGCCGACTGACGGCCGTGCATCGTCAATTTCACCCGAGGGCCTGACTGCCATGCTGCTGCGCCGACGCAAGAATCCGTATCGCGAACTGGAAAAGACCATCGGCTACAAGTTTCGGCGCCTGTCTCTGCTGGAGACGGCGCTGACCCACCGTTCCTATCGGTTCGAGAGACCCGAAATCGAGCACGACAATCAGCGACTGGAATATCTGGGCGATGCGGCCTTGGCGCTGGCCGCCGCCGCCTATTTCTACAGGAAAATGGCGAATGTGGACGAAGGGGCGCTCACTTCGTTCCGCAGCCAGTTGACCAGCGGAAAAGCCCTGTCCAAAATAGCGCGCGACATTGACGTGGGCCGATTCGTTCTGGTTGGGCGCGGCGAGGAGAAATCCGGCGGCCGCAAACGCCTGTCCCTTCTGGAAGACGCATTGGAAGCGGTCGTGGGCGCCGCCTTCCTGGATGGCGGGCTCAAGGCCGTGGAAAAAATATTCGGGCGCGTCTTCGTGCCGATTGTCGAAAACA
The DNA here is from genome assembly GCA_007134465.1 of Kiritimatiellia bacterium. GTDB lineage: Bacteria > Verrucomicrobiota > Kiritimatiellia > UBA8416 > SLMC01 > SLMC01. Next base: position 5,623 of record SLKS01000321.1, on the reverse strand, counting down.
TGAGCATGGACGTATGGGCGGACAATCCGAAAGGCAAGCTGCAGGAAGTGGCGCAGCGCAAATGGCGCAAAGGCCCGCAATACCGGGTGGTCGCCAAAACCGGGCCGCCCCATGCCGCCGTGTTCACTGTCGAAGCGATGGTGGACGGCAAAATGCTCGGACGCGGCAAGGGCCCGAACAAACAGGAGGCCGAAACGCGCGCCGCCCACAACGCCTTGCGTCGAGGACTGAAATGACGGAAGCACGCTACTGGCATGATGCGGGGAACGGACGCGCAGCCTGCGATCTTTGCCCGCACGCCTGCGAAATGGGCGAAGGTCAGACGGGCCGTTGCGGCGTGCGCCAGCGCCGGGACGGCGTTCTGGAAGCCGCCGGCTACGGCCGCCTGTCCTCGATGCAGCCGGACCCCATCGAAAAGAAACCGCTCTACCACTTCCATCCCGGCGCCACGATTTTCAGTATCGGCGGATGGGGCTGCAATTTCTCCTGCGATTTCTGCCAGAACTGGTCCATTTCGCAGCGCGCCGACTTGTCCGCCGAACCGGTAGCGCCCGAGGATGTGGTGCAAGCCGCCCGGCGCGCCGGCTCTTCCAGCGTGGCTTTCACCTATAACGAGCCGCTGGTCGGCATCGAGTATGCGCTCGATTGTTCGCAAGCGGCACGCGCCGCCGGACTCGCCACCGTGCTGGTGACGAACGGGTATCTGCGGCCGGAACCCGGCCGCGACATCCTGGCCCTGACCGACGCGCTGAACATTGATATCAAGAGCATGAACGAGGAGTTCTATCGTCGCTACTGCAAGGCAAGCCTGGCGCCTGTGCTCGCCTTCGCGCGTCAGGCGGCGCAAACAGGCTGTCATGTGGAAATCACCTGCCTGCTGATTCCCGGCCTGAACGACGCGCCGGCCGACGTGGACCGTTTGGCCAACTGGATTTCCGACAACCTGGGCCGGCACACGCCCTTGCACTTGAGCGCCTATTTCCCGCGCTATCGCATGAACGTGCCGCCCACCGACGCGCAGGCGCTTGAGACGGCCGCTCGCCTCTGCGAACAGCGGCTCGACTATGTCTATCTGGGAAACGTCGCGTCCCATGTCGGCCGCGACACGCTGTGCGCGAAGTGCGGCGCCGTACTGATCGCACGGCACGGCTATGCGATCGATACGGTCGGCCTGCTCGACGGCGTCTGCGCCGCCTGCGGCCAGATTCCGCCCATCGTGCTCCCGGCGGCTTCCGCAACCGAGAATAATGGAAAGGCGGCAAACAATGAGCGACCATAAACGAGTGCGAATCATGCCGTGTCTGGACATGCGGGCCGGACGCGTAGTCAAAGGGATTCACTTTGTGGACATCCGGGATGCGGGCGACCCCGTCGCCTGCGCGCGCGCCTATGTCGAGGCGGGCGCCGACGAGCTGGCGCTGCTCGACATTACGGCCACCGTCGAAAGCCGGGGAACGCTGCTGGATGTGGTGCAACGCGTTGCCGAGGCGACCACTATTCCGTTTTCGGTTGGCGGCGGCATCGGCGACCGGGCAAGCGCCGAGGCCGTATTCGAAGCCGGGGCGAATCGGGTCTCCATTGCCAGCGCGGCGTTTCGCAAGCCCGAACTGGTCGGCGAACTGGTACAGGCATTCGGAAGCGACAAGGTGATCGTGGCCATTGACGCCGACCGCAATCCGGCAATGCCGTCCGGCTACGAAGTCTATGTGGACGGCGGACGCACGGCGACGGGAACCGACGCCCTGGAGTGGGCCCGCCGCGTGGACGAAGCGGGGGTCGGAACGATTCTGCCAACCAGCAAGGCGGGCGACGGAGCGCGAACCGGCTACGATTTGCCGCTGATTCGCGCCCTGGCTTCGAATCTGTCCGCCGACATTGTGGCGTCGGGCGGAGCCGGCGAGCTGCCTCATTTCCTCGATGCCGTTCAGGCCGGCGCCACCGTGCTGCTGGCGGCCTCGGTTTTTCATTTCAACGTCATCGCCATCCCGGAACTGAAAGACTATTTAAGAAAACATGGCGTTCCTGTTTCGCCAGCGGACGACCGATAACCGTTTTCGCAAGGAAGGGAAGCGTTTCGCGGCATGAAAATTGTCGAATGCGACTATTTCGTTGTGGGCAGCGGCATCGCCGGCCTGATGTCGGCCATTGCCCTGGCGCCGCATGGCCGGGTTGTGGTCGCCACCAAGAAGGACCGCGCCGACAGCGCCACGAATTTCGCGCAAGGCGGCGTGGCCTGCGTGATGGATGCGGACGACAGCTTCGACGAACACGTACGGGACACCTTGCAGGCCGGGGCCGGTCTGTGCGACGAAGCCGTCGTGCGCCGGATCGTGGCGGGCGGACCGGCGCGCATCCGCGATCTGGAGTCGTTCGGTTTGCGCTTCGAGGCGCTGGCCGGCGCCGCCGGCTACGACCTCGGGCGCGAAGGCGGACATTCCCGACGCAGGGTTCTGCATGCGGGCGACATTACAGGCAGGCGTATCGAGGCCGCGCTGCTCGACCGGTTGCAGCGCGAACCGTCGGCGACCCTGCTCGAACATTGCATGCTGATCGACTTGATCACAACCGGGTGGCTCGGGCTGGACGACGCGAACCGCTGTCTGGGCGCCTATGTGCTGGACGTCAAATCCAACGAAGTGTTCGCTGTGCGCGCGCCGGCAACAATACTGGCGACGGGCGGCGGCGGAAAAGTCTACCTCTACACGAGCAACCCGGACATTGCCACAGCCGACGGCGTGGCCACGGCCTGGCGCGCCGGGGCGCGCATCCGCAATATGGAATTCATCCAGTTCCACCCCACATGCCTCTACCATCCGGACGCCAAGTCCTTTCTGATCAGCGAAACGGTGCGCGGCGAAGGCGCGCGCTTGCTCAATGCGCAAGGCCATGCTTTCATGGACGAGGCCGATCCGCGCGGCGAGCTGGCGCCGCGCGACATCGTGGCGCGGGCGATCGACAGGGAAATGAAATCGGCCGGCGCGCCCTGCGTCTATCTCGACATTCGCTCGCGCGGCAGCGTTTTTCTCCAACGCCGCTTCCCCGACATTTATCGGACCTGCCAGCGCTTCGGGTTCGACATGGCCAAGGATTTGCTGCCCGTGGTGCCCGCCGCCCATTACTTTTGCGGCGGCATCGAAGCCGGCGTGGACGGCACAACCAGCATTCCAGGCCTGTACGCCTGCGGAGAAGTGGCCTGCACCGGCTTGCACGGCGCAAACCGGCTGGCCAGCAACTCCCTGCTGGAAGCGCTGGTCTGCGCACGAGAATTGGCCGACGCGCTCACGCGCCACCCCGAACCCGACATAGCGAAACAAACCGCCATTCCCGACTGGACTCCGGGCCGCGCCGCGCCCAGCGACGAGGCGGTGGTCGTGGAACACAACTGGAACGAGGTCCGCACCTGCATGTGGGACTATGTGGGCATCGTGCGTACGGACAAACGCCTGGAACGCGCGTTGCGCCGGATCGTGAATCTGCGCGCGGAAATCCGCGAATACTACCTGGACTATTTCCTGACCTCGGACATTCTCGAATTGCGCAATATCGCGGCCGCCGCCTGCCTGATCGTCCGGTCGGCTCAAATCAGAAAGGAAAGCCGTGGCTTGCATTTCACGCTCGACTATCCCGCCATGGCCGCCCAGGCGAGCGACACCGTGCTGGCGGACCCGCCCGGACAGGCCGCCGCCCGCGACTAGCCCCTTTCTTTTCCGTTGCCTTTGCCGCGCAAACTGATAGTTTCGCCACATGACTGTGCTGTTCGCGCGATTGTCTCTTCTTTGGGCTTTTGCCGCCACGCCGTGGCTGCTGGCCGCAGGCGCTGCGCCAAAGGGCGACGCAATCGCCCGTCTGGCCTGGAGCGGCGGTTTTGCGCTGCTTCTGAATACGCTTGTGCCGCTCTCGTTGCACGCGTTTGGCGTGCCGCTGACGGCTCTGCCGATGGCGCTGACGCATTGGGCGCTCGGCGTGGCGGCGGTATGCGCAACGCTTCTGCGCGGGCTCGACCCGATCCCCGCGCGTCTCGGTTTCGGTCGGCGCGGCGCTGCGCTGTTTCTTGTCTTCGCGCTTGCGGCCTTTCCCTTTTCGCATCTGGCCGGAATCGACACCTACAAATGGCAGGATCTGGCGACACTGGTCGCTGTCGAACAGGCGATCCCCTGGCTGACGCACCCGCTGGGCGTATTCGGCTACGCGCCGCGCGCCTATCCGGCCATGCAACCGCTGGTTCTGGCCACAACACAGATACTGGGCGGACTCGGCGTGGACGGCGGATTCTATGCGGTGTCGCTACTGGCCGGTCTCGCAGGACTGTGCGGAATGTTCGTATGCGTCCGCCGGCTGGCAGGCAACGAACGGATGGCCGGCTATGCGGCGTTTCTCTACGTCTTTTCACCGATCTTCCTGCGATACAATCATTGGGCGACCGGGCGCGGTCTCTTTCTGGCGCTGTTCCCCCTCTATCTGGCCGGACTGGCCGACAAACGGCGCTTGCGAAGACTTGCGGCAGCGCTGGCGGGCGCGCCGGCGCTGCTGCTGACGCACCGCGTCGCCTTGCCGACCTTGGCGCTTCTGGCGACGGCCGGCGCTGCCGCAGCGCTGACGCCATGGGATCGGCTCGCCGCGCGACTGCCCGACGGGCAAACGAAGCGAGCGGCTTTTCGGCTGCTGGTCGCCATGCCATTCCTTATGGCCGGTCTTGCCTTGAGCGAGCCGCTGGCCCTGCCGTTCCCCTTGGACAGAGCCGCCGGTTTCGCCATGCGTCTGCTGACGCAAATGGGGCCGATACTGGTTCCGGCGGCGTTCGGTCTGTTCGGAACGGATACCGTCTGGACACGTCCTTGGCGCGTTTGGACCTTGCTCGGCCTGTTCGCCTGCGCCGTATCCGGCGGCACGATGTACGCCGCGCTGCCGGCCCTGTTCCCGGTTTGTCTGTGGGCGGCCATCGGACTGGACAAGCGGTCCCCCGTCCGAACGCAGGAGGGCGGGCCGCTCCTGGGCCGCGCAACGGTTCGCGCGCGCATGGCGGCCGCCTGCCTGTTTTTGTGCGGCGCGGCCGCGTTGTCGGTTGTCATGCGCCGCCATGCCAACGCCACGCCGCGTCGGATTCGCGAAGCGGCACGGTTTCTTGACGCCTACGATCCGTACGGCCCCTTCATGCTGCAAGCGCCCGATGAACGCGCGCGGACAGCCATGCAAGCCTATGTGCGCGGCTGTCCGCGCCCCGATTTCCGGTCGCTTTCCCGGCCGCGCCCCGCGCCGCCGCCGCGCACGCCATGGCGTCAGCCCCGCCGCGCGCTCGCCGCCTGGATCGCGTACGGACGCCGACTCGTTCGCTTTGACAACGAACCTGCCGCCGCGTATTACGGAAAGAATCCAAAAGTCTATCGCGTCATCCTCGATCCTGCGCCTAACGTCCATGTCCCGAACGGACGCCGAATCTACAGCGAGAACGGAGTGGACATTTACGAGATTTACCTACAATGACTGCGATTTGCCTGACCTTGACGTTTCTGGCCGTATTCGGAGCCGGCATCCGTTTGTGGACGCTGCTGGCAGCCGCCTTCGTGTTCGCCGTCGGCCTGTGCCTTGCGCCGGCAACCCGGTCCGAAGCGGCCGTGGCGCCGCC
>SLKS01000279.1 GCA_007134465.1 Kiritimatiellia bacterium | reverse complement strand
GCGATTTCAACCGGACTGGCTCGACGCCGGCTCGCAACGGCGCTGCTGTTGCTGATTGTGCTTGGGGGCGCCTGGCGCATGGTCGCCACACGTTCGACCGCCTTTTTGCCCGACGAGGATCAAGGCGTCATTTTCGGGTCCATGCAGCTTCCCGAAGGCGCCACGCAAGCGCGAACCGAAGCGCTTTTGCAGGAGGCGATCGGTCCGTTGCGTCAGGAACCCGGCGTGGCCTATACGGTCGAAGTCGCGGGCTTCAGCATGATCGGCGGCTCCGGCGAAAATATGGCCTTCTTCCTGTTCGGGCTCGATCCATGGGACCAGCGCCAAACGTCCGATCTGCATGTCACCGCCCTTCAGCGCAAATTTCAGGCGCGCCTGGCCCAGGTTCCCGGCGCGCGCATCAATCTTTTTACGCCGCCGGCTATCGCGGGGCTCGGTGTTAGCGGCGGCATGGATATCCGGCTGCTGGCCATGAACGACAACGATCCCCGCAAGCTGAATACGGAACTGAACCGGTTTCTGATGAAGCTTAATGCGGCGCCGGAAATCCAGTACGCTTTCAGCGGTTACACCGCCGACACGCCCCATCGGCTTCTGGAGATCGATCGGCTGAAAGCCGCCGCGATGCAGGTGGATGTCGCTGAAATCTTCGCTACGCTTCAGAGCCATTTCGGAACCCGCTATGTCAGCGACGTGAATTTCGACGGACAAGTCAACCGCGTCATCATGCAGGCCGACGGCTCGTTCCGCAACCACATCGCCGATATCGGCCGTCTTCATGTCAAAAGCCGCATCGGCGCCATGGTTCCGCTCGACAGCGTGCTGACCGTGCGGCCTGATTTGGCCCCGCGCGCGGTCGATCGCTACAACAAGTTCGTGTCCGCCGCCATTACGGCGTCCGCCGCGCCGCAGATTGGCGGCGGCGCCGCGATGCAAGCCGTATCCGATATCGCGCGGGACCATTTGCCCGCAGGCTACGGATTCGACTGGTCCGGGCTAAGCTATCAGGAAGCCGCCGCCACCGGCGGCGCGGCAGCGCTGGTCGCCATGGCCTTGCTTTTCGGATACCTCTTTCTGGTGGCCCAATACGAAAGCTGGATCATTCCGCTGCCCGTCATGCTGTCCACGTCGGTTGCCGGACTGGGCGCCTTGATCGGTCTGTCCGTAACGGGACGCCCGCTGGGGATCTACGCGCAACTGGGCATGATTCTCCTCGTCGGACTGGCCAGCAAGAACGCCATTCTCATCGTCGAGTTCTCGAAAACGCGGCGGGAAGAGGGCCTTTCGACGCTGGACGCGGCCGCCGACGGCGCGCGCCAGCGCTTTCGTGCCGTGCTGATGACGGCGTTCACCTTCATTCTCGGCATCTTCCCGATGGTCGTTGCCGTTGGCGCGGGATCGGCCGCGCGCCGCTCTATCGGCATCGCCGTATTTTACGGCATGCTGGCGGCAACCGTGTTCGGCATTGTTCTGATCCCGGCGCTCTACACTCTGTTTCAAGGCTTGCGCGAAAGAAAGAGCGGGCCTCGTGCGGGCGGACTCGGCATGCTCGTGTTCCTGTGCGGCCTTTTGCCCCTGACGATGAACGGCTGTTTGACGGTTGGCCCCGATTACGCCGAACCCGACTGGCCGGAGACAGGCCTTCCGCTTGCCGCCGACCTGGAGGCGGACGCTCCCGGCCATTGGTGGACGACGCTGGGCGATCCCGAACTGACAGCGCTGGTGGACGAAGCGCTGGAGAACAATCGCACGCTTCGATCGGCCGTGGCCGCCGTGCGTGCCGCGCGCGCGCGGCTGGGCATGGTTCGCGCCGCCGCCCTCCCCCGTTTGGACGCCTCCGCCAGCGCCACGCAACAGAAAGCGAGCGATGCCGTCCTGGCCACAGGCACGACGGAATACTACCGGGCCGGCCTGGATGCGGGCTGGGAGCTCGATCTGTTCGGCGGGAACCGCCGCGCGACGGAAGCCGCGCTGGCCGATCTGGAAGCGCGTGCCGCCGGACGCGACGCCGTGCGCGTCTCGCTCGCCGCCGAAACCGCCCGCACGTACGTGATGTTGCGTACCGGTCGGCGGCGGCTCGCCGTCGCGCAAGCCCACCGCGAGTTGCAACAGCAAACGGTCGAGCTGCTGCACGATCGTTTTGCGGCTGGCCTGGCCGACGATCTGGCGGTTCAGCAGGCGCGCGCCTTGCTCGAATCGACTCGGGCCGCCATACCGCCGCTGGAAACGGCCATCGAGGAAAGCCTGAATGCGCTGGCTGTGCTGACAGGGCGCATGCCGGGTTCGTTGCATGTCCGGCTGGCGGCCGTTGCGGACGCCGCCCTGCCCGCCGTTCCCGCGCAAGCGGTGGTCGGCATTCCCGCCGACGCCTTGCGTCGCCGCCCCGATGTACGCCGCGCGGAACGCGAACTCGCCGCGCAAACGGCCCGTATCGGCGCGGCGAAAGGCGATCTGTATCCGAAATTCACGCTGCTCGGCTCCATCGGGATCGAAGCGCTCGACATCGCCTCGTTCGGCAGCGCCGGCAGCGATGTGTACAGCTTCGGGCCGGGCATCCGCTGGGCCATCTTCCATGCCGGATCGATTCGCAACACCATCAAGGCGCAGGAGGCGGGACAGGAGCAGGCTCTGGCCGCCTACGAGCAGACCGTGCTGGCGGCCGTTCAGGAAACGCGCGACGCCCTGACCGCCTTCGAGCAGGAACGCCGCCGCATGCAGGCGCTGGAGGATGCCGCCGCCGCCGCCCGATCCGCGGCGGCGCTGGCGGAGAACCGCTACAAAGCCGGGTTGACGGATTTTCTGGCCGTTCTGGAAACGCAGCGGACGCAACAGACTCTTGACGACAGCCTTGCGCAAAGCCGGGGCGCCGTGCTGCTGCGCCTGATCCAACTCTATAAAGCGCTCGGCGGCGGATGGCAGTCCATGGCGAAACCATAGTCGCCCGGCGCCCATCTGGTTGGCGATCGTCGCTAACGCGGGCTGTCGCCCGCAACCCAAGTGTGCGGGTATGTGGGTTTGGTGGTATGTGAGTGACGGCGAATGCGCCGGAAAGCCATGATCGTCGGCAGAATCGCCATCGTTTCGCTCTTCCGGGGCCATCGAACCTAGACCTAAAATAAGCGAGTTTTTCTGCTGCGAGCACGCCAACGCCTGCGGCGCAGACGTTTGCGCACTCTCGCGACGAAAACCTCGCTTATTCCAGGCCTAGAGACGACAAAATCATTTCTCGTCAGAATCATTGGGGCAGCCGCCGGACAGATCCCCGCCGCTTCCCCATGGTTTTGTCGCCAATGATTCTGTCACATCCGGTCGCCGCCGAAACCCCTTTCCAGGAATATCTCCGGGTCTCTTCCGCATCGAGTAGAGTCGAGCCCTTATGCACATAGGCCTTTTGGCGAATTCCCAATGTCCATTAAGGGCTCGTCAAAGAATAAAGCGGGCAAGCTGACTTTGCGGTGCAGGCGGGTGAGCGCGCCGTCTGGAGAGGGTTTCAGTTTGGAATGAGAGATGCAGTTCCTGTAGTTTCTGGTCAAACTGAAGATATCCTGATATCGTTTGTTGTGTGCCGGGCCTGCCCGGCTGTTTGCCGGTGCGCTCTGCGAGCGTGCCAAATTTCAAAACGTGTCAAGCGCTGGCGACATGATGGATGCTTCTTCAACATCTCCG
>SLKS01000033.1 GCA_007134465.1 Kiritimatiellia bacterium | reverse complement strand
GGGCGCGCAAGCGGACCCGAGCGCCGCGTTGCGCGCGATTCCCTGGCTGGACAACTGGATGGACGAACGGTATCGCCGGATCGTCGAAGACGAACGGCTGGCCGATCCGAATCTGAGCCCGGCGCTGGCGCTGTATCTGTACGCGCGCAGCTTCTTCCTGAAGGACCTGCCCCTGCCGACCGACCGGCGCGAGGCGCACGCCTATTTTCTTGGTCAAGCCCGAGAGCATTGGCTGACGCTGGGCCATCGCCAGTCGCAGGCGCATCTGGCCCTGGCTCTGCACCGGCACGGCGAGCGCGAGGCGGCCGGCGCGATCCTGCGTTCGCTGCGCGAACGGGCCGTGACCGACAATGAACTGGGCATGTTCTGGCGCGACAGCGAGCATTCCTGGTGGTGGTATCGCGCCCCTATCGAAACGCAGGCCATGATGATCGAAGCGTTCGACGAAGTCGCCGGCGATGCCGAGGCGGTCGAAGCCTGCCAAACCTGGCTGCTCAAGCAGAAGCAGACTCGGCATTGGCGCGCAAGCCGGGCCACGGCCGATGCCGTCTACGCGCTGCTCATGCGCGGCGCCGATCGGCTCGCCTCCGACGCGCTCGTCGAAATCGAGCTGGGCGGCCGCAAGATCGTGCCGGAGAAGACCGAAGCCGGGACGGGCTTCTTCGAGAAGCGGTTTGTCGGGCCGGAGATCGTGCCGGAACTGGGCCGGGTCGCGTTGCGCAAGCGCGACGACGGCGTCGCCTGGGGCAGCCTGCACTGGCAGTATCTCGAAGACATCGCCAAGGTCGCGCCGCACGACGGCACGCCCCTGCGACTCGAACGCACGCTGCATGTCAAGCGCGACACGCCGCGCGGCCCCGAACTGCAGCCGGTGAACGGGCCGCTGGCCGTAGGCGACGAACTGGTTTCGCGCATTGTGCTGCGCACCGACCGCGACATGGAGTACGTGCATCTCAAGGACGAACGCGGCAGCGGCACGGAACCGACGCGTGTCCTGTCGGGGCATCGCTATCGGGACGGGCTGAGCTATTACGAGACTGTGCGCGACACCGCCACCCACTTCTTCATTGGATATCTGCCGAAAGGCACGTACGTTTTCGAGACGTCCGTCCGCGTGCAGCATCGCGGCCGCTATCCGAGCGGGCTGGCCCGCGTCCAGTGCCTCTACGCGCCCGAATTCAACAGCCACGCCGCCAGCGCCGATCTCGCGGTCGAATGAAACGGCAATTTTCAAGACCGCTTCTATTCGGCTTCGCCGGCGGAGTCGGAAAGAATGCGTGAAAGAGCCGCCGGGCTGATTTTCAGAGACTGGGCCGCCTTCTCCCTGTCGCCGCCGAACAGGGCGAGAACTTGCTGGAGTTGCTCCTTCTTCTTGGAGTGCAGAAACGCCTTGAGCGATTTCGCTTTTTCCGGATCCGCTGTTTCGGATTTGGCTCCGGCATGCGCGGCGGACGGCGCGACTGGCGTGGCGGCGATTTCAGGCGGAAGGCTTTCGCGGACAATGATGTTGTCGCGAGCCGAGGCGACGCCATGCCGGATGGCCGTTTCCAATTCCCGCACGTTGCCGGGCCACGCATAGGATTCCAGCATGGCGGCCGCTTCGGGAGACAACGCGCAGGGGCGCTTGTCTGACAAGGCTTCGGTTTGCAGAAAATGGCGTGCGAGCGGCAGAACATCTTCCGGCCGCTCCCGCAACGGGGCGATAGCGATCGGAAGCACATTGAGGCGAATGAAAAGGTCTTCGCGGAAGCGGCCTTCGCCGACCAGCGCCTTCAGATTGGCGTTGGAGGCGACAATGAACCGGACATTCACGGGCATATCCGTGTCGCTCCCCGCGCGTCGCGCTTTTTTGTCCTGCAAAACGCGCAGAAACCTGTCCTGAACCGCCTGAGGCATGGCCCCGATTTCTTCGATAAATATTGTGCCTCCCTCGGCGGCTTCCAACAGCCCTTTCTTGTCGGCATCCGCTCCGGTAGCCGAGTCCTTTACGGCGCCGAACAGATCCGTCTCAAGTTGCGATTCGGACAGATCGGCGCAGTGAACAGACAAAAACGGATGCTCCTTGCGATGACCGCAATCATGAATGGTTTTGGCAACGAGTTTCTTGCCCGTTCCGCTTTCGCCTTGAATCAGAACAATCGCGTTGGTGGACGCCACTTGCTTGATCGTCTCGCAAACGGCAAGCATGGCCGGGCTCTCGGCAACAAGGCTCTCCAAGCGATAGCGTACGCCTGGCCGTGTCTTGTCACCCGTGTTTTCCGCAACGGCCTTGCCTTGCTGAAGCGCACGCTGCACGGTCTCCTGCAATTCGTCCACCTTGAAAGGCTTGGTAATGTAGTCGTACGCGCCTAGTTTCAGGGATTCGATCGCCGTTTCGATCGTGGCGAAGGCCGTCAGCATTATCACAGGCATGGAGGGAGCCTTGTCGTGGGCCAGACGCAACAGCTCCATGCCGTTGACGGGAGTCATGCTGATGTCGGACAGCAACAGGTCGAACGGTTCCTTCCCGATGAAATCTCTTGCCTCTTCGCCGCTCAAAGTCGAAGTCACCTCGTGGCCTTCGATCTTGAACAGCGACGAGAGCACGCTCACGATGCTGGCCTCATCGTCTACTAGCAGTATTTTGGCCATAACGCCTCGATTCGCCTTTTGTGTCGCATCATGCTTTTCGATCGCGAATTGTTCGGACAAGATATAGCATGGCTCCTTGAGGTCGGCAATCGTTTTAGCGCCATAATCCCGCATTGCTGCGGCAATAAACAAGAGAATTCGGTGGACGACTACTCGAACGGCGGCAAGGGCTTGGCGGGAAACAGCGCCGGACGCAGGTAGGGTTCCGGCTCGTTCCGTTCCGGATTCCAATAGCGGAAATGCGATTTCCAGTCCCAAAGCGCCCAGGGCAGGTCCCAGGCGTCGAGCCGCTCCCGCATGGCGCGATGATAGCGGGCGCGCGAAGCGGGCTCGGCCAGCGCGATGCAGCCCCATTCCCCAACATGAACGGGCCGACCGGTTCGCTCCGACCAGGCACGCGCGAGCCGCAACGGATAATCGAGCCCCTCGCTGCCGCATGGGTTGAGGGGTTTCGGCAAATCGCTGTAGGCGCGAAACCACACCCAGGTCCAGTCGGCAGCCTGCGCAGTCTCGCTGACGGGAAGCAGCGGTTCGGGACCGGGCCCGGGAAAACGAAGACCGCTTGTCGCCGTGAGCGGGCGCGTCCATTCCGCCCCCTGATGCGTGAAAAGAAATGGTTCGTAATGATGCACGGTCGCGACCAGATTGCCGTCGTTGCGCGGCAGTCGCAAATAGGGCAATTCCAAAGCGCTGTTCCATTGGCCGGGCCCGACAAAGAGCGTTGTCTCGGGCGCATGCTCGCGTATGATCGGGATCACGCGCGCGTACACGGCATTCATGGCGAACGTATCGGCCGCGTCGCGCGGTTCGTTGAGCAGTTCGAACGCGATCCGGCCGGGAAAACGGACGTACCGGCGCGCAATTTGCATCCAGCCGCTCTCGAAGCGCCTTCCTTGCGAGATCGGATCGGCGGTGAAGGCGTCGAAATGATGCCAGTTCAGGATTACGGCCAGATCGTGTTCCGCCGCCATGCGCACTAGCGCGTCCGCACGCTCGAACCGTTCCCGCGCGATCGCATGGCCCGGTCCTTCGCCCATGCCGTGATGCCAGGCGACAGGCAGCCGCACATGGTCGAATCCCTGGGCGCGAATGGCCTCGAAATCGGCCGGGTCGTAACGGGCTCCCCAATCCTCGTCCGGCGGCGCTTCGAGATGGTTGCCCAGGTTGACGCCGCGCCGGAAAAAACGCAGGGCGCTATACGCGGCCGCACTGCCGCAGGAAGGGGGGCGTACGTCGCGGAATCCGGCAGGATCGAGCGCCCGCGCGGAAAAGCGCAGGGTCACCGGCTGGCCGGCGGCAAGCCAAAGGCGCTGTTCGAGCCGGGACGATTCGGGAATATGCGCAACCGTATCGCTCGGCTGTCGCCCGGACTCGTCCGCTTCGAAGCGTCCCGGCTTTCCTTGCCATGTCCAGCCGGTCGGCGCCGTGCCCGATCGCATCCCGAAAGAAACGTTTGTCGCAGCGATCCCCTGGACGCACAAGGCGCGCAGAGCCACGGCGCCCCGGAAAACGTGTCTGTCTGTCTCTGTCGGCAAAGCGGGTCCGAAAGAAAGGCAAGCCCAGCCATCGGCAAGAGGCACGAACCGTATGCCGCCGTCTGTCCAAGCGTAGCGGTTGACGGGGATTGCGCCGTGCAGCCCGGCAGCGCCTGCCGTGCCTGGCGGGACTTTTTCCTCCAGCGCGCCCGACCATCCCCTGCCCCACAGCATGGCCAGTCTGTCGAATCCGGCATCGGCGGATTCCGGAACTATCGAGAACGCGGCTTCGCGCACCGGCCAGGTTTCGGCGCGACGCTGCGCGCACCCCGACAGCAGCGCTGAACAAAGCAGGGCAATGCGAAACAGGCTCATGGGGGAAAGGGTTGTCAACGGCATCAGGCTCGGATCTGGTTGTCGTCTTGCGAACCTCCGACAGGATAGGCGGCGTCCACAAAGGCGGCCACATAGGCACCCACCGACGGATAGCGGTCTTCGCGGTTCGGAGCGATGGCTTTTTCGACAACCCGGCGCACGGCATCGTCTTTCAGTTCGGGAAGCGATGCCGGCAAAGCATCCAGCACGTCCTGGAACTGGGCTTCCCTCGGAAAAGGCGTCTTGCCGGTGAACATCTCGTAGGTGATTATACCCATCGAATAGACATCGGTACGTTCGTCCATATCCTCGCCGCGAATTTGCTCCGGGCTCATGTAGGCGGGTGTGCCCATGATGAATTCCTGCTGCCGCGTATTGATCAGACAGGCGATGCCGAAGTCAATGATCTTGAGAACGCCGTCGTTCGTAAGCAGCAGGTTTTCCGGCTTGAGGTCGTTATGAAGCACACCCTTGCGATGCGCATAGGACAGGGCGTCGGCGCAGACGGACAGGATCTGGGTAACGGATTCCAGTTTCAGATAATTGTAGACGTCGAGCAAGCCGCGCAAGGTGCTGCCTTCGATGAATTCCATCACAAGGAAATAGCGGGGACCGACCTTGTCGAGGTTGTGCAGATGCACGATGTGCGGATGCGAGAGACGCATGGCGATCACCGCTTCCTTCTTGAGCGAGTCTATGGCGGCTTTGTCGAACGTCAGCGCCTTGTTCAGGATTTTGACGGCCACGTCCGTTTCCAGAAACGTATCCTGCGCCTTGTAGACCGTGCCGGTTCCGCCTTCGCCCAGCAAGCGCAGCAACCGGTAGCGGTTGGTCAGCCATCGGCCCGGCGCGGTCTTGCGTTCCGGGCCAGGCTTGCCCGCGCGGCCTTGCGGCCGTTTTCTTTCCTCCGGGGCTCCGCGCGAAAACGGAATGCGCTTGGGCGGCGCGGCGGCCATCTTCGGCGGCAGGGTGCGGCGTTTCACGGCGCCCGCAGCAGGTGCGGCCGCCACCGGGCGTGCCGACCGCTGAACGGGACGGGTTTGCGGCATGCGAACCGGCCGACGAACAGTGCACGGGCCCGGTGGCGGAATGTTCACGTTCAGTCGAATCAGCCCGCCGGGGCCGGGCGGAGAAATCACGCGCAACGCCGCGCCCTTGTTCCGGGCAGGCACGGAGAACAAGCCCGCCTTGTCCGGTGCATCCGGCGATTTACGCCCGTCCGGCTTTGGCGTGTCGGACAATCCGTCCTTGTCGTTTGAACGTTCGCAGTCTGTCATGTCATGCTCTTTCAATCATCGTAGATGGCGCCGTTGCGGAAGCGCGCCCATGCCGTCTCGAACCACAAATCGCTTTCGGGAATAGGTCGGCGCGGCGTCCATTCCGTGACAACCTTGCCATCGGCGTCCACGCTGGTTTCCATGACTTTTTCTCGAAAGGCCGGGTTTTCCTTGACGATACGCCATTCGTCGCCCAGTCGGTCGTGAATCGGTTCTCCCGCCGCATCCACGACGATCGCCGATCCGCGACTGCCCACGCCGTCCCGCACGGCCGCCAGCACGGCCTCCAGGTACACCGCGTGAGCGAAGCAGAGCTGACGATTGCGCAAAGCTTCCTTGATCTCGCCGGCATCCGCGAAACGGCAGCCCTCCTCTTCCAGTCTGCGCCATTGGCTACAGGCATCGGCAGCGGCCTGTTCCAGTCCGGCGCGCACGCGAATGTGGGCGCCATCCTTCGACATGCGGGCTTGAAAAACGGCCCGCTCCTCCTGCCAGGAAGACGAGGCTTTCGGACAACGCTCGAGCCAGGCCAGCGCGTGTTCGGCCTGACGGGCCAGGGCGGCTTCGGCGTCCGATCGGGACACGGACCATTCACGGCAACGATTCGCTATGTATTCCGCCACTCTGAACCCGGCGACTTGCCCTGAATTCAGCGCCGAACCGCCGGGCCGATACACGCCATGCGATCCGTTGACCTCGCCCACGGGGAAGAGGCGGCTCACATTGACGCTTTCCCACCAGTGATTGGCCGACAGGCCGCCATTGTTATGCTGCGCGCACACGGCGATTTCCAGCGGCTCGGCCGCGATGTCAATGCCATGGTCGCCATACAGCTCGATGGCGCCGGGATTCATGGCGCGCAAGCGCTCGATCGGGGCATCCTGCAAGGCCTTCGATTTCTCGAGATATTCTCGCGCTTCGTCGCTGAGATCGCCGAACGAAAAACCGGTTGGATTGCGCCGGAAATCCATGAAAACTCGCCGCCCCTTCAAAGCGGTTTCCACATAGACGCAAATGTCCACGATCGAAGAACCTCCCATCACCTTGCGGGAGTCGAACGGCCATTGATAGCCTTTCAGAAACACCATCGAGTTCATGACGCCGACCGAGTCGAAATAGTCGGCGAGAAACTCGCGCTCGTCGGATACGCCGTCGGCGGCCGTGCTGATGAACCGCGGCACAACCTGCATATAGGTGCCGGAAACGTTCCAGCGAAACTTGATGGATGCCATGCCGTACTGCGATTCCGCCAGGTTCCTGGCCTGCGCCCCGGCCATCAGAGCCAGTCCAATGCCGCCGGTATGCACCTCGGGATACACGCTCGTTTTGTACAAGCCGCCCGGGCCGCCTGTGGCGAATACGATGTTTTCCGCGCCGTACGCCCGCAAACGGCCGTCGTCGCCAACCGCCAGCGCGCCCGCCGCGCGCCGGCCAGCGTCTTCGGGGAGAACGACGAGGTCCGCAACATGCAGGCATTCCTCGACCGGTATGTCCAGCCGCTTCACCTCGCGAATGAGCGCGCGGCACATTTCTCTCGACGTATAGGGCCCGATCGAAGTCGCGCGCTGGCGCGGATCGTGATCCGTTTTGTAGCCGACGAACTGGCCGTAGGCGTCGCGCGGAAACGGCACGCCCAAGTTGACCAGATTCAGGAACGCGCGCGCCGACAGGCTGGCTTCGACCAGCGACAGGTCGCCATGCATGCCCCCGTTCGCAAAATACATTTTCGCCAGTTCGACCGGCGAATCCGAATCTTCCCCGCACAGCGACAGCTTGTAGTAGGTCTGCTTGTCGCTGCCCGTATTGATCGAAGCGCCCATGGCAAGCCCTTCGGTCAGAATCCGCACATCCTCGACTCCATTGGCCCGAAGCTGCACGGCGGCGTTCAGCCCCGCCGCGCCGCTGCCGATCACCAGGGTATGCGTCCATGTCAGCGGAATCTCGACCGCCGCCCCGCTCGCGTCTTTAACCGATAGCGTCTGCTTCATAGCTTTTGTCCTTTCCTATCGTTTTCCTGGTCGCATGGACTCCCGGCTCTCGACTCCCGCTTGCCTCGGCGAAGCGCTCGCGCGAAGACAGGACTTAATCCTTAAAAGCAACTCCGGCGTGGCAAACCAGCCCTCTGCCCGACACGCTCTGTCTGATCCCCGCCTTCGCGCTTCCGCCTTATAGCAAAGGCTGCGGCGGACAAGACGGCGCGGCAGGCACGCCTTTCCCGGCGTACGCCGTTACAGGCGGGGAACGGAAAAACCGCCGTCCACCATGATCGCCTGGCCCGTCGAGTAGGCGAAGTCGCCACGCGCCAGCGCGGCCACCGCCTTGCCGATATCCTCGGGCGTTCCCCAGCGCGACTGGACCAGCAGGCCTTCGGCAATGAGTTTGTCGTACTTGTCCTTGACGGCGCTGGTCATGTCGGTTGCGATGATGCCCGGCCGTATCTCGTACACCGGAATGCCGAACTCGCCCAGCCGCGCGGCGAACAGCTTGGTGGCCATGCTGACCCCGGCCTTGGACAGACAATACTCGCCGCGCGCGGGCGAAGCGACCGTTGCCGAAATCGAGGAAATGTTGACGATGCAGGCTTCGAATCCGGCATCGCTCTGTTTCTGCTCGACCATCCAGCGCGCCACAGCCTGCGTCAGGAAATACGGCCCTTTCAAATTGATGGTCATAACCCGGTCGTAGCTTTCCTCGGTGGCCTCCAAAATGTCGGCGCGGACCTTGGGCGCCACCCCCGCATTGTTGACCAGCACGTTCAGGCGGCCAAAGCGTTCGCGGATCGCCGTCAGCATGGCCGTTCGCGCTTGCGCGTCGGTCACGTCGGCCCGACAATAGAGGGCTTCCGTGCCAAGCTCTCGCAATTCGTCCAAAGCCGACTGCACGGCCTCTTCCGGATGCACGTCGCACACCGCCACGTTGCAACCGTCTTTCGCCAGAAATTTGGCAATGCCCAGTCCGATACCACGTCCGGCGCCGGTAATCAAAGCGGTTTTTTTCATGTTGTTGCCCTTCCCCAGAGGTTGTTCGGGTTTCTTATGCGTGCATGTCCGTTTCCCTTTAGCGAAAGCGCGGCCGCCTGTCAACCCCGCGTGCGCATGGTGTCGCGCATGGGTGCATCCGCGATTTGCCGACCTATCGTCCTCGTTGTCGTTCTCGTCCTCGATTTCTCCCGTCAGATTTGTCGAGGACGAGAACGAGCGTCGTTCGCTCCGCTCGCCGAGGACGAGGACGATTCTTCGGCTGATTTTCTTTCTTGCCATTCCGTACGGTTACGGCTATAGAGTGCGCCTGTTTCTTATTCGCAACAGTCACGAACAGACCGCCTTGGCGGAAAGGAGTCATCCCATGTCCATTATCGTCGAAGTTTGCGCCCGGGAAATCATGGATTCACGCGGCAATCCCACACTGGAAGCGGATGTCTATCTGGAAAACGGGATCATGGGCCGAGCCGCCGTGCCTTCCGGCGCCTCGACGGGCGAAAACGAGGCGGTCGAACTGCGCGACGGCGACAAGAAACGCTACCTGGGCAAAGGCGTGCTCAAGGCCGTGGAAAACGTCAACAACATCATCGCTCCGGCCCTGTTAGGCTACGAAGTGATCGAACAAGCCGAGATCGACAAGATGCTGCTCGAACTGGACGGAACGCCCACCAAGAAAAAACTGGGGGCGAACGCCACGCTGGCCGTCTCGCTGGCCGTGGCTAAGGCGGCGGCGGAACATACCGAACTGCCGCTGTTCCGCTACCTGGGCGGCCCGAACGCGCGCACGTTGCCCGTGCCCATGATGAACGTGCTCAACGGCGGCGCCCATTCCGACGCTCCGGTAGACATCCAGGAATTTATGATCATGCCCAAGGGCGCACCTAGCTTCTCCGAAGCCCTGCGCATGGGCGCGGAGACGTTTCATGCTTTAAAAGCCGTGTTGCGGGATTTGGGCATGAGCGCCAATGTCGGCGACGAAGGCGGCTTCGCACCCGAACTGAAGAATAACGAACAGGCTCTCGAACTCCTGATCAAGGCGATCAAGAAGGCCGGCTACAAGCCTGGCAAGGACATCTTCATTGCCCTGGATCCCGCCTCCAGCGAATTCTACGATCCGAAAACCAAAAAATACGTGTTCAAGAAGAGCGATAAATCGAAGCGCACCGCCAAGGAGATGGCCGACTATTACGAAGCATGGACGAAAAAATATCCCATCGTCAGCATCGAGGACGGGCTCGCCGAAGGCGACTGGGCCGGCTGGAAGACGCTCACCGAACGGCTGGGCGACAATATACAGCTCGTGGGCGACGATCTGTTCGTCACCAACACGCGCTACCTGGCCAAAGGCATCGAAATGGGGGTGGCCAACTCGATCCTGATCAAGGTCAACCAGATTGGTACGCTGACTGAAACGCTGGAAACCATCGAGATGGCTCGGCGCGCCAAGTACACCACGGTGATCAGCCACCGCTCCGGCGAAACCGAGGACACGACCATCGCCGACATTGCCGTGGCCACGAACAGCGGCCAGATCAAGACCGGCTCGCTGTGCCGGACCGATCGCGTCTGCAAATACAACCAGCTTCTGCGCATCGAAGAAATGCTGGGCGCCGAAGCCATCTATGGCGGGATCATCTAGCTTGCCATGAGTGTTTGGACGCGCGTGTACAGAATCGGGTGGTTGCTGTTGATCGTGCTGGCGGCGATCGTGGCGGTGTCGCTGTACCTGCCTCAGTATAACAGGCTGAGAACCATGCAGCGCAAAATCGCCGAGTTGGAGCAGGACAACGATCGGCTTCAAACACGCATCCGCGAACTGCTCGAGTACCAGCGCCGATTCGAAACCGATCCTGCCTTCGTCGAACGCATGGCTCGCGAACGCGGCTGGATCAAGCCGGAAGAAATGACCTTTCGGCTTTCCCGTCCGCCCGAATGATCCGGTGCGGGGGAACGGGTTTGCCTGCCGTGTTTGTCGTTCTTGGTTTTCCTTTGCGAACAGCCGATTCCGGATTGAAGAATCTGCCGTTTACAGTTGAATCTCGATGTCCAGATCGCGCGCTTCCACCACGCGCGGGCGGTCTTCCGCAGCCGGTCCGCCGCCATCGGCGGCGGCAATCTGTTCCGGCGTCTGGAACGTGGGCAGATAGCGGTAATAGACCATGAGCTGCAGGGCGGAGAGAGCGGTATCGGTCACGCGTCCGCTCCGTAAATCGTTGGCGCACCAGTAGCCGATATCCACCATTTTGCCATTCAAATCGGCTATGCCGTTGGGGATCACGGTTTGCGCATTGACCAGCGGCACGGAAAATTGCCGGTTCCATTCCCGCCAGACTTCGCCTCCTTCATGGAAACGAGCCTGCGTATTGTAGTACCAACGATATATGTTTCGCCAGAATTCGGAGCCCTGATTCCATTCGAACCGGTCGTTCTGAACGAGCCATTGAATACCGCCTTGGGCTTCTTCGGAGCGGGCTTCGCCCGCAAGCTGCAACGCCAGTACGCCGACACCGGTCAGTCTGCCGCCGTGGCTGCTGTTGGGCCGATAGTTGAAAGAATAATTCCCCTTGTGATACAGCTCTTTGATTCCGCGCGTGGCTCTTTCCAGCGCTTCTTCCATGCCGGGAACTTCGATCGCCGCCATCTGTCCTGCTTTCATGGCCTGCACGCACCAGCCCATAACGGAAATGTCACTGGTGTCGCCGGGATTCATTCTGTAGGCCCACCCTCCCTGCGGGTTCTGGGCGCCGACGATAAAGCGCAGCCCCTTCACGGCCGGCTCGAGCAGAGAAGGAATACGCAACATGCCGTACGCTTCCGCAATGGCATATGTCGCGATCGGATGCTCGTAGGAGCCTCCTTGCGCCCGGGTCCGTCCCCAGTACCCGTCCCCATGCTGATTCGCTACTAGCCATTGTATGGCTCTTTGCACGGTTTGCCCGAACTCGGGCGATGCGGGCGTTTCCCCATGAGCCAGATAGCAAAGCAGCGCCAGGCCTGTCATGCCGGCGTCCGCGCCTCGAAATCGGCCGCCTCCTGCGCCGCCGCCCGACGTCTGATTCCAGCTTCCGTCCTCTTCCTGATGTTTTTTCAGCCAGCGCAAGGCCCGCAAAACAGCCCCTTCCGTATGCCCGCCCCCGCCATGTCGGCCCAGCATGCTGCCGCGCGCGCCCGGACTGCGGCTGCCGAAAACGCCGCGCATCGTCACCGGGCTGCGAATGATGGCCACGGAATCGAACTGCGCAGGCTGCGGGCTGAAGTCCACGTCCGGCCCCACCGCCGTCTTGCTTGTGGATGGAATGAAATTGTCCATTGGCTCCACGATGTGCTCCGGGTCCGGCGGTTGAATTTCCGGTTCGGGAATGTCGATCGGCTCCTCGAGTTCAGGAATATGCTGGTCTTCGAGAATGCGCACGTTGACCACCGTCTGACGCTGTGGCGCCATGCCGGCCAGCACGACCATCAGCAGCATGGCCAGCGACGGCACGAGTACCGCCGCTGCCGGGGAAATGAGACGCTTGACCTGCAACACGGCCCATTTGTAGGCGCCCGTATCCTTCGGCTGCTTGAGACCGTAGCGCACTTTCGACCACTTTTCGCGGAAGGAAAGCGTCTCGAACAGCTTCATCATGTCCTCGAACGGCAATTCGGCCGGCTCGGCGCCCAGCGCGCGCAGCACGCCTTCCTCCTCCTCCGGCCTCATCCGAAGAGAACCGGTCGTCTGCAGAAGCGAGCCCGTCAGCGCGGAAGAGACGGAGGCGTAGTCGGCAAAAGCCTGCCGACAGGTCGCGCAGTCCGACAAATGCCCTTCCACCATTGTACGCATATCGCCAGGCAATGCTCCGCCCGCGTATTCGTCCATCAATTTGGCGCAAATCTTGCAATTCATAGCTGCCTCCCTTTTTCGCGCGATTCGTCAGAGCCTTTCCGGCAAAGACCCACGGTTTGCTCTTTATTTTCGGATTTCGGTGTTTCGGATTTAGGATTTCCTTCGGGCTTGGGTCTTTCGTCATTCGTCATTTATGGCGCGGTTCCAAGGCCTGTCGCTTGCCCTAAACGTCCTTAACTAAGTGCCATTCAGGGCTCGCCCCCTTCATAAAGTGAGTGTCGCGAGAGATTCAAAAAGATTCAGAATCTTCAAGATTCTTCTGGAGGCGCGCTACGGCGCGACGGAGGCGGGTCTTGACCGTGCTCAGGGGAAGGCACAAATGGCGGGCGACATCCTCGAGTTTCATGTCCTCGTAGAAGCGAAGGACGACAATCTGACGGGAAAGCGGATCGAGCGCGTGAACCTGGCGCGCCAGGGGGGTCGTTTCGCAATCCATCGTCTCGTTCGGGCGCCGGGGCTCGACGGCGACGTCGCGAGTCCGAAACGTATGCGTCCAGAGCCAGGCTTTCTGCTTGCGCCGCCGGTTTCGCTGCAGGTTGATCAGAATGCCATGCAGCCAGGTATACAGCGTGGAACCTTCCCGGAACCGGTGAATGGAACGAACCGCCTCGACAAAAGTGTCCTGCACCAAGTCGCGCGCATCCGTTTCGTTGCCGGCCAGCAGATAGGCCGAACGCAGGAGGCGGTCGCCGTATTCGCGCATCAGGTCGCGCGCGCCCTGCTCGTCGCGTTTTCGCAATGCCTTGAGAATATGCCGGTCGCGGTTCACATGTTCTCCGCTCGGGACGATATGGACCTTTTGAATGATGGGATATTGCCATCGGCATGGCAAGCGGGAAGTTCGGCGCGGCTCCTTTAACGAGCCTCGTCAGCAGAATCTGTGGGCGAGAGACAATGACAGGTAGCGGCGTAGGCGGCGATTCTGCAAGAAAAGCGGAGGAATTTTGGAAATTCAACCTGGAACGAGCAGATAACCGCAAAGAACACAGAGAACACAAAGTTGGTGTGGCCATAAAACTGCACAACTGTCTTTCTTTGCGATCTTTGTGCTCTTTGCGGTAAATCAACTGATCCACTTAGGTTCAAAGGCGCTACGATCTCGTATCGAGATAGCACAGGCGGGATCAGGGG
>SLKS01000188.1 GCA_007134465.1 Kiritimatiellia bacterium | reverse complement strand
CCGGCGACCAGACACAGAACGATATGGTTGTCGGAGTCGTAGGCGAGCGCGGGCGGGCCGCGCAGCATCCATTCGCCCGTTGGCCGCAAATCGCGCCAGCGGCGGGTGGCGGCATCGAAGAGTTGTGTGCGGCTGCGTCCTTCGTCGTCGGGCTGCACCACGATCAGACCCTGAAGCGAGTCCGCAAAGGCCGCGTAGGTCTCGACGCCTTGCGCGCGAGCTTCGGCAACGGTGTCCCAGCGCGATTTGCCGGGGTCGAACGCGTGCACGTGGGGGCTGGACCAGGCGGCGCGCGGTATGGCGAGGAACAGATCGCGCGCCGGATCGAAGCCGCAGACGAGACCGGGCGGCGGTTCGGGGCCCGCGCCCGGCACGAATTCGAACCGGTCGCGGCGTCCGTCGTAGCGCCACGTGCTTCCTTCCGGTGCCGTGTCCGGCGGCAGGCTCCAGGCGAGGCGACGCCGGGCGCGTCCGCCGGCGAACCATGTCGCGCTGCGGCCGGGATCGAACGCGGCGAAACGCATGCTGCCGTTGGGCGGGCGGGCCGGTCCGCACGGATCGTTCCAGCGCAGCGCCATCCAGCGTTCCGTTGCCGGATCGAAGGCCGCCAGCGCATTGCCTTCGGCGGCCGAAAACAAAGCGCCGCACGGGTTGTCGCCGCCGTACTGGAGACAGAAACCGGTGGCGGCATCGTACACCATTGGCGTCGAACCGCCGACGAGCGACAGGCCGCCGCCGAGTCGCACCCACATGTTGTCGGGGATTCTCGAATATTTTCGGCTGGGCTTCGATCGCGGGAAGACTGGGTCAGGCGAGACGGCAGGCGCCGGAGGCGCAGCGGCGGCAGGCAAGACGAGTTCTTCGGTTTCCGCCGCGGCCAGCCGCAAGATCCAAACGCCGATTTCCGGTGCGGACAAGGCGAGCAGACGATGGGCTGAATCATAGTCCAATGCCAGCCCGAACAGGTGCCGGTTCTCGGTTGCGCCGGGCGAATCCGGCAGTTCGGGCCGACCGACATCGAGCTGTTTCCAGACGCGATTTTCCAGGTCCAGCGTCCAGGTATCGTCGAGTCGGCGGCCCTTGCCGCGTCCGAGATCGCCGACGTTTCGGGCGTCGCCGCCGGCGCCGCCGAAGACGACAATCCGGTTCAGATCGGGAACATAGGCGCTGCCTGCGAAAATACGGAAAGGCGGCGCGCTCGCGGTTTCGATGCGTTCCCATCGGCCTGCGCCGGCATCGTAGGTCCAGGTCTCCGCCGTCTCGTCGTGTTCGGCGCAGGCCAGCGCGACAATGATTCCCGCAGGCGGATGATAGACCCAAACTGGCGCATCGCCCAGGCGCGGGCCTGTCTCGGCTGCTTTAGATTGCCAGGCGTTCGATGCCGGGCAATAGACGTGGACGACAGTCGGACGCGGCCGGTTCGTATCGGCGGCTGTCGGCGCCAGCACGACCAGATCGTTCCGGGCGTCGAATACGGCCGGACCGAACGTCCCTGGCGGACGGTTGCCTGAAACGGAGGCGAATGCGCCGGTTGCCGGGTCGTATGTCCATAGAGAATCGAAGAGGACCGGATGACTGCGCCGGGCCAATCCGAATCCGCCGCTCAGCCAGAACAGGCGGCGTTTCGAATCGTAGGCCATGGACCATAGGGCGCCGGCGCCGGGCCGGTTCTCCGGCGGCGGCCACCGGTAGTCGAGGGGGAGGGGATTCTCCCATCGGCGTCGGCCAACGTCGAATGTCCAGAGGGCGTTGCAGTCGGTGGGCGTATAGCCGCCGTAGCGATAGAAGCGGGCGCCGCCCGGATCGAACGCCCAGTAGGCTCCGCGGCCCGGGGCCGCTTCGCGTCCGAGCGGATCGGCCGGACAGTCCGCGATACGCGTCCAGCGAAGGACCGGCACGGCCAAAGGCGGCAGGCTGGACGTTTCGCTTCGGAGTTCGGCGGTTGGTCCGACCCCCAGGCACAGAGCCATTCCCATCAGGCGCAAGGCCGCAGGCGCGTATCGCACGGCGGGTTTGCCTCGTCTGACGCAAAAGATCGGGCAACGGATCATATCAAGCTCCTTTGATGCCAGAGCCACGGTTCAAACCTAGGCCTAAAATAAGCGAGTTTTTCTGCTACGAGCACGCCAACGCCAACGCCTGCGGCGCTTGAGGCGGGGTGCGCATTTCACCCATATTTCAATATGCGAGAATCGCGCACCCCCTCCTCAAGCGCCGCATCCGCAGACGTTTGCGCACTCTCGCGACGAAACCCTCGCTTATTCCAGGCCTAGGGTGGGCTGACGTTCGCAACTGAACTCCGGAACCACCAATGAACACGAATAAAGACGCACGCAAAAGCCCGTGTTCTTGTCGGAAATGCGCTACGGCGCGGGGTGAGCCGGCATGCGCTTTCCGGATTCCATGAGGACGCTGATCGGACGGAGCGGCTCGATGTTTTCGCAAACAATCTTGATGGATGCGACGATGATAACCGAAAGAAAGGCGCCGGCGATTCCCCATAGCCAGCCCCAGAAAAGCAAGGCAAGGAGAATGGTCATGGGGCTCAGGTTCATTTGGTCGCCCATGATTTTCGGCGTGACGATGTTTCCGATCACTTGATTGACAGCCAGAATGCCGACGAGCGTCCAGACGGCGGGCCAGACGCTCTCGAACTGCAGCAGCGCCAGGAGCACGGGAGGAACGGCGGCGATAATGGAGCCGATCGTCGGGATGAAGTTCAGGATGAACGCGAGGCCGCCCCACGTGGCCGCCGCGTCCACGCCGACGATCCGGCAGATCAGCCAGACCAGCAGGCCCGTGGTCAGGCTGAGAAAGAACTGAACGGCCAGGTAGTGGGAAAGCTGGCGGGAGATGGACCCGAGAATTTTGGACACGCGCCGGGCAATCTCGGGTTCGAAGGCGTTGCGTATCTTGTTTTCGGTATAGGGCTGGGCCAGCAGCATGAAAGCGGCCATGATGAAGATCATGATTAGCCGCAGGAGCAGCCCGAGCACCGCGCCTGTCCATTTGCCCGCGATGCCGACCAGGGTGCGGGCCGTTTCGGTGGCGGCGCCGGTCACCTGCTTGCGGATGTCGCCCTGGATTTGGTCGTCGGAGAAGAGGTCGAATTGCTCGCTCAGGTTGCGAATGCCGTCCGTAGCCATGGCCGTGACGCGCGGCACGTGCTCCTGCTGCAATGTGTTTGCGAACGCAATGGCGCCGACGGCCACATAGAGGATGACCCAGTAGAAGACGAAAAGCAGGATTGCCAGGGCCAGAACGGCGGCCAGTCCTGCCGGGATGCGGCCCTTGGCGAAGAACTTCACCATGGGCGCCAGCAGTTGCGAAATCATCCAGGCCAGAATCAGGGGGACGAGCACCGCTTGCATCTGGCGCAAGGCGAACCCGGCCAGCACAATCGCGACAATGCCCATGAGTACTGGCGTCATGGTCCGAAGCGTCTGACGTGTCGGCTTGGGGTCGCTTTCCCCGGCTGCGCCTGTCGGGATTGGTGGCTTGGTTGACATAGAAGAACGGGATAGCGGGAAGCGCCGGTGAAATCAAGAAAATAATCCGATTTTCCTGCTTGTGTCCATCGAGTCTTTTCGGTAGCTTCCCTGATTCATCGAGAGAAAGGGCAGGGGGCCTCCGCGCCTCGGGGCGCGGGACGAGGCTCTCCTATTCGCAACAGAAACATGGGGAAACCCGGGAACCGAACATGGAACAGCAGACTCAGGCAAAGCGGAAAAAGAAGGTGGAATTCGATCTTACCCAATTCAAGGCGGACGAACGGACCGCCATGGAAGCAATGTATGGAGAGACCCTTCGCAATTTCACGGAAGGATCTATCGTGCCCGGCAAGGTGCTCAGCATTCGCAACAACGAAGCGCTGATCGATATCGGATACAAGTCCGAGGGAGTGGTGCCATTGTCCGAGTTCCGCGAGACCGATGAAATCGCGCCGGGCGCCGAATTCGACGTGCTTTTGATGGAAATCGAGGACGAACACGGGATGGTCGTTCTCAGCAAGGAAAAGGCGGACGAGAAGATTCAATGGGACAAGGTACTGTCTTCGTACGAGGAAGGCTCCGTGCTGGACGGCGTGGTCAAGGCCCGTGTGCGCGGCGGAGCGCTCGTGGACGTGGACGGGGTCGAGGCGTTCCTGCCGGGGTCGCAAATCGATGTGATGCCGGTACACAATGTGGACAATTACATCGGCAACAAGTACGAATTCCAAGTGCTCAAGATCAATGCCGAGCGCCGGAACATCATTCTGTCGCGTCGCAAGCTGCTCGAGGAACAGCTGCGGGGCAAGCGCAAGGAATTGCTGGAAACGCTCGAGCCGGGACAGCGCCGCAAAGGACGCGTCAAGAATATTACCGATTTCGGCGTGTTCGTGGATTTGGACGGCATGGACGGCTTGCTTCATATCACGGATATGAGCTGGGGCAGAATCAAGCATCCGTCGGAACTGGTTTCGGTCGGCGACGATATCGAAGTTGTGATTCTGGACGTGGATCGAGAACGCGAACGAGTTTCTCTGGGCTTGAAGCAGGCGCAAGCCAATCCGTGGGACGGGATCGAGGAACGCTATCCGGCCGGCAGCCGCTTGCGCGGGAAAGTGGTCAATCTGGCCCCCTACGGCGCGTTCGTGGAGATTGAAAGCGGCGTCGAGGGGCTGGTGCACGTGTCCGAAATATCCTGGACCAAGCGGATAGCGCGCGCTTCCGACGTCCTGTCCGTCGGCGACGAAGTGGATGTTGTGGTTCTCAATGTGAACCGCGATGCGCAGAAAATCGCGCTGGGCATTCGACAGACCGAAGACAATCCATGGGACACGGTGCAGGAGCGATACCCTGTCGGCTCGCGCGTCAAGGGCGTTGTGCGCAATTTCACTTCCTACGGCGCATTCGTGGAAATGGAAGAAGGCATTGACGGCATGATCCACGTCTCGGACATGTCCTGGACCCGCAAAGTGAATCATCCGTCCGAAATCATGGAAAAAGGCCAAACAGTCGAAGCCGTGGTGCTGGAGGTCAATGCCGAAACGAAACATATCAGCCTCGGTCTGAAACAGGCTCAGGAAGACCCATGGGCCGTGATCGCCCATCAGTACAAGGTGGGGCAGCTCGTGAAGGGAACCGTGTCGAAAACCGCCTCCTTCGGCGCCTTTGTCGAGATTGGCGAAGGCGTGGACGGACTGGTGCACATTTCCCAAATCAGCGACGCCCATGTCGAGAAAGTGGCCGACGCGCTTGTGCCGGGCCAGGAAATCGAAGCGCGCATTGTGAAAATCGACCTGGCCGAACGACGGATTGGGCTCAGTGTCAAGGCGGCATCGATGCCGGAAGAGGAATTCATTCAGCAGCACACCTCGGAGACCGAAGGTCTGATGCCCGGCGAGCATATGGTGGATTTGGCCGGCGCGTTCGAGCAGGTCGTGGGCGAGGAATGGCGCCCGGGCCAGAAGAATTCCGCAGACAAAGACAAGTAAGGCGGGCTGACACCCGTATCCTAAAGGAATTGAAGAGAAGGCAACGAATGGAACAAAGAAGTACGGGCACACTTCGTTTCCTTCGTTATCTCTAGCGAAGCGGGTGTTCAAACAATCGAACATGCACGCATAAGAGCCGTTCGGCATGGGCCGAACGGCTCTTTTTTTGCCTTGATGAAGCTGTCAGAAATCGCAGACGATATCGAGCACGAGAGCGAGAACGACGACGAGGACGATAGGTCGCCAAGTCGCAGATGCGCCCTGCCGGCTTCCCGTCGAAAATAGTGATTGCGCAGGCTAGTCTTTTGGTCTATGAATGGCTGCGTTTGGAAATGCGACGATGTTGAATGGCGGGCCGAGCCCGCGCGAGGAGGGCAAGCTCATGGGTCCAGGCGCAGTGGTGGCAATTGTCGTGGCCGTTCTGGCGGTCGTGCTGATCGTTATCGTGGTGGGCATTTACAACGGACTGGTGGGCCTTCGCAACCGGTTCAAGAACGCGTTCGCCCAGATTGACGTCCAGCTTAAGCGGCGTTACGATCTGATCCCCAATCTGGTGGAGACGGCGAAAGGCTTTCTCAAGCACGAGCGCGAAACGCTGGAAGCGGTTGTCCAGGCCCGCAATCAGGCGGTGTCGGCCGAGAAGCTTGCGGCCGCCAATCCCGGCAGCGCGCAGGCCATGCAGGGACTGATGGGCGCCGAGGCGGCTCTGGGCGGCGCGATGAGCCGGCTGCTGGTGACCGTCGAGCGCTATCCCGACCTGAAAGGCAATCAGAACATGATGCGTTTGCAGGAGGAATTGACCTCTACGGAAAACAAGGTAGCCTTCGCGCGCCAAGCCTATAACGATGCCGTCATGGCGTACAATACGAAACGGGAAGTGTTCCCGAACGTGATGTTTGCCGGCATGTTCGGATTCGAAGCCGCCTTGCTGTTCGAGATCAAGTCCGAAGCGGAACGCGAAGCGCCCAAAGTTTCCTTTTAACGCCTAACGACTAAAGACTAACGCCTTGGGTTGCGGGCGAAGCCCGCCTTAAGCCTTTCCGCCATGGACTTTTTCGAGAATCAGGATCGGGCACGGCGCAAGACGAAGGCGCTGGTCTTCTATTACGCGTGCGCGGTCGTGCTCATCGTGCTGGCGATCTATGCCGTGGCTTTCGTGGCCTTTGCCGGGGCCGCCGTCTATGATGGCCGGGAACAGGCTGTCGAGTCCCTGTGGGATCCCTCTCTTTTTGCAACTGTTGCCGCAGGCGTCCTGCTCGTCGTGCTGGCGGGGTCGGCCTATAAAATTCGACAAATGTCGGCTGGCGGCGCGGCGGTCGCGACGTTGCTGGGCGGTCGGCAAGTGAATGTCAACACGGACGATGCCGACGAAAAGAAATTGCTGAACGTGGTCGAGGAGGTGGCCATCGCGTCGGGGACGGCCGTGCCGCGCGTTTTCGTGCTCGATAACGAAGTCGGCATTAACGCTTTTGCCGCCGGTTTGGCCGCCGAAGACGCTGTTGTTGGCGTTACGCGCGGCTGCATGAGCCGCCTGTCCCGCGACGAATTGCAAGGGGTGATCGCCCACGAGTTCAGCCATATACTGAACGGAGACATGCGGCTGAACGTACGGCTGATGGGCGTATTGCACGGAATCCTTGTCATCGGCGTGCTCGGATACTGGACCTTTCGGCTGTCGGCGGGATCGGGCGGGCGCCGTTCCCGATCGCGGGGCGGCAAAGGCGGAGGCGGCGGCGCCGCCGCGTTCGCGCTGTTCGGCTTGGCTGTCATGGCGATCGGCTACATAGGCGTCTTCTTCGGCAAGCTCATCAAGAGCGCCGTATCGCGTCAACGCGAATATCTGGCCGATGCCGCCGCCGTGCAGTTCACGCGCAATCCGGCCGGGATCGCCGGCGCGTTGAAGAAGATCGGCGGTTTGTCGGCTGGTTCGCGCATTCGGGATTCGCACGCCGAGGAAGCGAGTCATTTCTTTTTTTGCAACGGCCTGTCCTCGTCTCTGTTCGCCATGCTGGCGACGCATCCGCCGCTGAAGGAGCGCATTCGTCGGCTGGACCCGGCTTTCGACGGCCAATTCAGGCGAGAAGCGCCGCCGCCACCGCCGGATGTGGCAACGTATCCGCGCGCAACCGGGCGGACAGCCGCTGCGGCCTCTGCATCGTCGTTTGCCGCCTCTGCGCCGATTGCCGCCGCAGTGGCGGAGGCGTCCGGAACTGTCGGCACGTATCCGATGGCGGGCGGCGCGCGCCTGTCCGCTTCGCCCGAGTCCGTGCTGGCGTCCATTGGCGCGCCGCAAAAGTCGCACATGGACTTTGCCGCGAAATTGCTGGCCGCCATCCCTCCGACGCTCAAGGCGGCGGCGCACGAACCGTTCGGCGCCCGCGCGGTTGTGTACGCAATGCTGCTGGATGCCGACCCTCGCATACGCGCCGCGCAAACCGAACGGCTGGCGAACCATGCCGATCCTCAGGTCTATCGAGAAACCGTGCGCTTGGCCGACAGCGCGCGCGGCATGCAGTCGGAATTGCGCTTGCCGATTGTCGAAATCGCTCTGGCCGCTCTGACCTCGCTGTCGCCGGAACAATACAGGATGTTTCGCGAGAATGTTTGCCATTTGGCGGAGGCGGACCGTGAAATTGATCTCTTCGAATACGCGCTGCAACGCATGCTGATACGCCATCTGGACCCGGTTCTGCTGGGAACAAGGACACCGTCCGTTCAGTATTACAGCATGCGCCCGCTACTGTCGCATTTGACTACGCTGCTGTCGAGCCTTGCGCATTGGGGAACGGACAAGCCCGACGAGGCGCGACAAGCGTTTGGCGCGGCCTGCGCACGGTTGGGCGCAGACGGACGCGGGCTCGTTCTGCATCCTGCCGAGCAATGCGGCCTGGGACCGGTGGACGGGGCGCTGGACGCCTTGGCGCGGTCGGCGCTCCCGTTACGCAAACGCATTGTGGAGGCCTGTGTCGCCTGCGTGGCCGCGGACGGATGGGTGACGGCTGACGAGGCGGATTTGTTGCGCATAGTAACCGAAGCGCTGGGCTGCCCAATGCCGCCGCTGCTGCCCGGCGCCGTGTCGGCGTAGCCATGCGACCGCAGGCTCGGATCGCAGAGGAAGATGAAGGTCGCTGAAGCATTCGAAGAGGAGGACGCGTATGAGAAGCATTGGTGAGGAAGTCAGGGCCGGACGCAGGCTGGTTTCCGATGGCGCATGGGGTACCGCATTGCAAGAGCGAGGATTGCGCTCGGGCGACTGTCCCGAACTGTGGAATGCGGAGCGGCGCGCCGATGTTCTGGCGATCGCGCGTTCCTATGTCGAAGCGGGCTCCGATCTGATCGAGACCAACAGTTTTGGCGGCAATCGTTTGAAGCTGGCGCATTACGGATTGGCGGAGCGCGTGGCCGAACTGAACGAGGCGGCGGCGGCGATTTCGCGCGAGGCGGCCGGGCCGGATCGGCATGTGCTGGCCTCGATCGGCCCTTCCGGCAAGATGCTGCTGATGGGCGATGTGACGGAAGAGGATATGTACAAGGCCTTCAAGGAACAGGCCCAAGCTTTGGAACGGGGCGGAGCGGATGCCTGTTGCGTCGAAACGTTTGCCGATCTGGACGAAGCGCGGCTGGCGGTGCGGGCGGCGAAGGAGAACACGGGACTGGAAGTCGCATGCACATTCACGTTCGAGAAGACGCGGCAAGGCGAGTATCGCACCATGATGGGCGTTTCGCCTGCCGACATGGCCGCGGCCATGCTGGCTGCCGACGCCGATCTGGTCGGCGCGAATTGCGGCAACGGCATGGAACAAATGACCGAAATCGTGCGCGAGTTGAGGCAGGCGGCGCCGGATGTGCCTGTTCTGATTCATGCCAATGCGGGCATGCCGGTCACGGTTGACGGCGTGGATACGTTTCCGGAAGATCCGGAAACAATGGCGCGCTTGGCGCTCGATGTCGTGCGCGCGGGCGCTCAGATCGTCGGCGGCTGTTGCGGAGCCACACCTGCCCATATTCGCGCGATCCGGCGCGCGTTGCGCGATGCCGGCATGATCGAGGCTTGACCGAAGCCATGCGGAGCGAGGAACAGACCATCGTTGTAGCCGGTCCTGGCGCGCTCGGCTGTCTGCTGGCCGCGCTTCTGCATCGGAACGGACGTGCGGTAACGTTGCTCGATAAGAATGCCGAACGAGCCCGCACCCTGAACGCCAAGGGCATCCGGCTGGAATCGGCTGTTCGCCCGCTCGTTCTGCCCATGATGGCGACAACCGATTTCGCTTGCGTTCGGGACGCCGAGGCCGTGCTGATATGCGTTAAATCCTACGATGCGCGCGCGCTGCTCGAATGCGTCGCGCCGCATTTGGCGCCGGAAACCGTTGTGGTGTCCTTCCAGAACGGACTGGGTCACGACGACCTTCTGAGAGAGCATGTCGGCGCGAGCCGGTCTGTGTGCGCCGTGACCGGCGAAGGCGCAACGGCATTGGACGTCGGCCGCATTGTCCATGCCGGCAGAGGTCGGACGCGCGTGGCGCCGCTCGATTCGCGCGATTCGCAGGCCGGCCGGCGCGCGACGGATCTTCTGCAAGAGGCCGGCATGGATGCGGTCTTCGACACGGATGTGCGCCGAACCCTGTGGAGCAAGCTGGTTGTCAGCGTCGGGATCAATCCGGTCACGGCGCTGGCCGACGTTCCGAACGGCGCTTTGCTGGATCGGCCCGATCTCTTCGCCCGAGCGCAAGCGGCTGCCGAGGAGGCCTGCGCCGTTGCCGGCGCGGCGGGCGTGACGCTGCCGGAACCCGACGCCGTTGGCACGCTGAGGCGCGTTTGCCGGAACACGGCGGCCAACCTGTCGTCCATGCTGCAGGACGTACGCAAAGGCAAACGCACGGAAATCGAAGCGCTGAACGGCGCCGTTGTTCGCGAAGGGCGAAGGCTGGGCGTGCCGACTCCTGTCAACGGCGAGCTACGGAAAGAGGTTCTCGCCCGTTTCGAATCGGATTTCACGCTTCCTGCGCCTCGTCCATGAGGCGCGCGCCTTCCATGAGCAAGGACATGACCGGTACGCGCACGGTACGCTCGGGCGGCGCGGCGGGGCAGTGGGCAATGGCGAACGTTCCCTCGCGCCAACGCATGAACCGATAGAAGGCATCGGGGCCCGTCGTTTCGTCCAGTTGCGCGTGAACGACTTCGCCGTCGGCGACGACAACCTCCCCGGCTTCCGCTTCGCGGCATAGCAGGATTCGCATGGTTTTGCCGCCTGCGACAAGCACCTGAATCATGTCGGTAAAAGGCATGTCTTCCAGCGGCCCGCTGACACCGCCCAGGCCGGCTTCGGCTTCCGCCGCCACGCGCGTGTCGCGCGCGACGGTCATGAGACGGTCCAGCTTGATGCAGAAGGTTTCGAGATCCACAGGCTTGGCGAACACCTCGTCGGCGCCGGCATGAAGCGCCCGCTTTTCCGATTGCGCCTGTCGTCTGTCGAAAAGCACGATGAACGGGATGCGCGCGGTCTGGGGGTCAGATTTCAGATCGCGACAGAAATCCAGACCGCTGACGATCGGCAAGCGAGCATGGGCGACGACCGTGTCGGGCAACGCCTCCGCCATGTGCTGCTTGGCGCGATCCACATTGGCTGCGACGCGCACGTCGCAGCCGCGCGCCCGCAAGGGCGGGGCGAGTGTCGGCGAGATATCCTCGTCCGGATCGACGATAAGAATACGGCCGACGCCGCGCTGTTCGACGTCGAGAAAACTTTCGTCTTTGAGCAGTTTGACAAACCGGCGGACAAGCAGCTTGTCTTCGGCGCTGTCGCCGCCTTGCCGTTCCAGCAAGGCGGCGGTGACGACCATATCTTTGCCGATGCGCGCATCCTCCGCTTGCGCTTGCTGAAAGCGGCGGACCAGGTTCAGGATGCGACAGGCAGGCGATGCGCCTGTTTCATCCAGCAAGTCCACAACTCCGTTCTCTTCGGCCATCTTGGCCTGTATCTGCGGCTGGTCGGCCATGGCGGACAGCCAGGCGGCCAATGCGATGCGGTGCGCGTCCTCGGGGACGAGCTTGCCGCGAACGGCCAGCAAATGCCCGTAGCGGGCGCGGGTTTCGATGTGGTCGAGTCCGGGCTTGTCTCCCGAGAGACGGGCGCGCACGAGAGAGCGCGCGACAAGAATGGCGGCATGCAGGCGCGCGATGCGTTTGTTGTCGGTTTCGCTTGGCTTCATGGCGGACGGCTATCTCGTTGTCGGGGGAATGGTGTCGAGCAGTTCTAGCAAGGCATGGTCGGGCGCCAGTTCCTTGGGCATGCCCGTCACACGCCCTACTTTCCCGATCAGGTCTTCCATGCGGAAGACGCTTTCCTTGGCCAAATCCAGCAGCGGTCCTTTCGACTGGGACAAGGCCTCGCCGTCCATGTTGCGAAACATGTCGAGCGTGCAGGCCACGACGCTGAGCGGCTGACTCAGCTCCTGCGTGATTTCTCCGAGAATGCGCATGACGGAACGTTGCTGAACAGTCGTAAGGCGTTTCGGGGATGGCGGCGCGTCGCCTGCCGCGTCCGAGCCGGGTGTTGTCATGGGGTCGGGTGGGATGTCGTCCTCGGCCAGCATCGTCGCCAGGCGCGCGAGCGCTTCGACCTTTTCGTCGGTTTGAGCAATGGCGGCATCCACTTCCCTGCCGACTTTTTCGAGCACCTTCATCAGTCCGCCGGGTTCGCGGCCGACGTCTTGGCGGACGGCTTGCGTGAGATCGTTCAGCAGGGAGATCAGGGTGGAGACTTCGCGCGTTTCGTCCGTGGCGCCGCCGTGTTCGTCGCCGCGGTGTTGCCGCGGCTCCGCCTCGGGTTCCTCTTCCATTCCGCTGCGAACAACCAGTTCGCGCCAGCCCGATTCGGATAGGCCTTCGCTCATGAGCTGCTCTTTCAAAGTCGAATCGGCGACAGCGCGCGGGCCCTGTTTGCGGATGAAGCGAATCAGACGCTCTTCGTCCTCTGTGGCCGCTTTCTGCTTCCGGACGTACTGCGCGGCCAGGTCGGCGGCCTGAATTTCCTCCGTCATGTCGGCCACGGCTCGGCTTAGTTCCTGACAGGCGTTTTCGCAGCCTTCGTTGGCCGTTTCGCGCAGTCGGTCGAGCAGATCTTTCTCGAGCACGGCCAGCGTCTTGCGGATGGCGCGTTTGCCTTTGCGCGTTTGGGCGCCGGGCGTTCGATTGAGCGCATCGAACGTGCGGCGCAGACAGCCGACAACGATATCGCCCAAGGTTTCGCCGCCGCTCAGGTCGGCGGCCTGCCGGTCCACAACAGCCGATTTCATGATCAAGTCGGCTAACTGGTCGGCTTGAGTTGCCGTATGTTCCAGATCGGAAAACGGTGGGCTCTCGGGCGCGCTGTCGCTGTTTCCTTTCAGGAATGCGACAATCTGGCGAATATGTCCGTCGTTCAAGTTCTGCAAGGCTTCGGCCTTTCCGGCGGTATCCCGCTGCACAACCGTTTCGTTTTCCGAGACGGCACGATAGACGGTCTTCTGCGTTTTCAGGTGCTTAAACCTGTTCATGTCGGGTGTTGACGGTTCGGCGTCGTCGGCGCTGGACGCGGAATGGCCTTGTTTTACCTTTCCTTGCGCGAGCAGGCGGATGAAATCGGCGAATTCTTCCGCAGGCATGCCCGCTTCCAAAGCAATGCTGCCGATATTCAAAGAGGCGAGCGCCTGGGCGAATGTGCCCATGAGCGGGCTCTTCATTTCAACCTCTTCGCCGTTGGCGAACAGTTGGCCTTCGGCGACATGGAGTGAGAGCGCTTGTCCCGGTTCCATGAGCTTGGTCAGCAGCGCGTACGCCTGGCCCGTAGTCGCGGCCGTTACGGAATGTTCGGGGCCATACAGATGCGCATGGGCGATGGCCTTGCCCGCCTGTTGAACGATGGACGGCATATCGGCGGGAAGATCGTCCGGCTGGGCCGACGACACGTGCGCTGCGGGCGCTTGCGACGGCGGCGCTGCGTCCGACTGTTCAGCAGGCGCCGTTTCCTGCGCCGATGCCGAAGGCACGACAGGACGTCTGGGTCGAATCAATGGCATGCGAATCTCCTTGAATCAAATCCTGAACCTAGCAAAGCTGTTCGCCGAAGGCAAGGGGGAAGACGGAAAGGGTGCATCTCGCTTGTGGCGGTGTTGAGAAAGAGGCAAGGATGAGTTAGGGGGTGAGATGCACCCGGAAATCCGAATGAGCCTCCTTCGCCCTGCGGGCTACGGCGGCCAAGCGAAAACCCACGTGTCACGGCGTAGCGCGAAGCGCGGAGACGGAAGCCCGAAAGAAACCCGAAATCCGAAATTCGGAAGCGGATCGGCGCGTAGCGCGCGGGCGATT
>SLKS01000338.1 GCA_007134465.1 Kiritimatiellia bacterium | reverse complement strand
GCGCCAGCGCCCGGGCGACGGCCTGCACGAAAAGCGCCGTATAGGTAACTCTTTTCCCTTTCGCCTTGTATGTTTCGATCCGTTTCCGGGCTTCGCCCATGTCCGTTTCCACGGAAAGATAGAATCCCGGTAACGGGCACGCCTCGAGCCCGCCGCGCATCCAGCGTTCGGCCGGGCTGAGCCGTTCCACCCTACCCGCAAGCTGTTCGGCTGTGTTCATGCATGGCTTATAGGAGAAATCGGGCGGAGGTAACGGTTTTTTGAAAAAATCGGGGGCCGACAACGGGGTTGGCGTTGAAAACCATTGGAAAACAAGAATATGGCGAAATAAACCACTGAGACGCGGAGGCGCGGAGCAGCCGTTCTTTCCTTGTTGACAGAATCATTCGACGACAGAATCATTTTTAATCGACTCTTATGATTCTGTCAAAGTCTGCAAACACCGTGCCAGATCAGTATAAGGCGGGCTGAAGACCGCAACCCAAGAGGTCGGAAATCAGAGGTCGGACGTGACAAAACGGAACACGACTACGGCGACGACTACGGATTACGAGCGATCGAAATCGTTTGCCGTAGTCGTCGCCGTAGTCGTCCACCGAAACCTCTTGTTTATTAACGCAGAAATGCTGGATTAAGGCGCTAAAAATCTTACCGTTCTCGGACCACTCTGACTGGGCGCAACTCACTTTATGTTGCGCACAACATAAAGTGAGATGCACCCACTCTGACTGGCTGCTGGAATCCATGCTTGCGCAACGGCGCGGCATGTCATACCGTGCAAACATTCATCGCGCGAAGTAGACGGTTCCGTTACGAGATGCTACGCATTTGTTTTGCATCTGTATTCGTGTGAATTCGTGTTCATTCAATGGACGAAAGAACTCGCTTGATCCCGGACACCACCGTTCATACGCTGCGAAAAGATCAAGGCGGGCTTCGCCCGCAACCCAATTGCTTTGCAACTGCGAAAGGCGCGAAATACCCGCCTTCGCAAAGCCTACGGCGAGGCAAGCGCGAAAAGATCTGTTGTATGTGCCTTTCGCGCTTTTCGCGTGTTTCGTAGTTTCATCCTCTGGAAATTACACACGCAAAAACGTGTGTCTTTTTGAAAAAGGGTTTAAGGAAAACAAACCATGGCGCATATCCGACCGGAAGAGCCTGTCATGGCCATCTGCGCCATGCTGGGCGCCAACCGCGACATTCTGGATCGCGCGACGGACAGTCTGACCGGATTGCTCGGCCCTGTCGAGCTGGCCAGCGAGGATTTTCCGTTCACGCAAACCGATTACTATGCGCCGGAAATGGGCGACGGCCTGTGGCGACGGCTGCTCGCCTTTCGCGAACGAATTCTTCCCGGTGAACTGGGCGCGATCAAACGGAAAACCCAGGAGATCGAATCGTCTTTCGCGCGGCGCGACGGCGACAGGGAACGGCGACGGGTCAACCTCGATCCCGGCTACATCGCGCCGGCCAAGCTGGTTTTGGCCAGCACGAAGGATTTCGCGCATCGCATCGCCCTTGGCCAAGGCATCTACGCCGAAATCACGCTCCTCTTCACTCGCCAGGGCGTACGCTGTCTCGATTGGACCTATCCCGACTTCCGCGCCGAAACCTATCGCCCGTTCCTGCTCGAAGCGCGCCGCCGCCTGCTGCGCCCGGCGAGATAGTAGTTGCCTTTGACTTCGGCTTTGTGCTTTCGTGTGAATTGTTGGCGGGCTTCGCCGGCAACCCGATGGGAAACAGGAGGGCACGAGCATGAGCGACAAGGATGCGCGGAAAAACGAACCGAGCGTTCCCGAACTCTCCGAGGAAGATGCCGAGGAACTGATTCGGGCGCTCGGCCTGGTCTTCAGCAACGTGTTCCTGTACGGGATCAAGCATGGCGTAACGAAAAAGTCCATGGGCGATTGTTTCCTGCTGGTCTCCACCGCGCTGGACTTCTTCGGAGAATTGTCTTTGCATGTGGTGGACAATGCCGTCATGGTCAATACAGTGGCGGTGGAGCGGCACAATCCGCTGGCCGCCGCATTCGCCCGGCATCTGTCCGAGCGCGACCTGTCCAATTTCTCCCTGAGCAAAGGGCTGACTCTGGAAAGGTTTTCCGACCTGATGGAAATTCTGAGCGCGCGCGCCGAAGATCTGAAGCGGCTGGGCGGCCTGGCCGGCGCGATCAAAACGGTCGGGCTGCAACATGTCAAGGCGCAAGCCGTGGTGTACAAGCGCGTGGCCGAGGACGAGACCGTGGTTAGCAAGGACGGGCACGACACCGGCGCCGCATCGGGAAAACCCGATTTCCGAATTGCGCTCGAATTCCTGCGGAATGCCGATGCGGTTCCCGATGCCGAAACCGTCGGCAAGGTGAAGGAACTCGCGGCCGATACGGTCAGAATGAGCGAAGCGCTCGTGGATGCCGCCGACTCGCGGCGCCACGGGGAATCCGAGGAGGAGAACCTGACAGCGCTGGTTCTGGATTCGCTCAAGCGCATGTACGAACTGCTGGTCAAGGACAAATCCGTCAAGACGCAGAAAGGCAAAAAGGAGCTGCTCAAAACGCTCCAGTCTTTGGAAACGGCGGTCAAGGAACGGATTCGCCACATAGCCGGCGCGCTCGATGCCGAAGACGAACACCGGATCGGCGAAACGTTCGAGGGCATGGCCGACGAACTGCGCATGGATGCGCTGGTGTCCGAATACCTGGGCAAACGCAGCGCCATGGACAAGAACGAACAGCGGCTGTTGCGTTTCATGAAGGCCAAGGGCCTGGACAAGCTAAGCGAAACCGAGCTGGAACAGCGCCTCGCGGAAGGCGGCCTTACGGCGGAAGCCTGGCAGGCTTTGCTGACGAAAAGCGGGCTCGATCCGCAGGCGATCGGCGACGGCCGCGACATGCCCGTGGTCGGACGATTGGCCGACCTGCTCGATCATATTCACGCCAGCATGAACGCGAAGTAAACCGCCGACGCTCCGGCCGCCCCCGAAACCATGAGGCAAACATTGCTGGACATTGACGCGGAAGTGAAACGGCTGGTGGCGCGAACGAAGGGGAAAATCGAAACGCTGGTGCAGACCGCCCGCGACGACATTTCCGCCGTGGAGGAAGCCGAACGGCAGGTTGTCCGGTCGGGACGCGCCCTCAGATTGCCGCGCAGGAAACTGCTCGGGACCCTGGCGGAAATCGCGCAGGAAATCTGCCAGCCGCTCGCCGTAATCCAGTGTTCGCTGGATATGATGACTGCCGGCGGACTTGGCCCCGTATCCGACGGACAGGGCGATATGCTGAAACTGGCCTCGGAAAGCGCCCAGCGACTCAAAACGCTGACGGATAATCTAATGGCGCTGTCCGGCTTGCCCGAAAGCCTGTCTCCCGACACCGGCATCCAGGCCGCCCTGTACAAGAACGGACAGGCTTCCTGACCTCGGCCGGGGATTGGGAATGTTTTTCGGAAAAGGTCTCTTTATCCAAGCCGTTTGCCTTCGCTACCTTTCGCCAAAGCGGGTCGCGTACGCGTACGTCGCCCCTCACGGGCGGCGCGGTAGCGACGTACCGTGCAGGGGCTGGTTCGCATTCTTTCCGTTTTCCGACTGTAGGCGCGACCGGTTTGCTCTCGCAGCCCCGACCGTCATCGTCATGAAACGGCGACGGAGGCCCGTCGCCCTCCAGTCTCGTGAACCGGCCTGGAGGGCGGCAGGCCCCTGCCGCCAG
>SLKS01000259.1 GCA_007134465.1 Kiritimatiellia bacterium | reverse complement strand
GGAAATGCGTCCTGCCAAAAAAAAGACGCCGTACGGACCGAATGGTCCGTACGGCGCTTATCCTACATGCTCCTTGCGGCATAGTCCCGTCGAAGACGGCCGCCGCGAACCGTCAGTTCTGGACGACGCGCACCTTGGTGGCGCAAGGTCCCTTGCGACCTTCGCCAACTTCGAATTCAACCTTGTCGCCTTCCTGCAAATCGTAGCCCTGAATCTCGCTGTGATGCACAAAAAGATCCGCGCCCGCGTCCTGCTCGATGAATCCGTACCCTTTTTCCTTGCTGAACCATTTGACTTTGCCTTCTGGCATGACTGCTCCTTGTTTTGTTGTGTGCGGCGCCCGATCGCGGACGCCTGAATCTGGTTGACAAGAATGCAAACTATAGCTCGGACGCAAACGATGCAAGAGAAATATTCGTTATTTTTTTTCGTCGCGACGACGGGCAGGCCGTCCGTAACGGGAACGCGGTTCGGCTGCCGCAAGACGCGCGGAGACGGAGGTGTCGGTCGGATAACGCAAAGGCGCCGCCCTGCCTTGCCGCCTTAACGTGCCGGTCAAGCGCCGTTCCTCCTGCCGATACGCATGCCGCGGGTCGGCCGGGTGCCAGTACGGCGGCCCGACCCTGCGCGCCAGACGGGCCGGAACGGGGGCTTCGTCCAGCACATGCGCCAGCAGGGCCGCGGCATCGCGCGATTCGCTCTCGGACAGGCGGTCGGCCAGCCAGCTTCGCTTCAGGACGCGCGCGGATACACAAACCGCATTCCAGACGCACATCGTGCGCAACGTCGGCGCGGCACGGCGCAGCGCAAGTTCGCCGGGCAAACCGGGCACGGCAAAAGGCCCGAATGGAATCGTCCAGAAGACATCCGGCTCGTCCGAGCCGAGCAACGCCGCATACAATGGCCGTTCGTCGCACAAGTCAGGCGGCAGCAGGCGAATCTGTCCAACCGCTGGCGACGGATCCCGAGCCGGCGGCGCAACCGGCATCGGCGCGCGCGCTAATTTAAGAGAGGACGGCGCCGCTCCCAACCGCGCGGCAGGTTCGGCCAACGCCTCGCGCAAGGTCCACTCGGCAAGCCAAGCCTTCAATCGCCGCCGCTGCCAGAGCGGCGCAGGCGATAACGTCAATGCTGGCAGTTGTCCCATGGCATAAGCCTCGAACGGCCCTTCGACAGGGCCTGTTGTTCGCACGCAACACCGTCGCCACGGGCCATTCGATGACGAAGCTCCCAAAGCCCCGCTTGCCCGCCGTCTTGTCCCGCGGCCGTTGTTCTTGGGGTGGCGGAAGCCCGCAACCCGAAGGCGGCTCGTTCGTCATTTATGGATCGCTTCCCGCTCGCATAGCTGGCACAATATCCCGCAACCGTTCGAACGTCAGGAAAGCCAGCGTCAAAACGGATTCGGAGTCCTCGTCCGGATAACGGCCGGCCAGATCGTCGAGCAGGCGCCGCATGAGATGCCGAAAAGCATCCGCCAACGCGCTTTTCCGGCAACCGGCGGCTCGCAAGGCGTTCGGATGCGAAAGCGACCGGCCTGCACGCTTGGCCGCGAGCGCAACCCGTTCCTTGCGCGTGAGCGTAGCGGCCAGCTCTCCGGCATGCCGTCGCGCAAGTTCCTCGTACTCGCCAAGGCACACGTTGACAACCGGATCGGCGTCGGCGGCAAGCAAATCGAGCAGCGCTCCCGACGATTCGCCGGCGACGGACAGCGGCGCGTACAGCGAGACGACGAAATCCGGAGACAGCTCGTGCCGCAAGAATTCGCGAGCCGCTGCGCGCATCATCAGGGTAGCGCCCCCTTGAACGACATCGAGCGCATCGTCCGGGGAGCCCGCGACGCGCGCAAACAGCCACTCCTTGTAGCGCTTGCCTGCCCGAGTGGACTTCACCGCGCTATGGGTCTCGAACAGGCGCCAGGCGTCGGCGCGAGCCAGCGCCTCGAAGGCATGCTTCGAGAACCGGCGAAACCGCGAACGCGCGAACGCGCGCAAGTACCGTTGCGTGTCCTGCGCGCACGCGTCGAGTCGGCAGCGCATCTTCCATTCGTTCCAGGCACACAGCACGAAAAGCCCCTCCTCCATGCCGAACACGGAGTCCGTAGCGAAAAAAAAAGGGTGACGAAGCGCCCCCGCCTCTCGGCATGGGCGTTGTTCCTTTAATAAGGGCAGGCCGCGTGAAAGGTCAAACGAAATAAAAATCACACTTCGATGTCGAATTCGAACCCGAGCAAGCCTTGCGAGCGCAGCAACTCGCGGCCGAGACGGCGCAGGGCCTCTTCGCGATCGGTCGGTTCCGGCGCAAGCCCGCTCGGCTCGTCCGCGTCCTCGACCAGCGCAAGAACGGCGCGGATGCGAAGCATATCCCCGCTGTCGCCGCCGCTTCGCAACGAGAGCCAGCCGAACAGGAGCAACGCCGAGGCGGCCAGCGCCAGCACAAGACGGAACGGGCCCAACGCCGTTGGACGACGAATACGGAAGGCGCAAACGTCCGCCGACCGCGCGCGAAGGCGCGCGTGCACAGCGGCCAGCGCATCGGAGCCCGGACCGGGCAGCGGCAGCGTGGCGGCGGTTCGCGACAGCCGTTCCGACTCCGCCCGAAAGGCCTGACACTCCGCGCAGCCTCGCACATGGCTTTCCAGCCGCTCCGCCACCCGATGCCCAAGCTCGCCCGTTCCGGCAAGCAAAAGTCTCCGTTGCGCATTCCGACAGTTCATGACGTTCGCTCCTGTCCGTAGCCCGCCAAATCTCGCCGCAGTTTGTCCAGCGCGTATTGCATGCGGGCCAGCGCCGTATTGATGCCTGTACCTTGCGTTTTCGCGATTTCCCTGAACGAAACCTCGCCTTGCGTGCGAAGAACGAACACCTCGCGCTGCTCCTCCGGCAACCGCGAGACCGCCTCGGCAAGCGCCTGCGAAAAATCCTTTCGAGCCAATTGACACGCGGGATCTGGCGCGCGCCCGTCCTCAATCTCCAACGCTGCCCGTCCGTCCTCCCGTTCCGCGTCCAGGCTCGTTTCCGGCCGCTGCCTCCGCGCGCGGTCAATCGCCAGATTGCGCGCGATACGGACCAGCCACCCGAAAAAGTTGTCGTTCCGATAGTTCGACAGCTTGTTCAGGGCGCGAAACCAGGTTTCCTGAAAAAGATCGTCCGCCTCCTCCGCCCGTCCAGTCTTGCTCCAGATAAAGGCATAGAGCGGGCGGCGGTATTTCTCCACAAGCGCATCCATCGCAGCGACATCGCCTTGCCGATAGCGCGCAATGCATGTCCAGTCCGATTCAATCATAGGCTCCGCCTGTTGCGCCTGTATCATAGAACGTTTGTTCTTGGTATTTATTGCAGAAATCCCCGCGCCCACAGCGCGCGAGCCCAGAGCCAGCGCCCGACATGCAAAGCGTCGTCCCGAAAGAGAACGCCCACCTCCGGCCAGGTGGCGGAAGTGGTCAGCACGAGCCACAGCGTCATGCCCAGCAAATTAAGGAGCAAAATCAGCGCATACGAAAACAGCCGACCGTACATGCGAATGTCGCTTTGGCGCTGAACCAGCGCGCCAGCGGTGAATGTAAGGTGGAATCCCCAGGTGAAGCCCACCAGAGCCAGCCAAACGTTCTGCCATCTTTCCACGGCGAAAAACAGGCCG
Organism: Kiritimatiellia bacterium; assembly: GCA_007134465.1. Taxonomy (GTDB): domain Bacteria; phylum Verrucomicrobiota; class Kiritimatiellia; order UBA8416; family SLMC01; genus SLMC01. The sequence continues at coordinate 10,217 of SLKS01000259.1, read as the reverse complement.
GCAATACCATAGGCCAGAACGATCAGGACAGCATAGAACGGAAAGAAATAGGGCGCCAGCACAATCAGAACATTCGTTTTCGAGAGCGTGACGCTGCCCGCATCCCTGTTCACGCGCAAGCGGGAAACCTTGGCGCCCATGAGAGCGCCCCACAGGGCATGGGTTAGCTCGTGCGCCAGCACATACGCGCGCGACGGCGCCGCGCACGTGCAGGAAACAAGCAGCCAAACCCCCATGCCGCCCGCAAACGCGAGAAAAGGAACCGAAAGAACCGCAGGCGATCCGTCGGCCGGCTGCACGGAACGGATAAGAAAGAAAAACGTGCGGACTGCCACCACGCACACAGGCGTCAGCGCCAGCCCGACGATGAACAAAGCCAGTTTCCGCATCATGCCGACCTTCCTCCGCGCCTTGGAGAACCCCTTCCGCATTCTCGTCATGACATAGCGGAGACCAGAAAAGCCGATTGCGGGAGCGTCGTCAAACCCCAAAAGCATGCGGACAGGGAAACGGCAGCGGGGACGATACGGAGACTTTCTCCCGCTGCGGCCGTCCGAAATCAAGGCTGCGGACACGGAATAACCGGGGTGCGTTTTTTTGCTTTTTTTTCCTTTGCTTTATGCAAGGGCTTTGTTTATATTCCGAACCATTGCTTGTATTGGCGTGCGTGCGCACGCCGAACAACCATCGAGGGGGCTGCCTATGAAAGCCGTTTTTGCCATGCCCATGCGCTCGGCCGCACACGCGATGGCGGCCGCGTTGTTCTTCGCTCTGATCCCGGCCGGCCATGCGCTGCGCGCGCAACCGGCGCCGCAGCAACGTCCGGGACTCGAACGGGCGCTGACCATACGTCAATTCAACGCTCTGGCGCGCCGTCAACGCGTTCGCACGCCTGTCGGCCGGTCGGTCGGACGCCAGGCCGAATGGCTGGAAATGAAAACAGTCTACGATCTGGGCGCGCCCGCTCCGGAATGGATTGACGAACTGGCCTTTCGCTATCATCTCATGCTGGCGCTGCCGCCGGAAAACCGCGGCGACCCGCCCCGCTATTCCCTGTTCCAGATTACGGTGCTGTACGCCGACATCCAGCATGGCCGGAACAGAAACAGCACCGTGTTCCTTCGTCCGCCAGCCTTGTTGCGCTTCGGCGAACCTGTCGCCGCCGCCGTCGAAATCCTGCACGAAGGGAAACTCATTGCCGAATCCAGCGAAGAATCTCCGGATTTCGCTCGCCAGATCCCCAAAGGCGAAAAATGGTTCCGAAACCCCGCTGTGATGGACAGCAAGGCTGTAACGCGCCGAGACGGCTACCTGCTTAACCGCGCGCAATCGCCTTGGGTTCTGACCTCCCCGGACGATTACGAATACATCAAGCCGTGACAGGAGAACGCGGACCGTGTTCGACGACAATCGCATCCTAGCTTTGAATATAGGCGCCGGATCCCTTTCGCTGGCGGAATTCTCCACGGAAAAGAGTGGTGGGCCCGTCATGCTGGCCTACGGCATCGGAAAAATCGCGCTTGATATCGACAACGAGACGGACGCATCCGCCTATATCGTGTCCGCCATTCAGGAGGTCATGCAGGAACACGGCATGCGACCGGCCCCGCTCTACATGACCGTGTCCGGCCAGGCCGTCTTTCCTCGCTATGTCAAGTTGCCGCCCGTAGCCAAGGACAAAATCGTCCAGATCATCCGCTACGAAGCCGAACAAAACGTCCCTTTTCCCATTGACGAAGTCGTCTGGGACTACCAGCTCTTGAGCGAAACCGATTCCGAGGACTTGAGCGCCATGCTGGTGGCGGTCAAAACCGAAAACGTCACGCGCCTTACCGATTGCGTCGCGGCCGCCGGATTGGAGCCTGAAATCGTAGACGTGGCGCCCATGGCCCTCTACAACACGCTCCGCTACAATTATCCGAATCTCGACAAATGCACCATGATCCTCGATATCGGCGCGCGCTCCTCGAATCTGATCTTTTCCGAAGGCAGCCGCATCTTCAGCCGCAGCATCCCCGTGGCGGGCAATACGATTACCGGCGAAATCATGAAGGAATTCGAAATTCCGTTCGCGGAAGCCGAGGAACTGAAGCTCGCGCACGCGTTCGTCTCCTTCGGCGGCGTCTATGCCGGCCCCGAAAACGAAACGGCCGATCTCGTCTCCAAGATCGTGCGCAATGTCATCACCCGTCTTCACGCCGAGGTCAATCGCTCCATCAACTTCTATCGCAGCCAGCAAGGCGGTCAGTCTCCATCGCTGATCCTGTTGACCGGCGGATCGTCCATCATCCCCCACCTGGACACGTTCTTCCGGGAAAAACTTAAGGTGGAAGTGGACTACCTGAACCCGTTCGCCAGCGTCACCGTTGGCGAATCGGTGGATACGGCCCGCGTGGAGCAGGATTTGCATCGGCTGGGCGAAGTCACCGGCCTCGCCCTGAGACGCGCCCTCACCTGCCCCGTGGAAATCAACCTGATCCCGCCCGCGCTGATCAAACGAAAGGATTTTCGCCGCCGCATCCCCTTCTTCGCTTTGGCCGGCGTCGCCGCCATCCTCACCATGCTTTGCTGGTGGATATATTTCTACCGCATGGGCGGCATGCGAAAAAATACGCTCGAGCGCGCGGAAGAACGAATTCGCGAACTGGTTGTGACCAGAAAGGACATGGAAGCGGCCGCGCGGAAACGAAGCGAAGCGGAAGACAACATGCGTCTCCTGCTCGATGTGGTCCGTTTGCGCACGCGCTGGGTCGAAATTGTCGGCGAACTGCACAAGAGCACGCCCGAAGGCGTGTGGATCGCCTCTCTGCGCCCGGAATTCGACCCGCGCCGAACGCGCATCGTCGCACTCGAGGTTTCCGGACGCGGCTTCGAAGACCAGCTCCGAAAGCTCGGAGCCGAAGAAGGCTCGCCGCCGCTGGCCGTCTTTCGCGACCGCCTGCGCGCTTCGCCCCGTTTCACCAACGAAACCGAACTGCTTAAAACCATGCCCGTGCCTCGCGACGCACAGCAGGTCTTCACCATGCGAATCGTCCTGAGCGAACCCGTACCCGTGGACTAGACGAACGATGAAAGTCGGAAAACCCATTGTGGCCGCCGCGACCGTCGGCGCCGTTCTGTCTCTGGCGGCTGCCGTCATGCTCTGGCGCGAAATCCAGTCGTTCCGCAAAGCCGAACACGACTTGCGCGCCACCCGCGCGAACTTGGAGAGCTTTTACAGGCGCGATCCGTTCCCGTCGCCCGACAACGTGCAAACGGAAAAAAGCAATCTCGAACGCCTGGAAACATGGCGCTCCACCCTGACCAAAGAACTCCGAAAAGGGGGCATACAGGTTGCGGACACCACGGGCGTAATCTTCATCGAACAGTTCTTCGCAACGAGACGCAACCTGATCGCGATAGCCGAGCGCTCGAAAACCCGCCTGGTCGGCGACGACAAGTTCGCGTTCGGATTCGACGAGTACATGACGGGCGAAAACCCCGCTGACGAACATGCCGGGAGACTCACCGAACAGTTGCAAACGATCGACATCCTTTGTCGTATGCTGTTCGAGGAAAACGTCCACGCCATCGCGCGCATCGATCGCGAAACCTCTGAACGGAGCAAGCGAGTCCGCGAACGCCCGACACGATCCGCCTCCGCGCAGGCTGCCCGGCCTGCCGACGAGCCGACCGAGGCGCTCGACGCTTTCCGCGAAAAAACCCGTTACTCCCTTGAGTTCACGGCCCGCGAAGAAAGCCTCATGCGTTTCCTCAACCGGCTGGCAAGCCATGAAACCTTCATTGCCGTCGCGACGCTCGAGCTGCGCTACCATTCCAGCACGCCGGAAAGCGGCCTGCGCCCGCCGAAAATTCCCGGACCAACCTCGTCCGAGGAACGCAAGGAGATTCCGTTGCACATGCACCCCGACCATCAGCACCGCCTGGTGGCGGGTCGCGCGTTCGACAACATGCTTCAGGTGAAAATCGAGCTCGACGTGTACCGGTTCAAGGGAGATGTGTAGCCATGAGCGGGACGGATGCCATCCGATCTTTTGCCAAAGCGCAATACGACAAAATCCTGGCGTTTGCCGCCTTGCTCGCCCTGCTGATATCTCTCCTCTACCTGGCGTTCCAAATCGGAGCCATCCAACGCATGCAGGCCGATGCCGAACGCGATATCCAAAGCATGACTCCGCTTCATCCCGAGGCGATTAGCATCGGCATCGAACCGTTTCAGATCGCGCTGAACTCCTTGCGCGAACCCGAAACAATTCCCGTGGATGCCTGGACCAATCGCACATTGCTCTTTCCGCAGGAACGCGTGTGGTGCGTCATCTGCACTCTGCCCATCCAGTTCGATGCCAAGCAATGCCCGTTTTGCAAATCGAGACAGCCCGATCCGGACGATGTCTTGCGCGATACCGACGGCGACGGCATCCCCGACAAATGGGAAATCTACTTCGGCATGGACCCCCTCGACCCGACGGACGCCGACCGCGACCGCGATGGTTCCGGCTTCACCGCCCGTGAACAGTTCATGCTGTGTCCCGTCAAGAATTACCCCATCTACGACCTGAACGACCCCAAAAGCCACCCGCCCTATGCCAGAAAACTTTATGTGGACAAGATCACGGCGCGACCGTTCCCCATCCGTTTCCGAAGCAGAATGCGCATGCCCACCGGCGAACTCCGCTTCCAGCTCAATTTGGGAAGAGACACTTTCTTCCGGCGACTCGGCGAGGAGGTGAAAGGATTCAAAGTGGCCGAATTCGAGGAGAAATTCGAAAAACGCGTAATGCCAGGAAGTCCGAAGCCGAGACCCGTAGACGTCTCGGTACTCACGCTCACCCGCGGCGCCGATCGAATCCCGCTCGTCATGGATCGCCCTGTACAGCATGACGAATTCACAGTTTCATTCTCTTTCGACGTGGACAACACGCGCTTCGATGCCAAAATCGGCGACGCGTTCGATCTGCGCCACGAAAAATATCGCTTGATTAGTGTTGACAGAAGACAGCAAAGCGTTGTACTTGAGCATGTCAAGGATGGAGAACTGTGGGCCGTCAGACAACGCCCCGCCCTTGCCCAAAGCCTGGGAAAGAACGGGCGGAAGGCGGTCGAGCCACTTGAACATGAGCCTCTGCCAGAACCACTGGCTCCGCCTCCTACTCCCGCGCCGGATGCCGAGCCGGAGGAAGCGGCGGAACCCGATCCTTTTGAAGAATTGTTCAATTGACTGAAAACCATGACCTAGAAGGAGTCCTGTTCCATGAAGAAATCCGCAGTGCATTCCCTGTTTCTGTCGGCGGCATTGTGCGCGCTGGCCTTCATTCTCATTGGCTATCGTGCCAGAGGACAGGACGATTTTGGCGATCTTGCTGCGGAAATCGCCGAAGAATTGGCTATCAACGATGTCTTGGACGACCTGCTTCCCGAACCCGAGCCTGCGCTGCCGGATCAGGACGACGATCTGCTCCTGCCGGAACCCGAACCCGAACCGGAAGCGGAAATCCCCGATGCCGAACCTGAACCCGAGGCGGCAGATCAACAACTGGACATCGCAACCGATGCGGAACTGGACGCTTTAGCCGCAGACATGTTCGTCGTTCCGGACATGCCTGCGCCGATACCGCCCGAACCCGAGCCCGAGCTCCCCGAGCCAGAGCCCGAACCCGAACCCGAAATCCCCGAACCTGAGCTCCCCGAGCCAGAACCCGAAATCCCAGCATTCGAACCCGAAATCCCCGAACCGGAGCTCCCCGAGCCAGAACCCGAACTCCCCGAGCTAGAACCCGATATACCTGAACCAGGACCCGAACCCGTCTTTGTCGAGCCGGATTTGGACTTGCCGGCCGTCGTAGAACCGATAATCCCTGTTCAGGAAACCGTTCGCCGCGAGCTGGATCCGCGCGAAACGGAAATCGTGCTCATGAAAGACAGCGAAGAACTGCGGCGATTGGCTTACGAGCGGCATGCCCGCGAAAGCATTGCCGCGGCTGACCGCGCCTTTCGCGCGCGTCAATACCATTTATCCACCCGCCGCTATCAGGAAGCGATCAACGCGCTCAACGATGCGGGACATCGTGCGGAAAACGAACCGGATCGCCTGCGCGCCCAAGTCGGCCTTCGCGAAAGCATATACGAGGAAGCCCTCGATTTGCTGCGTCAGGGCGATTACGAAAACTCGACCAAAAAGGCGCGCCAGGCCCTGCAACAAGGCCATCCGCTCGCCGGCGAGCTTCTGGCCGCCATTCAGGAAGCGCAAAAACCCAAGCCCGAGCCGCCTCCCCCGCCCAAGCCGCAACGCTGGAAACAGGACAGCCTGCTGGAGCGCGAACGAGAATTGGCAAAGCGACTGGTACAGGCTCGCGAATTGATTCTGACCGGCGAACTGGACAGGGCGCAGCAAGAGCTGGAAAGCATTATGAAACGCGACCCGTACAACACGGAAGCCATCCGACTGATGGAAAAAGTGGCCCGGCGCCGCGACGATATCGCCACGATGGAACTGGAATACACGCGCCGTTACATGATCGCCGACGTTCGCAAAACATGGGCGCGCCGCGACTATGCCGTGGACGAGGAACGCCGCATCATTCCCGAAGTGGAAACGACGGTGGTGGACGAAAGAGTGCGCCCGGATCGCGCCATCATGGAACGCATGAGACGCATCGAAATCCCGGAAATCGATTTCCGGCAAGCCAACATTCACGACGTAATTTCCTTCCTGCAAGGAGCCAGCGTCGAATACGAGCAGGTGCCCGAAGGCGAAGACCCCGATCGCAAAGGCGTAAACATCATCCTGAATCTGGGCGTCGGCGCCGATGCCACTCCGGCCGCCGCGCCGGATCCCTTTGCGGCCGCCGACCCGTTTGCCGATCCGGGCGCCGCAATCATGGATGCCCCCGGAGCTGGAGAAGTGCCTCTTATTACCTTCAGCGCCCGTTACATTTCTCTTTACGAGGCATTGAGAATTGTCACGGAAATCGCCGGCCTAAAATTCCGCATCGAGGGCAATGTGGTTATGATCGTGCCTCTGGACGCACCCGATGGCGACATCCTCTATCGCACCTACGACGTAATGGGCACGTTCACGGATGTCATTCCGCGCCTTGAGGAAGAGTTGAGACTGGCCCGACCGGGTCAATTCGCCGCCCCGGGCGACATGGGCTTTGGCGACGCGCGCGGCGCCCGGCAGGACCTGCAGGAAGTCTTCCGGCAGCTCGGCGTGCCTTGGCCGGCAGGCTCGTCCATCCGCCATGTGCCCAGCATAGGCAAACTGCTTGTGGCCAACACCGCCAACAATCTGGCGCTGTTCGAAGACATTCTCGCGCAAATCAACGTGGTTCCAAACCAAATCGAAATCGAGGCCCGCTTTGTCGAGGTTCGCCAAACCGACATGATGTCTCTCGGCTTCGAATGGGGCCTCACCGATCACTGGCAAATCGCCCATCGCACCGATGTCGCAGGCGGCCCGGGCCTGTCCGGACGCCAGCATATCATGATGCGCGAAAACATGCGCGGCGGCGGCTTCTCCAAGGGCATGCGATTCACCCGCGACTCGCCCGCAGGCGAATTGCCGCCCGACGACGTATTTACGATCGCCACCGTTCTGACCAACCCGGAATTGGCGTTCACCCTGCATATGCTGCAGCAAAAAGGGAACATGGACCTGCTGTCGGCTCCGAAAGTCACTACGCAAGGGGGACAAGAAGCCACCATCAAGGTCGTCACAGAATACATTTACCCGACGTCGTTCAACGTCGTGCCGATTACGGCAGGGTCCGGCGACGACGCCCGCATCGTCGGCGGCATTGTCGAACCCAGCTCGTTTGAAACGCGCGAAGTCGGCGTCATCCTTGCCGTCGTGCCGGACGTTTCGGCCGAAGGCAACTTGATCAGCCTGACCATGACCCCCGAAGTCGTTACCGAACCCATGTGGAAGAATTACGGCTCGCGCTATATCGATCCGGACGGCAACGAGCAAATTCTGAACATGGAACAGCCGTTCTTCCACACGCGCACCGTTACGACTCAGATCATGATCTTTAACGGCGCCACTGTGGTTATGGGCGGCATGATCAACGAGCATCGCACGGATGTGGACGACAAAATCCCCTTCCTGGGAGATCTGCCGCTGATCGGACGCCTTTTCCGCAGCCGCTACGAAACAAGCGAAAAACGCAACCTGCTCATCTTCGTTACCGCGCGTCTGGTTGACCCGGCAGGACGGCCCATCCAAAAACGAGAACCTTTGGAACTCGCCGAAGAGCAGGCAGCAGTCATGCCGTAAGCAAGAATACGCGTGGAAACAGATTGACGTCATGGAGCGATCTGGCTCCGTCCGGCAAAGCGCGACAACAGGGCGGTAGCCCCTGAGCTTCGTGTGCGCTCAACGCCGCCGAACGGGATCGCACGGAATATCCTCATCGGCTTTTGCGCAACTCCAGCATCTGGCGAGGAACGCCTGTTGAATCAAGAAGGAAGATTGCTTTTGGTGGACGGGTTGGCGGTTGCCTACCGGGCCTTCTTTGCCATCCCGGCTCTCTGCGCACGAAACGGACGGCCCACAAACGCCTTGTATGGTTTCGTCAAAATGCTGCGGCGCCTGGAGGAGGCTTGGCAGCCAACTCATTGGGGTGTTGTTTTCGACGGTGGCATCCCGGCCGAACGGCGCGCGCTGCATCCCGACTACAAAGCGCAGCGCCCGCCCATGCCCGATTCGCTTAAAGAACAGCTTGGCGCCTGCCGCCGCTACCTCGATATCGCTCGCATTCGGGAAATGACGCTGCCCGACGAAGAAGCCGACGACGCCATCGCGTCGGTCGTCCGTCAGGCCGAAAGGAATTTCGACGAAACGCTCGTTGCTACCGGCGACAAGGACTTGTTCCAGCTCGTAAGCGAGCGAACGCGCATCGTACCCGTATCCGGCAGCGAACGGGTCGCGTGGGGGCCCGACGAAATCAAGAAAAAAACCGGCGTCGCTCCAGACCGTATTGTAGACTGGCTGGCGCTTGTCGGCGATAGCGCGGACAATATCCCCGGCGTTCCCGGGATCGGCCCCAAAACGGCCGCTCGCCTGCTCGCCGAGTTCGGCAGCCTTGAAAAGCTTTTGGAGAGCGCTTCGGCCATTCCCTCGCCGAAGACACGCGACGCCTTGCTCGCCGCCAGGGATATGGTTCTGCGCAATTCGGCCATGACAAGGCTGCGGACACACGTTGTGCCGGAGATCGAGTGGAACGGATGGGCCCGTCAGCCCCCCGACATGCCCGCGCTGGCATCGTTTTTCGATGAAATGGAGTTCGAGTCGCTGGCAACGGAATCTCGCCAGCAAAACCTGTTTTAAAGCGCTTGACACGTGTGCGCCATTGTCGTAGGAAACATGATCGAGTTCATCAAAGGCGGATTGGGATCCGATAATCCGCGCAATCCGTTCGTCGCGTTTCTCGCATCCGACCTGACGGCGAAATTCCGATTCCCATGCTGCTGATTGCTCTAACCGGCGGTATCGCCTGCGGCAAAAGCGCTGTCGGGCGTATTCTGGCGCAAGACGGCGTTCCCGTTTGCGAAGCGGATGTTCTGGCGCACAAGGCCATGGAACCGGGGAAACCGGCCTATGGACGGATCGTCGAACGGTTTGGCGAATCCGTTTTGACCAACGACAAACGCGTGGACAGGAAACGGCTCGGCCAAAGAGTTTTCGAAAGGACGGACGAACGGCGCTTGCTGGAATCCATTGTGCATCCGGAAGTCCGGCAGGCATGGAAGGCATGGGCAGCCGCGCAAGCCTCTAGCGAGGCGGCTGTCGTGATCGTGCCTCTCCTGTTCGAATGCGTCGCAAAGGAGCTATGGAACGCTACGATCTGTGTGACCGCGCCGCTGCCGCGCCGCCTGCAATGGCTCGCGGAACGCGGACTGACGCCCGACGATGCCGCCAAACGGATGACGGCGCAAATGTCGCTGCGAACAAAAATGGAACGGTCCGACCGTGTCATCGTCAACAGCGGCGGATGGACGGCCTTGCGCGAACAAACACGACGCGCATGGACAAATCTGATCAACAACCTGAACAAAGGCAGGAGCACATGAACAACAGAAGACCCAGACCGCCCTACAACAAAGACGGGCGCCAGCATCGCTCGCAAGGATACGATCGCGGCCAGCGCAGAGGCACCGGCGCCAATGGCGCCTCCGAGCGAAACGAAGAGCCGCCTCCCCCCTTCAACGGCCCGGCG
>SLKS01000130.1 GCA_007134465.1 Kiritimatiellia bacterium | reverse complement strand
GTTTGCTCTCGCAGCCCCGACCGTCATCGTCATGAAACGGCGACGGAGGCCCGTCGCCCTCCAGTCTCGTGAACCGGCCTGGAGGGCGGCAGGCCCCTGCCGCCAGATGGCGGTCCACCATTCGCTCAAGCGGGTCGTTCCAGTGTAACCAAGCAAGGGTGGCAGTGAAGTGTACGCCTAAGAAAGCGATCAAGTGTTCGGGGCCTTCCTCCTGCCACCGGTTCCACCGGTGGCGCTGACTCTGCGCCCTCGCGCGCTATGCACCGGCGATGGGTGGGGGCAGCGGCTCGACGGGCGCGAAGGTTTCCGGCGGGACCGGTTCGATCACGCGCATGCGTTCCCAGGCCCCGAACCGGTAGCGGCTGTAGAACAGGATGCCGGCCAGTACGATATGCACGACGAGGATGCTCCACAGAACCCAGGCCGACCAGCCCAGCCGAGCGCCCAGCCAACTTGGCATGGCGAGCGTCCCCCACGAAAGAACCGTGCCCGCCAACATGGCGAACCGGGTATCGCCCGCGCCTTTGATGGCATGGCTGTACACGATGTACACGGCATCGAAGGCCAGATAGGCGACAATGAACCGCAGAGCGATGCGGGCCATGGCCAGCGTTTCCGCCTGTGCGGGATCGTCCGCCCGCGCGAACAGGGCCAGAACCGGCTCGGGCCGGAACAGGAACAGAACGCCAATCAGAACATTGTAGGCAAGAGACAGGATCATGGCTTGGCGAACGGCGGTCTTGGCCGAGGGAATATCGTCTCCCCCGACCGCCTGGCCTACGAGAACGGAAACGGCCATGCCCATGCCGACAATGGGCATGAACGCCAGCGCGTTCAGACCGAACGCGATACCGGCGGCTTCCATGGCCACCGACCCTGCGCGGCCCAGGAAGATGACGAACAGATTGAACGCGAGCATGTCCAGCATGAACTGGACGCCGTTCGGGAAGCCGAACCGGCAGACGCGGCGGAACAGAGACGGGTCCAGCAGACGTTTGGGCCAGGCGCCGAACCGGATCCGGTTCGTTCGGCGCAGGAAGAGCCCGAACAGAACGGTCAATCCCAGCAGATTGCTCAGGCCGGTGGCCAGACCGGCCCCGAATATGCCCATTTCCGGAACGCCGAACCGTCCGAAGATGAGAACATTGTTCAACAGCACATTGGCCAGCGCGCAGAACAGTTCGATGGCCATGACCGTGCCGGTTCGGCCGCGACCGCTCCAGAATCCGTTCAGGGTCGCCAGCGCGATTCCCGCGAAGGAAAACCGGCACAGAACCCGGAAATAGACGATCTGTTGCGCCTGCACCTCGATCGGATGTCCCGCCCAGGCGAACAGGCGCGGAGCGATCAGGGCGGGAATCAGCATGACCAGCCCGCCCAGCAGCGACAGCAGGATGCCTTGCCAAACGGCCCGGCCCGCCTGGCGGTCCTGTCCGGCGCCGGTGAACTGGGCCACGAACGTGCTCACGTAGCCGGCCGTGCCGATGAACAGGCTCATGCCCACGAAACACATCATGCCCGCCGGCAACGCCGCCGCAATGGACTCCTGGGAATAGCGCGCGAGCATGACGCGGTCGGCGAACAGGCGCAGGGCATGCCCGGAGGAGGCGGCGATCAGCGGCAGCGCGACGCGCAGGATCCTGCCCGTAACGGCAAGGTTCGATCCGCCGCGCGCGCCGCCGTCCCGATGGCCGCCCCCCGCGCTCATAATTCCGCATCGGCGCGCCGCATAGCCAGCGCAATGCCGACCGTCAGCGCCGCCAGCGCCGCAGCCACGGCGGCAAAAAAGAAGGTGCGGCTTTGCAGCCAGACCCAGGATGCGTCCGTCCGGCCTTCCCACAGCGGATTGTCCCGACGCGGCCCCGCCTCCAGAACGACCGGCGTCGCCTTCGCGCCCGCCGCCGAGAGGATGGCGGCCATATCGTAGACCGGCGCGCGCAGCCCTGTCGCGCCGTAATGCAGGCGATAGTTCCGGTCCGGCTCGGCCACGAACACCGCCTCGTACACCGGCCCCTTCGCCTCCGCCCCTTCCACGGTCAACGGCGGATTGTCGTTGTTGCGCACCCGTATGCGGAATCGCTCCGCGCGCCGTTCGGAAAAGCTCAGCGTCAGCGATTCGCGCTCCTGTCCGCCAAGGCGCACGCGATGCAAGCGACCGGACGCGACCGGGCGCCAGACCTCCCGGCCTTCGCTCCGCGCCGGAACCTCGACCGTCGCGTCCCGAAAGAAATTGTCGTCGGCCACGCGCAGTGTCAGCTCGCCGACCGGCACGCGGTTCATCGCGATCTCGACGACCGTCTCGCCCGTCTTCGCGTCCGGCTTCGTCTCGAAACCGGCGATCGGCCAGACGCGCCTGCGTTCGGCTTGCGCGCGCTCGGCTTGACGAAACGCGACCAGCGCGATCCGATCAATCCGAAACGGACGGCGGGTCACATCGTAGCTCTCTTCGACGGATTCGCCGGCCGCGCCGCGGCGCCGCGTCATGCGCGCGAGAGCCGACCGCTGTTCGTCGGTCACGTCGGCGATCGCGACGCGCAAGCGCCGCGCCCGGTTGCGCGGCAAGGCGATCTCGGTTTGGCGCACATCCATGAACCGCGCGTAATCGTAAACCAGCGCGTCCTCGACCAAACTTTCCCAGTCGCCGTCGGCGGCCTTGCCCTGCACGGAAACGCGCCGCTCGAAATTTTTCAGCGGCGTTTCGATCGTCAGCCGGTCGGCTGGCGGTTCGTTCTCCTTCAGTTCGAGCAGAATCTCGATGGCATTCGCCTCCAGCGTTTTCAGATCGGCCACGCGCGCGCGAACGGGTGTCGGCACGCTCTGCGCGCGCCAATCCGTCGCGCGGCGCAGCAGATAGGGAACCGGCGTCCCGGCATCGTCGAACAGCCGCAAGTCGGCGGTGCGCTCGTCCAGCTCCGCCCAGGCTTCCTCGTCCAGCGCCACGGCGACCGCGCGCGGCGCGGCAACCGTCGCGTCCGACACGTCCTGGACATAGCGGAAGGCGGCCGGTCCGGTCGCCTGCGCCAGCCCGGCCCACGCCGTCAGCCACAGGCAGATCGCTCTTCGCCAAACGGTCCTGTTCATGCGGACTCCTTCCCGTTCCCGTCCGATCCCGCAAACGACTCGCTGAATTTGAGGTAGACAAACGAACCCGCGATCAGAACGAGGCCCACCGCCAAAAACGCGCCAATCCGGTATGCGGCATCGAGCCGGTTGAGGTCCAGCAAAAAGACGCGTGCCACCACGATCGCGAACAGCGCGAGCCCGGCCAGCCGCAACGGGCGCGTCCTTTTGACAATCCCGCCCAGAACCAGCGCCAGCGCGTACAGGCCCCAGTAGGCCGACAGCGCGCCCGACCGCATGCCCGGCGCCGCGAAATGCATCGCCGTATTCAGTTCCAGCGACGTGTAGAGAAACAGGAGCGCCAGCGCCGCATAGCCGAACGCGCGGCCGGCGGCCGGCCGGCCGCGATCCCGGCGCAGCAGACGGAACGCATACAGGCAGAACGCGATCACGCATGCCCAGTCCAGCGCGCGCAACGCGAACAGCCGGCCATCCAGCCGCGCGTAGCGGCCTGCGTACCAGGACAGGCCCCAGCCCGGCAATCCGGAAAAAAGCCACTGCCCGGCCAGGCCAACCGCCAGTCCCGTCATCAGAATCAGCCGCAAGGGGCGCGGGCACAGATCGCGCCAGGCCAGCAGGACCGCCCAGCCCGCCACCCAGAGCAGCGTCAGCGCGGGGCGGTCGGGCACAAGCAGCGCCGCCATGCCGCGGCTCAGTTCGAGATGCGCGTAGACGAACGTCATCAGGAACAGGAAAGCGAACGCGACCGGCGCAATCCCCGCCGGCTCGAGCCCGGCCGGAATGTCGTTGGCTTCGTCCAGCCGCAGCGCGCCCGGCAGCGCGGGCCTGCGCAGCAGCCGAAACGCGCCGGCCATGCAGGCGATCGGCACGCCGAACTGCGCCAGGCGTTCCAGCAGCAGGCGCGCATACGCCGGCGCCGCCGCCCCGGCCTGCCAGGCGGTCGCGAACGAAACATGCAAATCGAAAAAGAGGAACCGGACGAACACGATCCCGTACAGCGCGTAGGCGATCTGCCGCAGGAACCGGCTGCGCATCTTGTCGGCCAGCCAGAGCATCAGCAGCGCCTGCAAACTCCAGCTCGCCGTATGCCATGCCCGCGAGAAATGGATTGGAACCGTTACCGCCGCGAAAAAGGCGGCCAGCGCCAGAAAACTCAGGATCAGGCCCCGGTCGCGAAACGGACGCCGCAAAAACCCGTAGGCGTGCGCCGTATGGAATGCGGCCAGCGCCAGCGTCAGCAAGGCCGCCTGCGCGCGCAAGCCGCTGTCCGCCATGAGCCCGTAGCCGAGCCAGAAAAAAGCCGCCGCGTTCAAGACCAGCAGAAACAGATCGAGCGCCGTCGTCGGCTGGCGTCGCCGCGTCTGATACACGAACGTTGTCGTCGAGAACAGAGCGAAGTACGCGGCCAGAAACGGCATGACTTGCCAGAACATGGCCGGCTCATACGCGCTTTCGAGCGCCGTCTTCGCCAAGCCGGTTGTGGCCAGGAACGCCAGAAAGACCAGCAGGCGCCATTCTTTGCGGAAAGCCACGCCCAGCACGCCCGCCCCGAGGAACAGCATATAGGAGAACAGCCCCGGAATAGTGGCCGACCCGATCGAAAGCAGCAACGGCGTCCCGTACCCGCCCAGCAGACCGAGCAGGGCCATCAGCAGCGAATCGAAGCGGACGGACATGATCCCGGCCGCGACCGTTACGGCGGCCATCATCGCGAACGCCGTTCCCATGGGAACCAGATGGAACAGATTGGCCGCCGCGAATACGGAGGCGTAGAGCGTCGCCACGCCCGCGCCCATCAGCCCTTGCGCCAGCAAATGGTACTTGCGGCCCAGCAGCCGGATGCCGCCCGCGATCATGCACGCGCCGGTCAGCAGCGACAGCGCCACGCGCACCTGCGGCTGCAGCAGGCCGCGTTCGACCGCCAGCCGCAAAAAGAAGACGATCCCGAACACCGTCGCCACCACCCCGGCGCGCAACAGCCAGTTCGACGCCACGGCGAATTCGAGCGAAACGCCCGGTCGCCGATATTCCTCGCCCACAATCAGCCAGTTCCAAATGCCGCGCAAGACGCGCCCGGCCTTCTCCTGGAACGGACCCCGCTCGCGCAACGGCGGCTCGCTTGCCGATCCGGACGCCGGATCGCGCTCGGATTTCGGCATCGGCTCGGGCGGGCGACTGTCCGTCTTGTCCGCGGCGAACGGAAACGACGGCGGGCTCGACGCAGGCAACGGCGGCGGGACAACCGAACGGCTTGGCGCTGCCACCGACCTGCCGATCGCCGGCCCGGAATAGTCCGCGCCTGCCCGAAGAATCCCCGGGTCGGCTTCGGACGAAGACGCCGGACGCGACTCCCCGGATTCCGAAGCCGGTTCCGCTACCTTCGCCGGCGCCGCCTGCGCGTCGGCCGACGCCGCAGCCGTCGGCTGTTCGGCATGGCGCGCCTCGCGCTTCGGCCACGCGCGCGCAAAACGGTCCGTCTTCTCCTTAAGCGCGCGCAACTGCTTGCGGATCGAAAACAACAGAATCAATGTCGTCAACGGAAACGCCAACAACACCGCCAGCAGCCCCATCCCCAAAAGGACCATGATCAAGTCTTCCACACCATGCACGATTCGTCCTTTCTGTTAGGACTCCATACCTTGCAGGCGCCGTGCCAAGTCGCCCCTTTTCCCCGCTCGCATCGCCAATCCCCGAAAAACCGGCTTTCCCCCGCCTCCCGGCTTTCCTCCCGAAATCGCCAAGCGTGCAATAATTGCGCGGAACGGTCAATTTTTGATCGCAGCTCGAAAACAGCCGCTTTGCCATTCGCCATCGCTTAGCGTATGCGTTTCGGCGAAGCCCAGCCCCTCGTACAGCGCCTTGATGGCGGGGTACTGGCCGGTCAGCGTTCCGGCCAGGATCAGCCATCCGCCTTCGTCCGATCTGTCCACGGCCCCGGCAATGGCGGGCGCATGCGCGGTCAGCGCGTTCGCCAGCATATTGGCCACCACTGTTCCGTAGCGGCCGGGGATCGCATCGGCGGCCAGGTCCAGCGTCCGGCAAACGACGGAAGGGCCGGGTGTGCCACGCCGTAGTTTTGGGACGAAGGCGGGAGTCGCGGGAACGGGAGCCAAGCAAGAATGCGAATGGCTGGCATCCGTTGGCGCGTCGTGTATGGCCACGCCGTTTCGTGCCAGGTTCTCGCGCGCGATGCGCACGGCCAGCGGATCGTTGTCGAACGCGAACACGCGGCGATAGCCGAGTTTGTTCGCGGCAACGGAAAGGATGCCCGATCCGCAGCCGACATCGAGGAACCCTCCCGCGCGCGGGACAGGCACGGATTCGTCCAGAAACCGAAGACAGGACTGCGTGGTAAAATGCCGGCCGGTTCCGAAGCTCATGCCGGGATCCATCTCGATCGTCATCGCGCCGGGTTCGGGTGCCGTCTCTTCCCACGAGGGTTTAATAACGAATCGGCGCGATACGCGGACGGCATGGAAATGCCTCTTCCACGATTCGCTCCAGTCTTCCCGCGTTACGGGCTGGAGCGTCATGGGCCAGTTCGGTTTGCCGGTCCAGCGCGCGAGATCGGCTTGCAGTTCGCGCGCGCGCGTTTCGGCCTCCGTCCGCGTGGGCGAAAGAAAGACGAACGCGACGGTTTGCGTCGCGTAGTCGTATTCCATGTTCACGTCGGCCAGAGCGGCGTCGAGTTCGGCTTCGATCCGTTCCGCATCTTCGAAGCCGGCCTCGAAACGCAGAGCTTGGCAGCAGACCGAATCGTCGGCGGCCTCGGTGTCAATACTGATACGGCCCCCTGTTGAGCGCATCGCGTACCGCCGAGATGATCTTTGCAGACCGAATGGTGGCGCCCGTATATCCATCCACTTCGAGGGTAACGATACGCCCCGGTTCGTAAAGGTCGGCCAGCGCTATTGGTTCCGTTTTTCGTCGAGCGGGCCGACGCCCGAATAGATGTTGAAGCCGCCGTCTATGCAGACGGTGACGCCGTGCATGAAGGTGCCGGCGTCGGACAGCAGCATGACGATCGGGCCGATCAGCTCGGCGGGGTCGCCGAAGCGGCCCATCGGCGTATGGCCGACGATGGAGCGGCCGCGCTTGGTGAGCGTCTTGTCGTCGGACTCGAACAGCAAGTAGTGGTTCTGGGTGGTATCGAAGAAACCCGGCGCGATTTCGTTGACGCGAATGTCGGCTTCGGGATAGTCCACCCGCACCTGCACGGCCAGCCAGCGCGTGAAGTTGGTGACCGCCGCCTTGGCGTTGGAATAGCCGGCGACATTGGTCAGCGGCGCCAATGCGCTCATGGACGAGGTATTCACGATGTTGCCTTTGCCGACGGACGCGAAGTAGGCGCCGAAGACCTGCGAGGGCAGGACCGTGCCCTTGTAGTTCAGTTCGAAGACCTTGTCCAGTTCGCCCAGTTCGAGGTCGGTGAACTTGCCGTCGGGCGGCACGCAGGCGCCCTTGCGGTTGCCACCGGCGCCGTTGACGAGCGCGTCGCAGCGTCCGTAGGTCTCGAGAATCTTGTCGAGCGCGGCTTTCATGCTGGCGGCATCCAGCACGCTGCAGCCGATGCCGATCGCCTCGCCGCCCTCGGCCTTGATTTCGCCGGCGACTTCGCCGACCTTGTCGGCCATGATGTCGAGCAGGGCCACCTTGGCGCCGTTCGCCGCCAGCGCTTTGGCGATGGCGGCGTACAAAATGCCGCCCGCGCCGGTGATGGCCACGACTTTCCCCGAAATGTCAAACAGCTTTTCGATTTTAATGTCCATGCCCGATCTCCTCCAGCTCTTTACAGCTTGAACTTGGCTTTGAAATCGTTCAGCGCTTCGACGATGGTGTCGAGATCGCCCGGCTTGTCGCGGTCGGCCACAAGCTGCAGCGGAGCCGACATGCCCAGCACCGGCGCGAAGCCGGCGCCGGAAATCACCTTGTGATACTGCGGGCCGGTCTCGTAGTCCACGGCGCCGGTTGGCATGACGATCTTGCCTTTGTGCCGTTCGCGCGCGAACGGGGCCAGCAAGTCGGCCACGCCTTTGGGGCCGTGCGAGCGGGCCGGGAAGACCTTGAAGGCATCCGGCACGAGGTCGTCGGACCGTTCGAGAAAATAGTTGAACTCGGTCGGCGTGAACACGGCCGGCGCGGCGAAGATGTCGGCGGCATGACAGCGGCGAATGAATTCCGCGCCTTCCCCGTGCCCGCCCATGACATTGGCCGGCGCGACGATCATGTCGAAGCCCATCTCGATGGCCGCGTCCAGCTCGGCCGGATTGATCACGCTGCCGACGCCCAGCAGGAACGGCTTGTCGGCCGGTTGCGCCGCGCGCACCTCGACCAGTTCCCGCATGGCCTCGCGCAAGATGCCTTCGTCAATGCGGAAGGTCACTTCCGCGATCAGGCCGGCATCGTTCACGGCTTTCATGGTCGTAACCATGTCTTCCGGCTTGCGGATATGCTTCTTGTTCATCACAACCACCACGCCGCAGGCGCGCAGCGCGGCATCCGTCTTCTTCCGGTCTCGCTTGTATTCGCTCATGACTGTATCTCCTTGCTGAATGGTCTCCGCGCCATGCCATAACATTCGGAATCATGGAACACGGGAATTTTTTATGTCGTAAACTTTCGACCGCCCCGGGCGGACCTTTGACGTGTTTCTTCAGGTTTCAGGTTTCCGCCCTCAGCCCTTTCTTCTCGCGTCCAACAATCCCCCATCCCAGAATTCCATGGGAAGACTGTGGACAGGCGCTACCGCAACGCGCTTACGCCGCCGCCGGTCGCGGCCCGTTTCACTTCCTTCTCGACATCGGCTTGGCGCACCATGGAGACGTCGCCCGGGGTTTCCTGAACGCAAATGCCGTGGGCCGCGCCCCATTGCACCGCTTCGGCCGGGTCCTTGCCCGCCATCAGCGCGGCGGCCACGCCGGAGGCGAACGAATCGCCGCCACCGGTCCGGTCGGCGATTTCCACGCCTTCGCGCACGGTCGCCAGATGAATCTTGTCGGCAGCCACGTCGAACAGTACCGCGCCCCAATTAATGCGGTCGGCGCTGAGCGCCGCGCGCAACTGGGTGCCGATCAGCTTGAGGTTCGGATAGTTCTTGGCCACCCGCCGCAGCATCTCGGAATAGGCTTCCAGCCAGAGCTCGAACGGCTCGTCCTTGCCCACTTTTTTGCACTCTTCGCCGAGCGCGTCGCCGAAATCGCTCTGGTTGCCGACCAGGAAATCGGTCAGCCCCACAATCTGGCGGTTCTGCGCCTGGGCGCGGGCCTTGTCCGGCTCGACTTTGGAGCGGTAGTTGAGGTCGAAAGCGCGGAACGTGCCCGCTTCGCCGGCCGCTTTCATGGCTTCGATCGCCAGCGGGCCGGAGGTCTGGGAGATCAGCGTGAAGATGCCGCCCGTGTGGAACCAGCGCACGCCCTGGCCGAACAGACCGGCCCAGTCCACGTCGCCCGGCTTCAGTTCGCGAACCGGCGTGTGGGCGCGGTAGTATTCGGTGACCGAAGGCAGTACGCCGCGCCCGTTCCAGGTGAAGTTGATTCCGTTATGCAGCGAGCCTCGCTGGTCGGTGGAGAACTTGCCCTGGCCCTTGGTGTTGAACCATACGATGTTGGACGTGTCCACGCCGACTTCGCGCATCTGGTTCTCGATGTTGCGCCCGATCCCGTCGTCCACCAGCGCCGTGACCACGGTGGTGCGCATGCCGAAACAGTAGCTGAGTCCGGCCGCGACATTCGTTTCTCCGCCGCCATGCCAGATGCGCGCCGTACGCGCCCGCGCGGTGGGCATGTCGCCCGGATCGATCCGCATCATGACTTCGCCCAGCGATACGGCGTCGTACCGGCATTCTTTCGCGCTCTTGATCTTCAGGTTGGCCATGGGTGTTCCTCCTCCGGCAACGCGTTCGCCGTCAGGCGGGCGTCGCCGCATGTGTCGTTGTTCCTGCCGTTGTTCGCGAACGGAAACAGCCGCGTCACTTGCGCTTGGCGGCGGCCGCTTCCTTGATCAGGTTCAGCGCGATCACTTCGCGCTGGATCTGGTTGGTGCCCTCGTAGATTTGCGTGATCTTGGCGTCGCGCATCATCTTTTCGACCGGATATTCCTTCATGTAGCCGTATCCGCCCAGCACCTGGACGGCGTCGGTGGACACGCGCATGGCCACGTCCGAAGCGTACAGCTTGCACATGGCGGAAATCTTGCTGATGTCCTTGGCGCCGCTGTCAATGTAGCGGGCGGCCTGATAGACCAGAGCGCGGGCCGCTTCCACCTGGGTGGCCATGTCGGCCAGCATGAACTGCAGGCCCTGGAAGGAACAGATCGGCTTGCCGAACTGGCGCCGTTCGCGGCTGTACTGGACGGCTTCGTCAAGCGCGCCGGCGGCAATGCCCAGCGCCTGCGCCGCCACGCCCGGTCGCGAGGCGTCCAGCGTTTTCATGGCCACGATGAACCCCATCCCTTCCTTGGCGATCAGGTTCTCCTTCGGGATGCGGCAATCCTGGAAAATCAGTTCGCGCGTGGCCGACGCGCGAATGCCCATCTTGTTTTCCTTCTTGCCGAACTCGAAGCCGGGCGTGCCTTTTTCGACGATGAACGCGCTCGCGCCGCGCGCGCCCTTGGCCTTGTTCGTCATGGCGATCACCGTATAGATTTCCGCCTCGCCGCCGTTCGTAATCCATTGCTTGGTGCCGTTCAGCACGTAGTGGTCGCCATCCTTGACCGCCGTGGTCTTGATGCCGCCCGCGTCGCTGCCGGCTTCGGCCTCGGTAAGGCCGAACGCGGCCAAAGATTTGCCCGACGCGATGCGCGGCAAATACGCCTGTTTCTGTTCCTCGGATCCGAAAAGAATGATCGGATAGGTGCCGAGCCCCGTGGCGAACATGGCCAGCGGGATGCCGCCGTCCACCTTGCACAGCTCTTCAACCGCCACCACATTGCCCATGCAGCCCAGGCCCATGCCGCCGTATTGCTCCTCGATCGAAACGCCGAAGAGATCGGCATCGGCCATGATCTTGACGATATCCCACGGGAATTCGCCGGTTTCATCGTAGTGTTCGCGCACAGGCTTGATCTTTTCCTGCGCGATTTGACGACAAAGATCCTGCACCATCTTCTGTTCTTCGGTAAGGCCGTAATCCATGCTCAATGCCTCCGGGCAAAGGTTGATGTCGCCTTTTCGGATCTCGTATTCCGAAAAGAAAGGCGGAATACTACGGGCCGCCTGCGGGAAAGGCAACAAAAAAGATTGCCATCAGAACGGAGCCGGCCCCTCGTCCGCAAGACCGGCCGGCACGGCGGCGCCGACCGGCGCCAGCGTCCGCTCCTCGCGCTTTTCGCTCGCTTTGCCGTTGCCCGACAGAAAGTGCACGCGGTCGGCATTGACCCGATGCCTGCTGCGCTTGTTGCCGTCCGAATCTTCCCAGCGGTCCAACTGCAAACGCCCCTCCACCAGCGCGGGCGCGCCTTTCTTCAGATACTGCCCGCACGTCTCGGCCTGGCGTCCCCAGGCGACGATGTCCACAAAGCATGTCCGTTCGCGCGAAGCGCCATCCTTGCCTTTGAACCGTTCGGTCGTCGCCAGCCCGATATCGGCCACCGCCAGTCCGGCCGAAGTCTGCCGCAAGCGAGGATCGCGAGTCAAACGCCCCATCATCACCACACGATTGAATCCGCTCATGTCTTCTCTCCCTTCCTTGCCGGCTTCCATATACCGGGCTTCCCACGTGTTCAGACTTCTGTTCAGTTTTTCGTTCGCATCCTCCACCTTGCGCCGCGCGTCTCCGTTCCCGCCGTCATTCATGCTTGCCTCCTTTCGTGTTGCATGGTTGCCGGAAAAACCACTGTCCCGATATAGACATGAAGGCGAGCGCGGAGCCGATTTCCGCGAAAAAATGAAAAAAGTTTTCCAGCAACAGCTTTTTAATAAACAATTGCTTGGCAGGCAAAGGATTGCCGCAGAGAAGAATATGGCCTGAAAGGCGGGGAAGAGAGCGGGTACGCGAAGAGTGGCTGCCGTTCAGCGGGAAGCAGGGAGGAGGGCTAGCCAAAAAACAAGCGAGGGTTTCTGCTGCGAGCACACCTGTGCCAGAGATTTTAGCCTATGCAAAGCCTGCGGCGCAACGGGGTGGCGGAACTTGAGGCGGTCCGCGCATTTCACCCATATTCCAGCATGCGAAAATCGCGCAACCCGGGGAGGCCAGAAATCGGAGGTCGGACCCGACACCCGACACGCTACACGCTACACGCGATAGGCAGACGCACCCTGAAAAGCGCGGCCGCTATTCTTCGGGCGAAAAGTCGTCCTTGCCCACGCCGCATTCGGGACAGACCCAGTCGGCGGGCAGGCTGTCGAACGGGGTTCCGGGCTCGACGCCGTTGTCGGGGTCGCCCTGGGCGGGGTCATAGACGTATCCGCACACGTCGCAAACGTATTTTTTCATGGAGCCCCCTTCTAAAGAGCCTTTTTTATAAAGCCACACGTTTTTGCGTGGTGTATGCTTTCCGTGTATTCCGTGTAATCCGTGGTTGATTTTTGGGTTGCGGGCGCAGCCCGCCTTAAAGCATTACAGTTCGACCTGGGCCATCCAATTGCCGTGCACGTTGCAGTTTTCGAGCGCGATCAGCGTTCCGGACGCCGCTTTCAGATGCAGGCCGGCGGCGGGGTGGCAGGCGTCGGGCGACAGCCAGACGCGCGAGATGAACTGACGGTCGAGATAGAAATCAATGTAGCGAATGTAATGGGCGTCCTGCATGACATGCTCGATTTCGCCCACCTTGACCAGCACGTCCGTGCAGGGCGCATCGGCGATCATTTTGCAGTCCTTTTGCACGACAATCACGGGGATATGCTTCTTGTCGCCGTCGGTCAGGTTCGCCGGATCGGCCGGCTGCTTGATGGCCTCCGGCTTTTCCCCGAACAATTCGCGTTTCGCGCGGCAGACCAGGCATTTTTCCGGCGCGTTGTCGAATTCGATATGGCCGCACACTTTGCATTCGAAAATTTTCATGAGCCTATCTCCTGTTTGGTGTTGCATGCTTGGTTTTCACAAGACAAACCGAACTTCTAGCGCCTCGCGGCGTGCCATTCAAGAAAAAAGTGGGCCGCCGCGTCTGGCCAGCACGGCTGCGTCATTCTCGTTTTTGCAACGGAAAGTCTTGAGGGCAAGAGCCGGCGGTTGCGTTCGGTTCACGATTACGGGCGACGATTACGGATAACGAGAGGAGATAACGCCGTCTACCGTAATCGTCGCGCGCAATCGTCGGACGACCGGCTGTCTGCCAAAGCGCCATTCGCGCCATTCGGGTCTGTCCCCTTCCTCCGTCTCGTCCTCGTCCTCGTTCTCGTCCTCGAATAAGCCAAGGGAATCGAGGACGACGACGAAGGACGAGGACGATCACGATAGAGCAGCGAACCGGGTCTGTCCCCTGCCGGCCCTGCCGTCCCCTGCCGGCCCCTGCCGGCCCCGGCCAATGGAGGTCCCCTGTCGGCTTGCCCGGCAGGAACCGGAGATTGGGGGAGAGGGAAGCTGTCCACGGCGCCCCTCTCCCCTAAATACGTGTAGCCCCTGTTTAAGGCGGGCTGCACCCGCAATCCAAGAGAATTAGGTCATGAGGAATCGCCCGCACGCTACGCGCCGACCCGCTTCCGAATTTCGGATTTCGGGCTTCTTTCGGGCTTCCGTCTCCGCGCTGCGCGCTACGCCGTGACATGTGGGTATTTCGCTTGGCCGCCGTCTTGTCCCGCCGTAGCTGTTCTTGCGGAGGCGGAAGCCCGCAGGGCGAAGGC
>SLKS01000096.1 GCA_007134465.1 Kiritimatiellia bacterium | reverse complement strand
GCCCCACATCATGTAAATGAAAAAAAACTTGTTTTTTTGATTTATTCTCTTGCGCCCTGTTCGATGTTTGGTAGTTTGTTGCGATTCATTGGGTTCCCTTCCATTCTTTTGCACGGCTCCGGCTTGGCGAAAGGATGAAAAGCGGGAACGGAAGCGAGAGCCATCTCCCCGCCACGAGGAGAAGGCCAAAGCGGATTACTTGCGTATGCGACTGCGGTTGCGCGCGATAACAAAGGAGACATTTGTGGCCACGACACCATCATCCGTACCGACCGAAGCCCCGTCCTCCGCCCCCGAAGCCACCGAAACCCGGACAGTCCCGGCTGTGGCTTCGTCTGCCGGCAAAGTTCCGGAGGAGATTGGCATCCGCGACTTGCTCGAGGCCGGCGTACATTTCGGGCATCAGACCAAGCGCTGGAATCCGAAAATGAAGCGCTACATTTTCGACAAGCGCAACGGCATCCACATCATTGATCTGGCGAAGAGCCTGGTTCTGCTTAAGGAAGCGCTGGGCTTTCTGCGCGAAGTGGCTCTGAGCGGCAAGTCCGTGCTGCTGGTCGGCACGAAGAAGCAGGCGCAGCAGATCGTCCGGGACACGGCCGAACAATGCGGGCAGCCCTATGTCATTACCCGCTGGCTGGGCGGATGCATGACCAACAGCGATACGATTCGACGCAGCGTGCGGCGCTACAAGGAACTGGAGGCGGCGGAGCGCAAAGACGGCTTCGCTTCGCTTCCCAAGAAGGAAGCCTCTCGCGCGCGCCGCGAACTGGAAAGGCTGCGCCACAACTTGAGCGGCATTGCCGACATGGTGGACACGCCAGGCGCGGTATTCGTGGTGGACGTCAATCGCGAGGCGATTGCCGTCAAGGAAGCGCGCAAGCTGCACGTGCCCGTCGTGGCCATGGTGGACACGAACTGCGATCCCGATCCGATCGATTACGTCATTCCGGGCAATGACGACGCTATTCGGGCGATCGAACTGGTTGTGAGCGCGGCGGGTCGCGTCATGGAACAGGCGCGCGCGGAATATGCGAAAATTGCCGCCGAACTGGCTCGCAAGAAGGAAGAGGAGGCCCGCAAGGAAGCCGAGGCGAAAAAGGCCGCCCAGGAAGCCAAGGCCGCCGCCGCTGCGCAAGCGAAGAAGGAACAGGCCGCGGACGCGCCAGCAGCGTCGAAGCCGGACGCGGCGAAGAAACCCCGCGCCGCAACCGGCAAAACCGAAGGCGCAAAACCCAAGGCGCCTCGAAAGAAAACGGCCCGGCCGGCCGCCAAGGCCGCCCCGAAAGCCGCCCCGAAAGCTGCGCCTGAAACGCCCGCCAAGGAGCCGGCCACCCAAGCCGCGGCCGCCGAAACAGCCTCGTGAATCTGCCGAAACGAAGCCTACCCAAGGAGCGATATCCATGCCGGAAATCACTGCAGCGCAAGTCAAGGAACTGAGAGAGGCCACGAACGTAAGCATGATGGAGTGCAAGAGGGCGCTCGTCGAAGCCGAAGGCGACATGGCCGCCGCCACGCGCATGCTGCGCGAACGCGGCATGGCCGTTGCCGCGAAGAAATCCTCGCGCACGGCCAATCAAGGCCTGATCGCCTCCGCCGCCGCCGACAACGGCCGCACCCTTTCGCTTGTGGAGGTGAATTGCGAAACGGACTTTGTCGCGCGCAACGCCGACTTCATCGCCTTTGTGGATGCCATGGCACGCAAGGCCTGCGAGACCGACGATGCGCTGGCCGACAGCATGAAGGACGAGCTGGTGGCCAAAGTAGCCGAAATCGGCGAAAATCTCGTTCTGCGCCGCAACACGCGCTATGTGCTCGAGGCCACCGGCGCGATCGAAGCCTACATTCATCTGAACAGCAAAATCGGCGTTCTGGTCGAAGTCGGCTGCGAGAAACCGGACACCGTCGCGGCAACGGAATTTCAGGAGCTGCTCAAGGATCTTGTTTTGCACATTGCCGCCTGCGCGCCGCAGCATCTGCGGCCAGAAGACGTGCCCGAAGACGTCGTGCGGGCCGAGCGGGACATTTACGCAAAACAAGTCGAGGACAAGCCGCCCCAAGTGGTCGAGAAAATCGTGGACGGCAAAATGAGAAAGTATTACGGCGAAATCTGCCTGCTGAATCAACCGTTCGTCAAGGAACCCAAGCAATCGGTAACCCAGCTTCTCGACGCCGTAGGCAAGACAACCGGCGACAAGCTGACCTTGCGCCGTTTCACGCGCTATCAGGTAGGCTTGTAGGCCGGAACCATGACGCCACGCACCAAGCTCGCCATCGTCACGTTCCTGACGTTCGTTCGCTTTCCGCTGGTGATTCTGTTTTTTATCGGCGCGATCGTCCACTCGCGACACAGCCATCCGGCGCTGTTTTTCGCGGTGTTCTCCGCCTTGGCCATATCGACGCTCACCGACTGGTTCGACGGCTACTACGCCCGCAAGTTCAATGTCGTCACGCGGTTCGGCGCCCATGCCGACCCGCTGATGGACAAGCTGTTCTATCTCACGACCTTGCCGCTGCTCGTCTATGTCGCCGCCAAGAACGGCCATCAGACACACGCCCTGGTTCTGCTGATCCTGACCGTGCTCTTCCTCTCGCGGGACCAATGGGTGACGTTTCTGCGTTCCATTGGCTCGATGTACAACGTCAGCGGCAGCGCCAACTGGTCCGGCAAGCTGCGCACCGGCATCAATTTTCCGCTGGTCTGCGCCATCTACTATTACGAGGAGGCGCCGGAAGGGCTGCGCTTCTTCAACATGGCCGCGCTATACGCCTTCGAGGCCGTGGCGCTGCTTGTCAACATGATCACCCTCTACATCTACACCCGCCTCTACTGGCCCTACATCCGCAAATCGCTCCAGTTGAAAAAATCGGCGTGAGGCGGCGCGAGCCGGTTCTTGAGCCGAGGGCCGCAGCTTGCGGCCTCTTTTCTCGGTCGAGGACAATCGGCTCTGCGGGAAACGGGAAAATGTTCCTTGCGCCGAAATTCAGCCCGCCCCCGCCGTCAACAGGGTCAATGAGGTCAATTGGGTCAACGAAGAACGCGAACCGCACTTGAACACCCGCGCGCGCGGATTTCTTCTCGTCTTCGTCCTCGTCCTCGTCGTCCTCGAAATACTTTAAGGCGGGTTGCGCCCGCAACCCAATTGTTTTGCAGCCAGTCCGGGAACAGGCGAGTTTTTCGTCGCGAGAGCGCGCAAACGTTTGCGGAGCGCGAAGAACACGGAAGCCTGCGAGAAATCTCGCCTGCCATGCTCCGTCTTCGGTGCAGGCAGGGGCCGAAGGCCGTTGGGTTGCGGGCTCCGGCCCGCTTCACCCGTTTTCCCGTTTGCGCCGGCCCACCATTTGCAGGATGGCCAGGGCCTGGCTCACGGTCCAGTAGAGGGCCAGGGCGGAGGGGAAATTATAGAAGATGAAGAGCATGAAGACCGGCATGAACATCATCATGCGCTGCTGCGCCGGATCGCCGCCGGTCGGCGTCATCTTCTGCTGAAAGAAGGTTGTGACGGTCATGAGCAGCGGCAGAATGTTCAGGACCAGTCCGAACGGCAGCACGCCTTCCAGCAGCCGTTCCGGCTCGCTCAAATCGGAAATCCACAGGAACGAAGCGAACCGGAGTTCCACCGCGCCGCGCAAGACATTGAACAGGGCGATAAACACCGGCATCTGCACAAACATCGGCAGGCAACTGGTCATGGGGTTGACCTTGTGCTTGCGGTACAGGGCCATGGTCTCTTCCTGAATGCGGCGCGGGTTGTCCTTGTGCTTTTCGCGGATTTGCGTCATCAGCGGCTTCAGTTCCTGCATCTTTTTCATGTCGGCCGCGCTTCTGCGGGTGATCGGCCAGAACACGATCCGCACCAGAATGGTCAGGAGAATGATGGCCACGCCGTAATTGGGCAAGACATCGTAGATACGGTTCAGCACCCAAAGCAAGCCGATGCTCAGCGTGCGGAACCAGCCCCAGCCACGCCAGGCATGAAACATGACCCTGTCCTGATGACGGCCAAGCGCCTGCAGTTCCGAATATTTGCTGGGGCCGATGTAATAGCCGATTTCACGCTGAAACACAGCGCCGGGCGCCAGAACCGTCTCGGGAAACAGCATGTCCAAGGAAACGGTGGCTATCTCCAATCCTTGCGCATCGGGATCGCGCGCGACATGCAGGCGACAACCCGAAGATCCGTCTTCGGGGGCCAGAATCTGAACGAAAAACCGGTTTTTGGCGGAACCCCAGGCCAAGGGCTCCCTGTGTTCGGCCGTGCCCGTCTCGTCCAAATGCGCCGCCGAAGGCCGGCCGCAGCCCATCCCCGACGAGCGGGCGCCAAGCATCCCGGAAAAATCCTTTTCGCGCCAGCGCAATACGGGACTGCCGGACCGAAGTCCCAAGGCGTTCAGCTCCAGGAACGACTGGCCTCGCACCTTGGCGCTGGTGTGCGTCATCTCCATGGCGCCCGTTCCCAGCGTATGCCCGGGCAACGGCGCCGGATGTTCGCCGTCGTTGCGAAACGTGTCCCGCACCAGAACCTGATACCCGTTCGTCAACGCATACGTGCGAACAAAACGGAGTCCATCGCCGAACTCGCGTTCGGCGGTCGCGTGCGCGGGTTCGGCGGAAAGCGAAAAATCGCGGCGAACCGACAGTTCGGCGACATCCCCGATCGCCAACGCCGGCCGGTCCGAAAAATCAAAACTGACCGGCCCGCTGTCCGGATCGAGCGATTCCGAAAAACGCCGCAAGTCCACGCCGACCACCGCGCCGCCGCGCGACGATATCCGCACCGTCATCACTTCATTGGAGACCGACACGAAGCGCTCGGGCGGCAAGGGATCGTCCTCGTCGGGCGCGGCGACCGGATCGGACGCCGGCAGCGCCGGATCCGGCGCAGGCGCAACAGTCGTTTCGTCCGGCGCAGGCGCCGGGGCGGGAGCCGGATCGGCGGCGGACCGCTCCGGCGGCGGCGCCAGCGTCGCTTCGCGTTCGCGCTGCAACCGCATGGCCTCGGCACGCTCGCGGGCCGTTCTGTCCTGCAAAACGAACCAGCCCAGCAATACGGCAAACAACAGCGCGACTATGATTTTTTCCTGCTTGTTCATTGTGAACGGCAAATCCTTTCTTTCCCATCGCCGACCGGCACATGATCCACGCCGCCATGACAAAGCGGATTGCAGCGCAACAGGCGCCAGACCGCCAAACCCAGCCCGCGAACGCAGCCGTGCCTCCGAATCGCCTCGATGGCATAAACTGAACAGGACGGATAGAAACGGCAGCAGCGTCCGAACCAGGGCGACAACAGAATCTGATAAAGCCGAATCGGCGCAATCAGAGCCGCGCGCATCATGCGGGACAGTATGTCAATTGCACGCGCCATATCGTCATGTCCACAGTGCGGGATGCGCCCGCAACTCAAGGCGTTAGTCCTTAGTCGTTAGGCGTTAGCCATCAAAGCGGCACTGAGCCCGCAACCCGATTTGTTCTTCTGCCACGGAATACGCGGAATACACGGAAAACATACAAGCAAAAACGTGTGTCTCTTTAAAAAAGGCTCTAAAGGAACCTGCCATCTGCAACCGTTTACTGTTTACTGTTTACTGTTTACTTCTTACTGATCACTGGTCACCGGTCACTGTTCACTGGCGGCCATCCCTGCGCACCAGCCCCGCCCGACCGGCCAGGGCCAGCAAATCCTTTTCAACCTCGGCGCATCTCGCCAGTTTGAGGGGAGGACGAGCCAGCAATATAACATCGCCCGCGCCTCTGAACCGGAAACGATGGAGGCGAAACGCCTCGCGCAGAAGGCGCTTGGCACGCGCCCGGTCCACGGCGCGCCGAAACGATCGTTTGCTGGCCACCACGCCCAACCGCAGTTCCGTTCCGTCTTCCGATTTCCGATTGAACCACAACACCATGAAACGGCCGGGCCGGCCACGTTCCGCCGAAAAGGCGGCTTGAAAATCCTTGGTGTTCCCGATACGCAGGCGCCGCGGCAAACGCCGGTCCGGCCGCTCCGCATCGCAATCGCCTTGGGCCTCTCGCAAGGAAAACCTCGCCGTAAGAGTTTACACCGCCGTCAGCCGATGTCGCCCCTTCTGGCGGCGCCGTTTCAGCACAGCCCGACCTTGCGGGGTGGCCATACGCGCCCGAAACCCAAGTTTTCTCTTCCGTTTGATCTTGGACGGCTGATAGGTCCGCTTCATTGCCTGCTAGCCTTTCTTTCTTGTTCCCAATTCCAAAAGCCCGAAACCCTACCATGTTCCGACACAATGTCAAGCCCGTCCGGGAAAAACGCAACGCGCGAATTACCCCTTCGTTACCCGCAACGACTTCTCGGTCGCAAGACCGGTAACCGTATCGCGCACGTTGACGCGCCATGTGCCGGGCGTATCGTTGAACGCCAGCCGAAACGCGTGCCGGGCCTTGCCCGCGCATGTTTCCGGCGTGGCGCTGTACCAATGCAACCATTGCCCGTCGGGCGCGTGAACATCCACGCGCAACACGTGATCGGCCGGGGCTCCGTCGGTCTTCAACGCCATGTCCAGCTCGACGCGCTCCCCGGCCGAGACACGGGCGGGCAGGCGCAGGGTCACGCCGCGAACCCGGTAAGGCAAGCGCGACAGAATAAGCGGCGAGAGCCGCGGCAGGCGTGCGCGGACACTGTCCGTGCGACCCAGATACTCGCCGGTTCGCGCGTCCCAGGTATGCGCCGGCTCGGGGAAGGACAAGGACAGATTCCGATCCTTCTCGAAATGAGCCAGATCGTCGTCTTTCAGCGCTTCCCCCACGCCCGACAAACGAAACTCGCGATTGAGAATGGCGCTGAACAATTGCGCGCCGCCTTGGCGCCATTGCGTGGTCTCGATGCCGGCCGACGTGCCGGCCGCCGCATCCGTCACGGTCATGGCGCGCGACAGGCCGGCCATCTCGGCCAGGGCGTCGAACACGGCACGCCAGGCTTCCGCGCCGGCATGACGCGTCCGGTAACGGTCCGTTTCGTAGCCGGCCACGTCCGCGTTGAGCAGCACGGCCCAGCCGGAGCCGTACCGGCGCCGGATCAGGGCCGGCGCCTGGCCGGCATAGGCGGCCGTCTGCGCGCCAAAGCCGTCCGCCAGCCTCAGGTCGCCGTCCAGCGCGCGCCAATTGCGCGCGCCCGCAGGCGCGTCAAGCCACGGCCCCTCCGCGCGGCGGGCCGGGCGCAAACGAGGACCGGGCTTCATCCGCAACGCCGCCGCGTGGCGAACGCCGAACAGATCGTCCAGCGCGCCGTCCATTCGCTGCCGGCAATTCGCCGTCATGCGGCCAACCCGTCCGTCGGCCACAAGCGTGCCGCCGCCATGCACGAAATCGCGCAAGGCCGTCGCTTGCGTTTCCGACAAAGCCAGACTCTCGGGCAGAATCAGCATTTTGAAGGCGGACAAATCCAGTTTCTTTTCGTCCAGATCGAGATAGCTCACGTAACGGTATTGGAACTGGCGATCCTCGACAAGCTTTTGCCAGCTCATGCGCACATGCGCGTAGCGGCTGCGGTAGACGCGGTCGAACCACTCCATCTTCGGATGGTCGGCCAGCGTTTCAAGCATCCAATGCGCGCGTTCGCTCGGCTGGGAATAGAGCAGCCCGATCGCATCGTCCTCGCGCTTCCACAAGCGGCATTGCCGGGCGACGCCGCCGCGAATTTCGCGCAGCGCGGGCCCGAACAGGCGGGCGCGCCGACTCGGCTTGGCGCCGGGCCGCGTGACGAAGCGGCCGGTCTTCTCGTCCGCATCCCAGAAAATCACGCCGGCGTCGCCATGCAAATAGGTTTGCCACAGGCCGCGCACATGCCGCTCGTCGTCGCCGAAGAACGGGCTGAGATTCATCATCTGCGGCCGCAACGAACGGACGAGTTCCTGGCTGCCGCCGAGATTGTAGGGGATGATCGCGTCCACCGTGCGCGTGATTTTGGCATAGTCCCAGCCGCCATACGCCGTGGGCCATTGCGTGCCGCCCTGGCTGTAGGTTCCTGCCGGATCGATCGCGCGCCCGACTTCGGCCATGCGATGGAAGAAATGCGCAAAGGTGTCGTCCATGAATTCGCGATGATCGGCCCAGCCCGCGAAATTGAACGGGCGCGCGCCGCCGCCGCCCTTGCGGTTGGCTTCCATCGTTTCGTCGCAGGTGGGCGGAAACACGGCGTCCCATTCCGCGAAATCGCTCCCCCATTGCCGGTTCAGCTCCGTCAGCGTGCCGTAGCGAGCGCGCAGCAGAATGCGAAACTTGTCCATGCAATAGGGACAGTAGCAGAAATCGAACGGCTGAGTCTGATCCGCGATGCCGGCTTCGTCGGCAATGTTCTGGAAAAGCGGCCGGAACCCCTTGTGCTGACGCACAACGGCGGCAAAACGCTCGCCGGCGATGGTCACGGTGCCGGGATCGTTCGGACAATGGCGCCGCCACAGCAGTTTCCGCGCATGCGCGTTGCGACTGATGCTCACGCCCTGCTTGCGCGCCTGCGCGCGCAAACGCCGGTACTGATCGAGCAGACTCTGCCAATGCCGACGGTAGCCGCCAACGCCGCCGGTCGGAATCGGCATGTCCTCCCAATAGGCCTTGAACGGCCGATGATAGAGCGATATCTCCTGATGCGTACCCTGGTCCACGTAGAATCGCATGCCGTTTTGCGTCGTGGCATCGAACGGCGCCATCTTGTAGGCGACCTGCCCGTTCACGCCGACTTCCTGGAGCCGGTCGTAGAATTCGCCGTACGGATAGGTCGCCCACGTGATGGCCGGCATCGTTTCCCAGCCCTGGCTGGTCGGGCTGACCGAGAATTGCGCGCGCTCGGCCTGGCGCTCGCCTTCCAGATCGCACTCGATGAAATGGATCCAGAATGGATTCTGATCGAGCGCGAACGAAAAGGTCAGCCTACGCTGGTAGGCGTCGTAACGGCCGGCGGTACGGCCCAGCACGCGGCCGCGCCCGTCCACCCAGCGGATTTCCGACGTCTTCGGCCGGCGCGCTTCGTCCAACTGCACCCAGCCGCGCAAGGTCTGGCCCACATGCAGATACTCGCGGTCCTGTTCGGCATGCACATACGCAGGCGGCTTTTCGACAACGATCTTCAAGGCTTTCATTCCGGCCCCTTTCCTTGCAGAGCGGAGACGCTCTTCCCAAAGACCCATAATACAATGCGGGCTGCGCGCGCAACCCAAATGTCGTTTAAATCAACCCTTCGCATCATAACGCCGGCCCCCGCGACCTTGAGTCGCTCTTAGCTTAACACGTATGCCTCTTATGGGACGCGCGGCTAGCGCTGGAATAAGCGAGAGTTTCGTCGCGAGAGTGCGCAAACGTCTGCGGATGCGGTGCTTGAGGCGGGGTGCGCGATTCTCGCATATTGAAATATGGGTGAAATGCGCACCCCGCCTCAAGTGCCGCAGGCGTTGGCGTTGGTGTGCTTGTAGCAGAAAAACTCGCTTATTTTAGGGCTAGCGCCGACGGGCGGACGGATGGGGCGTCATGGGCGAGGCGTAAGGCGGGACCATCTCGCGCGTCGGCGCCGACGCGTCGGATTCGTACGTGTCCGTCGTCGGCGCGGAGCCGGACGATACAGGCGCATGCTGCCCGTATCCGAACGAGCGCCAGCCATAGCTCGAATAGCCTCGTCGAAAATCGCGTGGAACGACAAACGGCCGCATGGCCCCATCCGGCCCCTGCCGCATAAGCCAAACCTCGTACGCGGACGGATACCGGTATTCCGTTCCGAAATGCCACTCCGGCCGACGCTCGGGCAATGGCTCGCGCCGCGCCGGAACATGCGCCGCCTCAGCTCGCTCCTGCCGCCGCATGCGTTCCAGCGCTTCCTGCCGCTGTTGCGCGGCAGCCAGCATCGTGGCTCGCCGCGCCTCTTCCCGCTGCCGACGCAGCTCGGCAAGACGAACCGTGTCTTCCTCCCCAGCCCAGTCAAGCTCCATCTTCCGGCCCCGGTATTCAACGGCAACCGAATCCTCGCCAATGCGAGCCACGCGAACCTCCGAGCCGGCCTCGCGCACCGGTTCGCCCTCCCGTACGTCCCATATCGCGCCCGTGGCCACGGACGCCAGCGTCGCGCGACGCCCGTCCTCCGGCAGAAGCCGCCCCATCTCCAACTGGCGACGGCGCCCCTCGCCATCCTCGAGCGTCGCCCACCCGGATTTGCGCACCCTCCAGGCCCCGACGGACTCGACGAACACACGCTCGTCTTTCGGCTCGAACGATATCACTCGCCACGCCCCCACTCGATCGCCCACCGAAACGAAATGCGTCCGCCCGTCCCGACTGTTGAGAGACAGCCTCCACTGCCCGTCGCCCGCCGCCGTATAGGACATCAGCGCCAAATCGAACGTATCGTCCGTCACGCGCACAACCCGCAACGTATGCGGCCACGCCCGCCTTTCGGCAGAGACAACAGCCTCGTCCGCCTCCGCCCAGCCAAGCGGCAGCCCCAAGCTGCTAAGGACAAGCCATATGGAAATAATCCACTTCATGCCCTTAATATAGCCTCTTTTCATGGCAATGGCAACCGATAATTCTGAAACATTACCATTCCATAACGCCCGGAATCAGGGAACAGGGGCTAGCGTGTATTCTTGCAGAACCGCGTTCGTTTCGAGCATCTCGTTTCCCTGCCAGCGATAAGCGCCGGCCCCGGCAGTCCGCCCTCCGAAACCCGCCTCGACCATGCGCCGCAGCAGCGGAGCCGGCTTGTAGGCGCGTCCGAACTCCTGTTCGCATCTTTCCAATGCGGCCAGCGCCTCGTTTTCGCCCATGCGGTCGAGCGCGGCGAAAATGCCGACAGGATGATTCAGGCAGTACAGGCACCCGCAATCCGTGTCCGCCACAGTGCTTGTGCCTTCGCCGACAACCTTGAGCGCTTCGTTGGCCATCGTCAGCCAGGCGCGCCGGCCGAGTGCGACGCCGTCGTCCCTGCTCTTTTCCGCCGCCAGCTCGTCCACGAGCGGATTCGGTCTCGGCGGACGGTTGCGCGGCCACAGGTAGAAGCCGCCGCCGCTTTTGCGGCCGTGCGCGCCTTGCCGCGTCAGCCGGAGCAGCAGCGCGGCCGGCGCGAACGCGTCGTCGAGCTCGGCCGCCAGCCCCGCCAGCGTATGCGCCACCGTGTCGAGACCGATAAGATCGGCCAGCATGAACGGACCCATCGGATGGCGCGGCCCGCTCTCGTCGCTCTTGACATACCGGTCCGCAAGCCCGATCGAGCCCAGCCCCGCGTCCAGCCCGGCGATCGCATCGTTGAGCATGGGCAGCAGAATCCTGTTGATCGTAAAACCGGCCCGGTCCTTCGAACAGGCGATGCGTTTGCCGAACCGCGCCCCGAGTTCGAGCGCGGCGGCGCGCGTCGCCGCCGACGTACGCAAGCCGCGAACAAGCTCCAGCCCCTTCATCTGCGGCGCGGGATTCATGAAATGCATGCCCAGAAACCGTTCCGGCCTCTCGACACAGCCGGCCAAACGGGTAACGGGTATTGCCGACGTATTGGTGGCGATCATCGCCTCCGGCGATACCGCAGCCGAAATCGCGCGCAGAACCTCCGCCTTGATCTCGAACGACTCGGGCACAGCCTCGATCGCGAACGAACAATCGGCCAGCGCGCCGAAATCGGTCGCCGTCCGAATGCGCGCCAGCGTTCGGTCCCGTTCCGCCGCGTCCAGCTTGCCGCGTTCCGTCAAGCTGTCCAGATTCGCGGCGATGCGTGTCGTCGCGCGCTCGAGCTGGTCCGGATCAATGTCCTGCAACACGACCCGCTCGAAAGCTCCGCTGGCGGCGACCGTCTCGGCGATGCCGCTCCCCATGATCCCCGCGCCCGCCACCCCGCACGAACCGGCCGGCACGCGAACCTCTCGCCGTTCCTTCCATGGCTGACTATCCTGACTCATGGCATGCTCCCTGCTGCTCTTCACGCAAATCGCTCAAGGCGAACTGACCCCCGCAAATCAAGGCGTTAGGCTCTTTTTCAAACATACACACGTTATTGCGTCTATGTTTTGCGCCTTCGGCCGTTAGGGTGCGGGCTACGCCCGCCTTAATGCCTTATTCCGCCGTTTCCGCTGTAAAATACAAGAAGTGCTAAGCGCTGCCATTTGCCAAGCAACGACTCGGATTGCGCGTGTCGGGTGTCGTGTCATGTCCTGATTTCCTTTTGTCACCTCTTTGGCGCCAACCGTTGGCCGACACGCTTCGCACAGAGCAATCGAAGCAGTTTACGGCAAAGTTTACGGTGGAGTTAGTTCCGATGCGGTTGACGGCAAAGTTTACGGAACAGACGAGATCGCCACGCCTCTTCCTCCAACGCAAACAGCCTCGTAAACACCACCGATTCTAACTCCGTCGTCGCCTTTGCCGTAAACTTCGGCGATTTCCGACCTCTTGGGTTGCGGGCGCCAGCCCGCCTTAAGGCAGTTTGCATTTTGCTTCGACATTGCCACCGCCGAAAGACAGAGTGACAAACCCGGCGAATTTTGCAAGATTAATGCCTGACTATTAGCGTAAGATGTCCCGGCCGGAGAAGCGGCCCGCGCGTGAAGACAGATGGTGTTCGCATGGTGAAGGGAGTCGGCCAATCATTTGATCGGCGGGCCTTTCTTTTCTTCCACCACCCGCTACGCTGGAGGGCACAGAGGGCACGGAGAATCAGCAAAGCGCGAAATTCCGCCTCTCTTGCCAGAGTCCCGGCTTCAGCCGGAAGCCATCCCGCCGCTTCAGCGGCGCGTCCGGATGCCATAATGCGAATTGCCTGGGCGCCATCGCGAAATACTATTGCGTTGACGAACACCGCGAACAACGGTATGCGGCTAGGAACCGTCAAGGATGGCGCAAGGAGGCCGCCCGTCATGGCGCAAGTGACAGCCGAGCATGTGTCGAAAACGTACGCGGGCGGAGTCCACGCCGTGCGCGATGTTTCCTTCGTCGTGGCAGACCGCGAGTTCCTGGTTCTGGTTGGACCGTCCGGGTGCGGAAAATCCACCATGCTGCGCATGATCGCCGGCCTGGAAACCGTCACGCAAGGCGCCATCCGGATTGGCGACCGGATGGTGAACGATGTCCCGCCCAAGGACCGGGACATCGCCATGGTCTTTCAGAACTACGCGCTCTATCCGCACATGAGCGTGTACGGAAACTTGGCCTTCGGACTCACGCTGCGGCGCGTCCCGAAAGCCGACATTGACCGCCGCGTTCGGGAAGCGGCCGACATTCTGGCCATTGGCGACTTGCTAGACCGCCGCCCCAAAGCCCTGTCCGGCGGCCAGCGCCAGCGCGTGGCGCTGGGCCGCGCGATCGTCCGGCAGCCGGCCTGCTTCCTGTTCGACGAGCCGTTGTCGAACCTCGACGCGAAACTGCGCGTGGACATGCGCGCCGAACTCAAGAAACTGCACCGGCGCCTGGCCACGACCATGATCTACGTCACGCACGACCAGACCGAAGCCATGACCCTGGCCGACCGGATCGTCGTCATGAAGAACGGCCAGGTCCAGCAGGCGGACGCCCCGCTCGCCGTCTACGACCGGCCCGCGAACATTTTCGTGGCCCAGTTCATCGGCGCCCCGCCCATGAACGTGCTGAGCGGCCGCGTGGAACCGGGCCGCGACCGCGCGATCTTCGCGGCCGGCTCCCTGCGCATTCCTCTGCCCGAACAACTGGCCGAGGCCGCGCGCACGCTCGTCGGCCGCCCGGCGGCTCTGGGCATTCGTCCCGAAGACCTGCTCTACGGATCCGCCGCGAATGCCGATCCGGCCAATCCGCCCATCGAAGCCGATACGGATGTGATCGAACCGCTGGGCGCCCAGATGCTGGTGTACTTCAAAGCCGCCGGTTTGAAACTTGTCTCCATGATG
>SLKS01000121.1 GCA_007134465.1 Kiritimatiellia bacterium | reverse complement strand
CGTGCACGAAAAACTGAGCGAGGTTCTCCGCGACATCCATGCCGAATTCGGTTGGAAATCGAAATTTGCGGCTCCCATTGCCGGACGCATCGTGTTGCAAAGGTTGCGCAGGGAGGATGCCTTGCTGAAAAAAGGATGGACCTACGAACCGAAAGCCATATTCGAAACCGGAGCGCCAACAATGAAACCAGCGCGCAAGGGCCTAACACAGTTCCGTATGCAAGAACAGAAAACAAACTTGGGAATTGCACGATATCCACCGGGAAGGTCGTCATCGCCGCCGCCTTGCCCAACAGTTCGATAAAGCGTTCCGCGTTCGTTATGCCTTCCAAAGCGATGCCGGTCGTATTTTTTACCTTTCTTTCCGCATAGGCGTATGCTACCGATGTAGGTCTGCGGTTGAAAACCGCCTCGCAATCGGATGCCGGAAATGAATGACGAAAATACTTCCGAGAAAAACGACGAACCCGCTTCGGATTTCATCCGTGCCATCATCGAGCGCGACCGAGCGGCCGGCAAGCATGGCGGCACGGTGGCGACGCGCTTCCCGCCGGAGCCGAACGGCTACTTGCACATCGGTCATGCGAAGTCCATCTGCCTCAATTTCGGGCTGGCGCGCCAGTACGGCGGCCGCTGCCATCTGCGGTTCGACGATACGAATCCCTCCAAGGAAAGCGTCGAGTACGCCGATGCCATCATTCGCGATGTGCAATGGCTCGGCTGGGACTGGGGCGAGCACCTCTATTACGCCTCCGACTATTTCGACCGGATGTACGAATGCGCGACGGAACTGATCCGGCGCGGCAAGGCCTACGTGTGCGAACTGAACACGGAGGCGTTCAAGGAGTATCGCGGCGTGCCGACCCGGCCCGGCCGCGAAAGCCCGGGTCGGCAGCGGTCCGAGGTGGACAATCTCGATTTGTTCCAGCGCATGCGCGCGGGCGAATTCGAAGAAGGCCGCTACGTGCTGCGCGCACGCATTGATATGGCCTCGCCGAACCTGCATATGCGCGATCCGGTGATCTATCGCATCAAGAAGGCGGCGCATCACCGGACCGGGACCCGCTGGACCCTCTATCCGATGTACGATTTCGCGCATTGTCTTTCCGACTCTTTCGAGGGGATCACCCACTCGGTTTGCACGCTCGAGTTCGAGGTGCATCGTCCGCTCTACGACTGGATTCTGGACGCGCTGGAGCTGCATCGTCCGCAACAGATCGAGTTCGCGCGCCTGAACCTGACCTATACGGTCATGAGCAAGCGCAAGCTGCTGGAGCTGGTGGAAAGCGGCGTCGCGGACGGCTGGGACGACCCGCGCCTGCCTACGCTGTGCGGGCTGCGGCGGCGCGGCTATACGCCTGCGTCCATTCGCGATTTCTGCCGCAGAATCGGCGTCACGAAATTCGACGGCTATACGGACGTGGCCTTGCTCGAGCATTGCGTGCGCGAGGAGCTGAACCGGACGGCGCCGCGCGCCATGGCCGTGCTGGACCCGCTCAAGGTTGTGATCGAGAACTGGCCGGAGGATCGCGTGGAAGAGCTGGAAGCGGTGAACAATCCCGAGGATGCGGCGGCCGGTACGCGCACGGTGCCTTTCGCGCGCGAACTGTATATCGAGCGCGGCGATTTCATGGAGAATCCGCCCAAGAAATTTTTCCGGCTGGCGCCCGGCCGCGAAGTCCGGTTGCGCTACGGCTATTTCATCCGCTGCCGCGAGGCGATCAAGGACCCTGAAACCGGGCGCATTGTCGAATTGCGCTGCACCTACGATCCCGAAACGCGCGGCGGCCATGCGCCGGACGGGCGCAAGGTGCGCGGCACGATTCATTGGGTTTCGGCCTCGCACGCGCAT
This sequence comes from Kiritimatiellia bacterium, assembly GCA_007134465.1. Taxonomy (GTDB): domain Bacteria; phylum Verrucomicrobiota; class Kiritimatiellia; order UBA8416; family SLMC01; genus SLMC01. The sequence goes on along the minus strand of SLKS01000121.1, from coordinate 1,871 downwards.
CGCGCGCGCGTGCGATTGTACGACCGTCTTTTCACCGCTGAACGCCCCGACGATATCGCCGAGGGCGAAGACTGGAAACACAGCCTGAACCCGGACTCGCGCACGGAAACCGAGGTTCTGATGGAGCCTAGCCTGGCCCGCGCGCTGCCGGGCGACCGATTCCAGTTCGAGCGGCTGGGCTATTTCTTCGCCGATCCTGTCGAATCCAAACCCGGCGCGCCGGTGTTCAACCGCATCGTATCCCTGAAAGGAAAAGCTCCATCATGAGCAAGCGCTCCGTACTGCTGGTGGACGACGAACCCATGGTGTTGCTGGCATTGGAGCGCATCCTCGGCACGCTGCTCGATTGCCGGGTGGTCAAAGCGGAAGATGGACCGCAGGCGCTGGCCATCCTGGAACGAGAGCCGTTCGATATTGTCGTGTCGGACATGGCCATGCCCGGCATGTCCGGCGCCACGTTGCTCGACATCGTTCACGAGCTGTATCCGCGCGCCATGCGCCTGGTTCTGTCCGGCCGCAGCAGCCGCGACCAAGGTTTGAGCACGGTCGGTTCCGCGCATCAGTATTTTTTGAAGCCCGGCGATGTGAGCGCAATCTCGCGCCGACTGAAAAACGTGCTGGCGCTGCGCGAGCTGCTGCCGCCGGAAGGGTTGGGCACAGTAATTGCCGGCGTGGACACCTTGCCTAGCTGTCCGGAAATATTTCGCGAGCTGGAAGAGGAGATCAACAAGCCGGACGCCTCGGCCGAAGCGATCGGCCGCATCGTGGAAAAGGACGTGGCCATGAGCGCCAAAGCGTTGCAACTGGTCAATTCCTCCTTTTTCGGGCTGCGCGAGCATGTGTCGAGCCCGGTGCGCGCGGTGGTGCTGCTCGGAGCCAGCCTCATGAAGTCGCTGGTGCTGGCCGTTCATGTGTTTTCGTCCGTGCCCAAGGACGACCCGCTGGCCGCTTTTGTGCGGAAAGTGTGGACGCACAGTCTGCATGTTGCCACCGCCGCGCGCGAAATCGCGCTTTTCGAGAAGGCCCCCCCGGCCTTGGTCGAGGAAGCCTATATCGCCGGGCTGTTCCACGATATCGGGAAGCTGGCTATCGCGATGAACCTGCCCGATGCGCGCGGGCATATCGAGGAAACGCTGGCCGAACGCGAATTGGCCGACGCCGTGGCGGAGCGCGAGACGCTTGGCGCCACCCATGCCGAAGCAGGCGGCTATCTGCTGGCCCTCTGGGGGTTCTCCGACGCCGTGGTCGAAGCCGCTGTCTTTCACCATCAGCCGAGTCGCAGCGGAAAGAAAGCGGAAAGCGTTTTTCCCACGCTGGCGGCGGTGCATGTGGCCAATGCGTTCGATCACGAAAAGGAACCGGCCCGCCACGCGCCGAACGCCGCGCCCGATACTGCGTTCCTGCAAAACGCCGGCCTAGCCGACAAGCCTGCCGCCTGGCGCGCCGCCATTGGCGGGTAGGGGGTATGTTAGAGACTTTTTCGGAAAGATACACGCTTTTGCGTGTATGTTTTCCAGAGGAATAGCCACAAAAAGCACAAAAAACTCAAAAATGTTTTTGTGTTTATGTGTTTTTTGTGGCCAATACAAGGGGTTGCGGGCGAAGCCCGCCTTAATGCCTTAAACAAGAGGATAATGAAATCCGAATGGCCGAAGCACGAAGATCGTTGAACAAAGGAAGAAGACGGTCCTGCTCCTTTGTCATTCCGAGCTTGCGAGGAATCTCGGCCGAAGGCCGCTGGGTTGGGGATATCGGCCCGCCTGTCACGTCCTGATTTCCGTTTGTCATCTCTTTGTCGCCAACCGTTGGCCGACACGCTTTGCACAGAGCAATCGAAGCAGTTTACGGCAACGTTTACGGTGGAGTTAGTT
>SLKS01000107.1 GCA_007134465.1 Kiritimatiellia bacterium | reverse complement strand
CGAAGATAATAGCCGCCCATCGTCAACCCGGGCGGCAAAACCGTCTGGTTGCTGCCGTCGGCGAGCCGGTCGGCAAAATCGTAGAAGCCGGTGGTCGCGTTACGGACCACGTTCGATCCGCCCGCCAGCGGAATATCGTTGTACACAGTCACATTGCCTGTCATGTCGGCCGCAAAACCCCGAACGACCGCAAAAAGAATGGCCGCCGTCGCAATTGTTTTTCGCCCTGTCCGTCTCATGCCTTTCCTCCCGGCGCAGCCAACGCGCATTCCTCGTTAGTCGGCCTTGGACCGTGTTTGTCGTTCTTTGTTCATCATATCCGGTTCGAGAACGGAATGACGCCTGACACTCGGCACCCGCGTTGGCCCCGATCACTGGTTACAGGGCTCCGATCGCTTCTGCTTAGGACCAAGGACCTAGAACATTGGACTGGCTTCTCGTTCCTTGTTCGTTGTTCACAGTTTTTCGTTCACAGTTTTTCGTTCACATGCACAAGGGCACCGACACTCGACAACACTCTCGTGGCATGGGCGTCTCGCCCATGGATCACGGGCAGGATGCCCGTGCCACAGCGCCTTGGCAAATAACTTGACCTTGTTGACCATAGTGACCGCATTGACAATGCGAAACGGACACTCCGGCATTTCAGCATTTCAGTTTTTCAGCGTTTCAGCCTTTCCCACCTCATCCCTCTCTTCACTTCCCCCCATCCGGCACATTCTTGAGCGCGACGGTTTCCTCGGCGTGATAGCCCAGCCTCACACTGACCACGCGCGCATTGCCGGGATCGGCGGCGAAGAGCCGGTTGTCGGTGTGGACGGCCAGATACGGCGCATGCTTGAACGCCGTTTCGTCGCCGCCGATCGAGCGCGGGTTCGGAGGCGTGTCCTCGCCCTGCAACAGCGGAACGCCATCCTCCACATTCCCGTACCGCCCGATTCGGACCATCATGTTGCCGGCGCTGTCGAGCACGCCCACGCTGCAGCGGTCCACTTCCGGAATGAAACTGCGCGCGAAGTCGTCCAGTGAAAACCGCGTATTCCAGCATGCGCAGGCCGTCGAGTAGTTGCTGCCCCACCCCACGCCGGGATGCAGCCATTGCGCGCCCTCGACCCAGGCGTTCGGCATGTAGAGATCGTGCGGGCGCCGCGGCGGCTGCTGCAGCGGCACCGGCGCGCCCGAGGGCGCCAGTATGCGCGCCTGGCCCGGCGTGAACTTGATCAGCGTGCCGGCATGGTCGTTGAAATGCCGTTCGCCATGCACCACCGCCGGCGAGGCGTTCAGCACATAGAGATCGCCACGCCCGTCTATGGCCGTGCCATGGACGTTGGCGTGCAGGCCCGGCAGAATGTCCGTGTGCGTCAAGCGCCCGTGCCGGTCGATGACATGGGTCAACGCCCCGCCGAAGCGGCCGCCCGGATTGTAGCGCCGGCCCGGATACATCAGGGGCTGATACGACGAACCTTCATGGACTTGCGCGCCGGCCGTGCGGGAATCGAGCGTTGTGCTGTAGAGGGTCGTCACGACGATCGTGCCGCGCGGACACACGTGCATTCCCCCGTGATGCCAGCCGCGGTTGCCGGGGAACACGGCGCCGCTGATCACGCGCGCGCTGCGTTCGCCGCCGCCGCTGCCGTAATTGTGTCTCTGCCGTTCCTCGCCGTAATCGAACGGAACCTCGCGCCAGCCATCGGCCTGGTAGCGCACCACCATTTCAGCCGAACGCAGGTAGGCATGACCGGCGCGGTCGAACGCCATATCCTCGGAGCTCATCGGCAATTCCACATTGCGCAGGCGGCCTGTTTGCGGATCTATGCGCAGCACGCGCTGAAACGCTTTGCCGTGCGCCGTGTCGCCCCGGTACATGTAGAGCATGCCGTCGGCAGGATTAACCGTCAGTCGCTCGCGCTGATGCGCGGCCGGCCCGGCCCGCACGACAGCCCGGCCCGCCTCGTCGAGCAAATCGCGCTTAACCGTCCATGCGCCGTCTTCCAACGCCAGCAGGACAGGACCCAGTCCATGCCGGTTCCGGCGTGCACCAACCGGCGACGGCGCCGTGATCCACATGCGCAGCGAATCGGCATGGAAATCGAGCGCGGCATCGAGTTCAATGTTCGAGGGACGCGTGCGGGTCAGGCCCGTAACCTCCTGCAAGTTCCACTGCTCCTGCTCGCGCGTTTCCGGAAATGCCGAGAAGCGGGTCAGCCGGAAATAGGTCTGGCCCTCGCCCCGGCGATCCATGGAGGGATACGTGCCCAGAAAGTTGTTGCGGCCGCCAACATCGAGAGGCAGCGCCCAGGAAAACACGTAGAGCTCGCCCGTTTCCGGATGCACGTCCAGCAGGGCCGGGCGGCGCACGGAAATGTTGCGCACATGGCTGCCTTCGGCATCGAATACCTGCACCCGGTCGTTATGATGATCGGCCACATAGACGCGGCCTTGCGCGTCGCAGGCGACATCGGCCGGCATGTCGAACTCGCCGTCTTCCTTGCCCTTGGCGGCATTGCCCAGGAACGGTTCGGGCGGATCGTCGCCGCGAAAGCGCATGCGCTTGACCCGATGCCGCCACAGGGTCACTCCGCCATGGCCGGCCATCGTTTCGTTGTAGCGGGTCAGGTAGAGCCATTGACCGTCCGGACTGAACGCGGCGCGATTGGGCCGGATCATGCGCACTTGCGCGCCTTCGTTCGCATGCGTGGCGTCCCATAGCGATTTCCCCGGTTCGAAGGCGATCGCCGCGCCATGGACATCGAGAGAGCCAAGGCCGCCGCCCCGTGTAGAAAACCGGGCCAGCCGATGCCCGAAAAAGGCGATGGCGTCGCCAGTCACCGCCAGATGCTGCGCCGCCTTCCCGTTCATCCCGGCATAGGCAATCCGCTTGCTCTGATGCCCGTCGTACCGGCCGTCCTTGTATGTCGGCGTATAGGCGTTGTCGCCGCTCTTAAGCAACGCGGTCTGCAGCCAGTTCGGCTTGATCGCCAGCTCGGGGCCATCCGGAAACCTGTGCCGAACCAGCCCGCGAACCGAATCCACTTGATCGGCCGGAAACGGATAGACGGCGCGCACATAGTTGCCCTCGCGATCGAACAGGCGAAGCTGATCAATGCCGCGCCCGCTGTTGAACACAAGCACGCCTTCCTTGCCCGTCGCGAAGGCCCAGTATCCGCCCGAACGGCGCGCCGGATGCCAGTAGAGCGTACGCTCGAAACGCGGATTCAGCCCCAGCGCCACCCGCACGCGGATGCGATCCTTGTCGTCCACGTACACGCCCGCATCGTCCTTGCCGTCCCAGACCAGCGTCTGGGCCTTCGAATTCCACTGGAACGGCTCCGGGGCGTTCGGACCAAGCACGCCGCTGGCCAGATGCCGCAGGATCCGGCCGGACTCGTCCTCGATGGCAACCGTGACATCGCACCAGCCCTGGGTCTCGAAGGAAATCGTCACCTCGTCGCCTTTGCGGGTCACAGCCGGCTTGCGCGCGAACGCGAAGGACTCCTCGCGACCGACGCCGAAGATTTCGGATTGCGGTCGCGGCACGATGCGGATCGAGGAACCGTCCGTGTTCGCCATCGTCAAGCGAACCGGGCGCAGCAGCCGCATCGCCACGCGACCGGCCTCCGTGTCGGTCATGGCGAAGGTCGCCGGCGACTGGTTCGCCACCAGACTGGAGTCCACCTCGAAACGGACGCCCGCCTTCTGCTCCACATCCCGCAGCGCGTCCGCCAGCGGCAAGCCCCGGTACTCCACGCTGATTTTCGTATGCAACGGCGTTGCGGCCGACAAAACCAGCCTGGCGGCCACGCTAAACAGAACTGCCCAGCAATACACGCTCTTCTTCATGGAGAACTCCTTGCTTCTTCGTTTTTCCGTTCTGTTGTCGATTGAACTGTTTGCGCACTCTGCCGAGAGCGCCCGGGCCCATCGTGCTGGCGCGCGCCACAGTCCTATCCTGCACGAAAACGGTGCCTTGCCGACCTGCGGCGAACGGCGGTTGCAACGCCGCGCGAACAGCCAGCTCCCCCATCTTGCGAAACGGAATGCGGCAACTGGTCAGATCGTCGCAGAACCCGCCCCGTACCGCCGTATCTCCGAATCCGGCCACGGCCATGTCGCGGCCGGGCTCGACGCCGCGCCGTCGCAAGCTCGCCATCGCCGCCAGCGCGCGGCGGTCGTCGTATGCGAACAGCGCCGTCGGCGGATCCGGCAGCCCGAGGAGCCGCTCGACGGCATGGTCCACCTCCCGATCAAGATCCTCCTGCGCCGCGCTCACCGACGCGCGCGGAGCCACAATGAGCCGGGGGTCTTCCGCCACGCCAAAATCCTTCAGCGCAGCCGCATATCCGGCAAACTTGCAAGAATTCCAGCGCGCGCGATCGTCAATGTCGAGAAACGCCACGCGCCGATGCCCCAGACCAAGCAAATGGCGAACAAGCGACCGGGCGCCCGGAAACGTCTCGTCGTTCACCACCGTTACCGGCATGTTCTGGCAATCCTGATCCACCACGACCACCGGCCGGCGACGCAAGCGCATGAGCTCGTCCACCACGTCGTGGCGCATGAACCGCACAAAGACAAACCCGTCCACGCGCCGCATCGCGCGCGTGTCGGCCAGCTCCGCGCGCGACTCCGGATCGTCCCATTCCAGCGTCCGTACCGCGATGCCCGCACTGCGCGCACGAAAGGCCAGGCCGTCCAAAATCGCCGCGATCGCCACGCGGGACAAACGCGACAGCGCATGCGCGTTGACGATCACCGCCAGCGAACGCACTCGCGAACGAAGGTCCTGTTCGCTCGGCGTCAACGCGAACGTGCCCGAACCATGCAACCGCTCCAGCACGCCCTCCGCTTCCAGCACATCCAACGCGCGCTGCACGGTCTGACGGCACACGCCAAGGTCGTCCGCCATCGCCCGGTAGCCCGCCAGACGACGGCCCCACAGACGATTCCGCTCGATATCCGCCCTGATCCGCCTGCACGTCTCGTCCAGTTTGTTCCCCATACCCGCTCCGTCGCTTCTCCCACACCATGAATCAGGTCACTTTCAGGCCACTTGACCTATACATAGAGAATGGAGGGCCGAGTGTCAAGAGGAGAGAGCGATGAATCGGCGGAAGGGGATGCATCCCGCTTTATGCTGGCAAAAGAAGACGGCTAAAATTGCGCGAGGGAATCGTGATCCGTCCCGACCGCGAAGCGCGTCGGGATCGCCGTAGTCGTCTGCCGGAAGAATCCAGGCTCGGGCGACGACGATCAAGACAAGGATCGTGACAACGATGCAAAGCCCGACGAAGATCGCGACAAGGGTGAAGCGGGACAGGAACATACCCGCCCCCTCGCTGTCATGTCCCGGCCAGCCACTGAAGCGCCACGGGCGCCTGGCTTGCCAGCGCGAGACCGCCGAGGGACAGGCTCAGGTCCCAGACCGCAATGCGCACCGTGGCATGCGGGCGCCAGACCAGCGCCAGCGCCCGAAACGCCGCCTGCGCCAACGCATAGACAAGCAGCCAGATTCCGGACGGATGCATGGCCAGCGAGGCCTGCCAGTTCCCGGCGCTTGCCAGAACAATCGAGCGGGTCGTTCCGCAGCCTGCGCACGGGCGGCTGGTCGTCCGGCTGACAAGGCAGGTCTGGGGCAAGCGAATGTCGCCGAGAAACAGACCTGTCGGCAGCGCGCGAATGGAGCGGGCCAGCAGCAGGCCCGCCAGCAGCGCCGCCAACGCCGCAGCGTTGATCAGGGCATAGCGCCGCCGCGAAAAGAGACCGGGATCCGATTTCATCCGTTATGAAAAAGGCGCCGGACTTCCGCGAAGTCCGGCGCCTCTATGCGTAGACGCTCCATTGTCGAACAGCAACAATGGCAGCCATGGTTGAATCGCGCGCCTATTCGGAGACCTGTTGCCGGGCTTCCTCGGCCGCGCGCTCGAACGCTTCGACGCTCTCCTGCATCGCCTTGCCGAATTCCTCGCCGAATTCCCCCATGCCCTTCTCCAACACCGAGCCGGCCCGCGCCAGAACCGCGACCCAGACAACGATGAACACCAAGGCGACAGCATTGAGGATAATCCCGGCCAGACTCATGCCCTTCGGCGCTTCCGCCTTCTTCTTCTTGTTGAATTCCAAGACGCCCAACACCAGCCCGACGACAGCCGGCAGCAGCGCCAGCCATCCGACGCAAGGGATCAAACTCATGACCACCGCGACAATGCCAATAACAAGCGACGCAATTCCCATCTCCATCCTCCCCATTGTGTTTGTTTTGCCGAACGCCAATGCCGCGCACCCGCGCGAATCGCACGATCGGCCCTAACGGAAAGCGCACGAAGCCGCTCCCGTCATAACGGCAATGAGGCAAGCTATTCCTTTCGTCCATACATGGCAAGCGTATATTTCGTTCTTTTGGCGCGCGGGGTGTCGGCTGCTCTTGACAGTAGGCATCGGTTCGGGCAACGGCATGCAAGGCATTCATTTCTACAATCAGAGCGTCGCCAGGCCTGCCGGAGAATAGCCGGCCCGCTTCCGCGTGTCACATGCTACGGGGAGGCAGGCCCGCCTTCGCGTTTTCACCCCGCAGCGGCTTCCGGCGCCGGTGCGGTCGCGGGCGCTTTGGCTTGTTTCAGCTTCTTGATCACGACCGTCGCCAAAGCGATCGCGACGACCAGAAGACCAATGCCCAGAACGGGACGATAGTAGATCCAGGCGAGGGCTATGGTCAGGAAAGACAACATCCCGGCGACCAGCAGGGTGATCAGCTTGACCCCGGCGCCGACAATATTGCCGAGAATCCGCAGCACGTCCGCCAGAACCGACAGCAACCCGAACACCAGACCCAGACCGACCCACATCAGCACGAAGCCGGCCGCTCTCAGCAGCCAAGTCGTACGCACATTGGCCGCCTGCGCCTGCTCGAACATGGAATCCGCCGAATGAACACCGGTGTTCAGCATCTGCAAGGCGCGTCCGGCTTCGGTCTGATACGGCTCGAACGTGTTCCCTATCTGGCGGGCGATCAGGCTGACCTCCGTCGGCGGGCACTGGGCGAATGTGACGCGCATATCCCCGATTTGCGGATCTGCGGGATTGGCGCCGATATAATAGCCGCCTTCGTGCACCATCGTTTTTTCCGCCAGGTCCGGCGGCAGTCCGTCCTTGGCCGTCACCTCCAAAGGACGGAAATTGCCGATGCTGCCGATCAGGGAGCTGTTGAGCTTGAACGCGCCCACAGTCACGTTGTCGGCCACGCGCGTTACGGACTGATAAGGGAACGAGCCCGGATTGCGATGTCCGGCCGCATCCTGAAACGGCGAGGAGTCTATCGGACTGGACGACCACGTCTTTTCATAGGTAAAGGTTTCCGTTGTTTCCGTAGACCCGCCGACTCTCTTCTGGGTAGAACTGCTCTTGCGTTCTCGCCACTGATACATCTCGACGGTGCGTTGCAGTTTGATGGCATTGACCGATACGCCGAACTGGGCATCGGCCAGAATATCGTCGGTAACCGCCTTGCCCGTCATGTGCACCAGGCGCCCCTCGTTGGCGGGATCCGCCTGTTCGGCCGAAACCGAAACCACGGCGGCCGCGCCTTCGCGCAGGCCCTTGTAGGTCGTTACCGCCCGGCCCTCGTTCCACCAGAGCAGCGGAAAGGCGAGCACGAACAGAACGAATCCGACAACGATGCCCTTGATGGCATTGCCCAAACGGCTGAACCACGACTGACGAGAGACCTTGGTGACACTGTTTCCGGCCATGACGAGACATTCCTTTCAGGTTGGTGCGCGAAAAAAACAACGGCACAGTAGGCGCTCCCGCCCGGCTTGGCAAGAGAGAAATCCGAACGCAAAGAAAGACCGTGGCGCAGTTTCACGGCCACACCAATCAGGGGTCAGAGAACATCTCTGCAAGCAGGTCTCCGTCTTTGTGTTCTCTGTGTTCTTTGCGGTTATCTGATCTTCCCTGGGCAAAGGAAGAATGACGGGAGAATCGTCCTCGGTGAGCGGAGCGAACGGTTCTCGTTCTCGTCCTCGACAAGGCTGACGGGAGAAATCGAGTACGAAAACGAGAACGACGACGAGGACGATAGGGGTGCAAATCGCAGATGCCTGCGGGCGCATCAGCGGCGCCGATGCGGCGGGAGACGACGCCCCGGCCTTTCTTGTTGCATGCTTTCCAGCAATTGGGCCATCGTCATCCCGTTGATGTGCCGCAGCCCCTTGATGCTGCGCAACAGCGCCATATGATTTTCGGGGTTGTCCAAGTCCAAGGCGCGCAAGGAGAGGCCGCGCAGCGGCGACAGGTCGGCGCGCACGCCGCGAATGGACAAACGGCGCACGGAGAACTTCCGCAAGGCATCCAGATCGCGAACATTCGTATTGTTGATGTTCAGGTAATGCAAATCCTTGTCCTGGAGCGGGGTCAGGTCCTGCACGGCTGTTTGCGCCAGAACCAGAGACTGCAGCGGCATGCGCGCGGCCCAGGCGATCGTATCCACGCGGCATCCGGAAATATCCAGCCGCGTTAGCGGCACGTTTTCCAACGGCGACAAGTCTCGCACTTGCGTACCGGCCAAGTTCAGGCTTGTCAGCGGCATGCCGCGCAGAACCTCGACGGAACTCACGCCGGTATCGCGCACGTTCAGCGATTCCAGCCGCTGGCCGCGAAACAGCGAAATATCCCGAATCTGGGTGGAACTCAGGTTCAGATGCCGCAAGGGCAAATTGCGCAGCATCGCGAAATTGTGTACGCGCGTATCGGAAATGTCGAGCCGTTCCAGCGGCATATCCTTCATAAACCCGATATCGCGCAACTGCGTTCCGCTCGCGTCGAATACGCGCAAAGGCAGTCCGGTCAGCGGCCGGAAATCGAACACTCGGGACGCTTCGCTCAGATTAAGATCGCGCAACGGCATGCCGCGCAAGGGGCTCAGATCACGCACGTCCGTACGGCGCAAGTCAAGAACCTCCAGCGGCATATTGCGCAACGCCCGTATATCGTCCACCTGGGTTCCGCCTACATACAGCTCGCGCAACGGCATGGTTTCGAGCGGGGACAGATCGCGCACGCTGGTCTGTCCCACATACAGCGCTTCCAGCCGTAACGACGACAGCAACGACAAATTCGAAACCGGCGCCGTCGGCCGACGGCGATGTCGCCCTTGGAACGGAACGCCGCCGGCGTACAGAACCGTCAAATCTTCCAGCTTGCCGAACGGAGCGAAAGAGCGCAGCTCCGGCGATGCCATTTCCAGCCAGCGCAAACGGTTTTCCGCGTCCGCGAACGCTTGAATATCTTGCTCGGGATCCAGGTCCGGGATCTGGTCGGCAATCTCGTCCGCGATCGCCTGAAACGGAGTCCAATCCCGAACCGGACTCAAATCCTGACGACGAACGGAGGGTGCAGGCGCATCGTCCGGCTCGCGCTCCCGTCTGTCGGGTTCCGTAGAGCGCAATCCTTCCATGTCGGCCAGGAACGGTTCGGCTTCCTGCGCGAACTGCGTTTCCCCGCACATGGCCCGAAACGCCCGGATATCCTCGCGCAATTTCTCGATGTCGGCGGCGGACAGATTCCGATCGAGCACCAGCGCCGCCCATGTCTCCCTGTCGAAAGGCCCCGACGGTTCCACGCCGACCCGGCGCAAGAGCGTGGCCAACGCCTGTTCCGCCTGCTGTTCCTGGGCGGTCTGCGCCAGGGCATCCATGGCCGACAACAACGCGTCCCCAAGCGGCGCCGGCGTATCGGCGAAGTACTTGCGCGCATGCTCCATCGCGTTCGACTCGTACGCCAGCAGCCCCTTGGCCAAGGGAACGCCGGGCTCGCTATCGCGCCCCATGCGCAGCAGCTTTTCGCGCGGCGCCAACTCCGCCACGCGAAACGACACGGGCGTGCGAACCGACGACGAGCCGATCCGACGAACTTCCGTGCCTTGCACGCTTTCGGGCGACACGGAGGATATCCGTACCTGAACGCGACCGGAAAGCAAGTCCACGGCCGTATCCTGACCAACTTGCGCCCGAAACGAAGCGAGAATCCGTTCGTCCACCCGGGCCGCGTCGGAAATCGCGGCGTGCGCCCGGCGCAAAACGCGCACCGTATCTTCGGGCCCGGTCTCGGAAAGAACTTCGTCCAGTATGGTCAGGGCCGTGCCGCAGCCTTCCTCGAGCAGCGTGGCGGCCGCCTGCGCCAATGCGTCGGCGAACCGCCGTTCAATTTCCTGCTGCCGCCGTTTTTCCTCGCGTTCCCGCTCCCGCAGCCGGTTCTCCAGGCTTTGCGCCGCTTGCCGACGACGTTCCCTGCTTTCGTCGGCCATCGCGCCCGCATAGCGCCGGTACAGGGCCGCCGCCTCGCGATAGCGGTGTGCGCCAACCAATTCCTCCGCCTCCTGTTCCAGCCCGGCCATGACCTTGTTCACCGCCTCGTTGCGCGCGGCGTTCAAACGCGCCACTTCCGTGTTCGCCAGGAGCGCATAGCGGGTGCCCCGTGTCTGCCGGGCCACCTCCTGAAACTTGACGATCGCCTCGGACAAGCTCTCGGGATTTTCCTCGGCCCAGCTCTTGGCGAACTCGAACATGTCGCGCGCGTCCGCGTCGGTCGATGTCGGTGCAGCAGGCGATGCCGGTACGGCAGAAATCTCCTCGTCCTGCCAGGCCAGCGTCGGCCTGGGCGGAGGCTTCGTGTCGCGGCCAAACAGAAAAACAAGAACCAGCACAAACGAAAGCCCGCCGCCCAGCAACGCCCATTTCAGCCACGGCATGGAGCCCGACGGCTTTTGCGCCGTAGCCGCGCGCAAACGGTTCGTCGGCATGTCCGCCGGCTTCCGCATCGGCTGAACCGTGCTCGTACGGCCCGGCTTCAATTGATGCTGCGGGATCATCCGGCGTTTCACGCGCCGAATGTCGGACAAAGCCGCCGACCAGTCTTTGGGCCGGTCGGCAGGATCCTTGGCCAGCCAGGACTCGATCAGCCGGCAGGCGCCGCGCGAAAGTTTCGGATTCAGCGTCGTCGGATCCGGAACCGTGCCGTCTTCGGCCTGCAGGTCTATGATTTCCTCGTCGGTCCGCCCCTCGAAGAGCAAGGAACCCGTCAGCAAATAGTACAGAGTCGCGCCAAGCGAATACATGTCAGATCGGCAATCCAGCCGCACCTCGCCGCGCGCCTGTTCGGGCGACATGAACGAGGGCGTGCCCAGAATCTCCCGCGACATTTCCTCGGAAGAACCGCTCATCACGCTCAGCGTGCGGGCAAGGCCCAGGTCGGCCACCTTGACCGTGCCGTCCTCGTCAACCATGATGTTGTCGGGCTTGATGTCGCAATGAATGATGCCTTCCTTCTCCCAGGCATGCTTCAGCGCTTCGGCCACGCACTCGGCCACCAGCAGAGCTTCCTTCTCCGACAGCGTACCCGAACGCTGCATCCATTCGCCCACCGTGTAGCCGTTGACGAATTCCATGACGAAATAATAGAAGCCCTCCTGCATGTTGGCGTCGTACACCTGGACAATGGAAGGATGCTTGAGCTTGGCCGCCGATTGCGCCTCGCTCTGAAAACGGGCCACGTCGTCGGGATCCGCGGCAAACTGCGACGAAAGCACCTTGATGGCCACAATGCGGTCCAGCGACACCTGGCGCGCTTTCCACACGGTGGCCATGCCGCCTTCGCCGAGCTTGTCCAGCATTTCGAAACCGACAACGCGCATACGCCTACCTCGTTCGCCCTTCTCCGCGGCACGCCGAACAGAGCGCGACCCCTTCGCCCCCGCACGCGGCGCACGGCTCGTCCCGCAGTGTGCCGGCGCCGTCGCAGCGTCGGCATTCCGCCACGCCCGTGCCGTCGCAGCGGCCGCAGACCGGTCGCTGACCCGTTCCCTTGCAACGCGCGCAAACGCTCCGGCCTTGACCGGCGCAGGGCTTGCAACGCAACGAACCGCGCCCGGCGCACGCCTTGCACCGGTCCGCGCGCGTCACCTTGTGCTTCGACAACCGGCCGCCGTCAACCACCGAGACAAAACCCATTTCGCATTGGCGGCAGTTGACTTCGCCCAGCCCCGCGCATGCCCGGCAATCCGTCTGGCCGACCCCGCCGCAACCCGAACAGGGCGTGGCCAGAATCCGGTTGACTGCCGCCTGCTGCCGCACGGTCAGCCGATCCTTCAGCTCGGGCGGAACCCAGGCCAGCCCCGAACGGACCCAGCCGCGCCGCTCCTGCAGTTCGGCATGGCGACGCCTGCCCTCTTCGAGACGCGCCAGCCAGTTGGCCACGGTTCCGGGCCGCACCACGAACCCGCGCACCCCGCAACGCGGGCATTGCTCGTATTTCACTTCCCGCGTTTCGAAACCGCCTGAAAACGTGGGATGTTTGATCGTTCTCGTTCTCGTACCGCCGCACGCCGGGCAAACATGCCGCTCGTCTCGGTTGTACGTCTCGGTTCCTTTCACACGCGCCCGCATCGCTTCGGCCCGCTTTCCTCCCTCGCGATCCGCAACAGCCAGCGACTCCAGCGCCAGCGCGTTCCGGAAAAATTCGCGCGCAACATCCTCGCGGTCTTCCGCCAGCATCCTTTGCCCCAGCGCGAACTCGGCCCGAACCGTCTTCAGCCCGATCATCGCCAGCTTGCCGTCTTCGCGAAACACATGCTCCTGCACGTCGGCGGGATCATCGGGCACATCGTCCGCAACCGGCGCCGTCGCTCCCTCGGGTTTCAATCCGGCTCCGCAATGTCCGCATGCCGCTGCGGCCGGTTGCGCCTCGCGCCCGCACAGCGGACACACCACAATCCGCGCAACCAGCGTCGGCAGCGCCGCCACAACCGCCATAGCCAGAATGGTCAGGATTCTTCTCATGTCTTGTACCGCTCCAAACGGTTTCCTGCAATAAACTCCCGAACCTTGCGTTCTATTGTTTCAAATCACCGAAAAAAGGCATGGTTCAAAAAACGCCGCAAGAGGCAACAGCAAGCGCCGCAATATGTAACAACTTGTCATTCCGCGTGTCCCGCCGCAGCTGTTCTTGCGAAGGCGGAAGCGCAGCGAGGAATCTTGCCTGCCTGCCGAAGGCTCGGCGCAGACAGGACCGCAGGCCGCTACGCGGAGATTCCTCGCAGACTCGGAACGACACCTTTGCTCGGATGTGTTACCCTGTTTTGAACCATGCCGAAAAAGAATTATATTGCCCCGTAAAAATAACGGATTCCCTATTGACATGGCAAGTCTATTCCCCTACAATTTTTTCATGATTATTGGACTGGCAAAAATTTTTGCCGCCTTGCGCAATCTGGCTCGCTCCGCCGCCGCGAACCACGCGCGCGGGCGGAATGGCCAGGCGATGACGGAATACGCCATCGTCGCCGGCGTACTCACTCTCAGCGCATTGATTCTGGCCGTGTTTCTCTACACATTTCGCGAACACAGCGGGCGAACACTCGATCTGGTAACATCCGATTATCCCTAAAGCAAACAGGAGGAAACAGAATGAAAACAGGCAGACGAAACCGTAAAAGCGGGCAAGGCCTCACGGAATACATCATTATCGTGGTCATTATCGCCATTGCCGCCATCGCCGTCATCGGCGTGTTCGGCGACCGCATCCGCGCCATGTTCGGCGGAGCGACCGTCGAGCTGGGCGGCGACCAAAGCGCCGTAAACGAGGCAACCGAAACAGCCAGCGCCGACTGGCTGAAGAATCTCGACAGCACCGGCGCCGGCAATTAGGCCTTATCCTGCCGCCTCTGCCATATACAACAAGAAATCGGAGGCGGCATTGTGTGTGGGTGTGCGAGTGCGTGAGCGTGTGGGGAAAACTCACATACTCCCAAACCCACATACACACACACTTGGGTTGCGGGCGCAAGTTCGCCTCCATTCAATTGAACGCTGAAACCGTTCTTGTCGGCAAAGCGTGTATCGGAAAAGGGCGGAACATGAACAAGCGGCTCCATCCCGACGCTTGCGCGCCAGCGAACGCGCGCTGCCGCCACAAGGCCCGGGCTGGCCAATCGCTGATCGAATCGTGCGTTGTCATCTCGCTGATCGGCCTGATCTTCGCCGGGATTTTCCAGAT
>SLKS01000229.1 GCA_007134465.1 Kiritimatiellia bacterium | reverse complement strand
GGTGTCGGGTGTTTCGCTTTGGCCAAGTCGTAGGCGGGCGAGGGCTCGGCGGGTTTGGCGGGTTTGTCTGACAACTCGGACGCTTCGGGCTTGTCAGGCTGGCGCATGTCGCGTGCCCCGCCTTTGCCAAGGCTACGGCCGGCAACCGTGTGGTAGGAGTCTTCGTCATCCAAGCGGAACACGACCTCTAGGTCGCCATCCGTATCCTCGACCGCAGCGGGTTCCGCCGCTACTCTTTCATCAGATCTCTGTCGGTCGCGGGGTTTCACGACGGGGCTTCTGAGAATGGCAACCGAATCTAGTTCGGCTGGCGTGGGGATGAAATGGTCCACGGGTTGCATTGGCTCGCTTTCGCGGGGCGGCTCCGAAGGCGGTTGCGCGGCAGGCGCTGGCACAGGCGCGAGACGCGACCGCGCAGGCGGGGGCGCAGGCTTTTGGGCTTCGGCTCGTCCGACGCGCCCATCGCGCACACCCGATTGCGCGCGCGGTACGGCCGGTTCCTGCTCGAGCTGCTCGATCTTTTTTTCCAGATATTCCATTTGGCCAAGGACGGTCAATCCGGCCAAATGCTCTTCAAACTGTCTCATTTCGGCTTCGCGCCCAGACTCTCTCCTGCGCATGGTTTCCCCGACGGCGTCGGGTTGCGTTCTTTCGGGGCGCGTTCTGCCGGCGCCGATACCGCGGCTGCCAGAGAGTCCTCGCATGGCGACAGGATCCGGGGGTCCTGTGTCGGGTGTCGGGCGTCCTTCTGCCTCCGCCAATTCGTCGGCGGGCAAGCCTGCGGTTACGGTTTTGTCCGACGGTGCGGTACGGCGGGGCAAAGGCCTGTCGCCACGTTCCGCGACGATCTGCGGCTCCTCGATGGCGGGCGCCATGTCCCGGGCGGGTTCTTCCAACTCCAGCGGGCCATGGGGCGATGTTTCAAGGGTGAGGTGTTCGGAATCGGCCGCCATTCTAACGCTTGCGACGGGTGTTCTGTGTCCGCGTTCGAACAGGCTTCCTGCCGGCAGAAACAGCCCGACCAGGATGAAGCTGATCATGGCCAGGGCGGCGAGTTCGAGCAGATGGAAGCGCAGCAGCCAATGGCGGCGCGGTCGGGCGGCGCTTGTCTTGGTATCCCGTTCGCTCAGAATGCGCTGGCGGCGCTCGGCGGAGAGCCGGGCCGGGGCGGGGCGCGAGGCGGCCAGGGAGTCGCGCAGCAGACCGAGGGTCGGTTCGATCTCGCGCGCCAGCGCCTGGCACGCCTCGCAATCGTTCAGATGGTCGCGGACGGTCCGCATGGAGTCCGCTTCCAGATCGTCCAGGAGATAGGCGGTGAGCCACTCGCGCAGTTCTTCGCAGGAGGCGGACGCGCCGTTCGGCGGCGTTGTCGGGCTGTGGTCCGCTGGTTTGTTCATGATGTCGCCTCGCTTGTTGTCTTCTTCATCTGTCGCGACAGTTTAACTACGGCATGATGCAGGATGTTGCCCACGTTCCCTTCGCTGCGCCCGGTGATGCGGGCGATTTCGGCGTAGGACAGTCCGTCTTCCAGCCGGAGCAGAACCACTTGCTGTTCACGCGGGTGCAGTCGGCCCAAGGACTCCAGCACCCTTTGCCTGCGCGTTTCGTCCGTCTCCTGGCAATGAATGCCGTCGGCGCAGGCTTCGGTTTGTTCGCGCGCGGCCTTGCCGTGCAGGTCGCGCCGTCTCGATTCCTTGCGGATCAGGTCCACCGCCTCGTTATGGGTGGCCCGGAACAGCCAGGCCCGCATGCGTTCGGACGGGGTCCAGCCGTCTTGCCAGGATCGGAACAGGCGAATGAACACGTTCTGCACCGCGTCCTGCGCCAGGTGCGGGCAGCGCAGCAGGCGGGTCGCATAGCGGAGCATGGCTTCCTCGTGTTCGGTCACGATCGCCTCCCTCGGGTCCGTCAGGACGGATTCGCCGCCGGGCAGTTCCTGCGCGATTTCATTCATAGCCGACCCTCGATCCGACCTGTCCTTTGCCTATACGACGTTTCCCGATCCGGCAATCTTCAGAAAAACTTCAGAGTTCCAGGTCTCGCCGGAAAATGACTTGGCGTTGTTTTAAAACGTGGCACGGGCATCTTGCCCGTGTTTTCCCGGCATTAACCATGGGCGGGACCCGCCTTCGCAAAGCCTACGGCGAGGCAAGCTGCCCATGCCACGAAAAATGTCACTATTTCGGACTGTCTTTCGGCTGGGGTTGCGGGGCGGGTTCGCTTTGGTCCCATTCCTCGAGGCGGCCGCGGGTCCAGGCGGAAAATTCGCCATTAGGCGCGGCGCGCAGGTAGCGGGCGTATTCTTCGGCGGCCGGTTCGCGCCGATCCATCTTGTCGAGGCAGTAGCCGCGATAGAAGATGGTGTTCGGGTTGCCGGGCAGCGTCTTTTCGTAGTCGGAGAAATCCGCGAGCGCGGCTTCGAACTGGCGCGTATGGACGCGAGCGAGGCCGGACACGTGCCAAGCCTGCGGCTCCTGCGGGTAGGCGGCGCGCGCTTCGAGCGCGTAGCGCAAGGCTTCCTTGTGCCGTTTCATGGCGAGTTGGCCTTTGGCCATCATGGTCAGGGCGGCATAGTCTTGCGGGGCATGCCCGAGCGCGATTCGGAACGCGGTGTCGGCCTGCTCGGGCTTCTTGTTGCGCAGCGCGGTCTGGCCGTCCTGCAAGGCTTCGATGGCGGGCGCGATCTTGCGCAAGCCGGCGATCCGGTCCTGGTAGCGCTCGCGGCCCTCCTTCTGGTCGAAGGCATGCCGGTAGCGGCCGGTTCGGCGCGCGGCGCGGTCGTAGCGTTCCTCGCTCATGGGATGGGTGGCGAAGAGGATTTCGATGGGACCCGGCCGACGCTTGCTCAGGCTGCGGAATACGTCCATGACCTCGACCATGCCATGCGGCCGGTAGCCGGACAGGACGGCGTATTCCATGCCGAGCTTGTCGGCTTCGCGTTCGTTGTCGCGGCTGTATCGGCTGAGCAGGGCATAGGCGCCGAGCGCGCCGAGTCCGGCCGCCAGGAAGGCGTAGTCGCGATGTTCGATTTCCATGTAAACCGAAACCCCGGCCACCAGCATTTGGGCGACGAGTCCGGTTGTCTGGCGCGCGCCTGCGTGCCGGGCGCTGACGTGCCCCATTTCGTGGCCCATGACGGCGGCCAGCTCCGCTTCCGAGTTCAGAGCCAGCAGCAGGCCGCGCGCGTAGCCCATGCTGCCGCCCGGAAAGGTATAGGCGTTGACGACCGGCGAGTTGACGACGCGCGCGCTGTAGGGCATGTGCGGGCGATGCGTGTGCTGGGCCATCTGCGCGCACAGCTCGGCGAGATAGCGGTTCAGCGCCTCGTCCTGCGCGGGGCCGTAGTCGGCCGAGAACTGGTGCGGCGCCCATCGGCGGTCGAGATTGATTTCCATGGATTCGGACAGAAACATGAGCTGGCGGCGGCCGGTGACCGGATTGGTGGCGCAACCGGTCGCCAGCGTGGCGGCCGAGCCGGCCGAGAGCGCGAGAAACTGGCGGCGCGTGAGTCGGGTTGGCATGAGTTCCTCCTTGGGTTAAAGCCTTAATCCCGCATTGATGCGTCAAAA
The DNA here is from genome assembly GCA_007134465.1 of Kiritimatiellia bacterium. Lineage (GTDB taxonomy): Bacteria > Verrucomicrobiota > Kiritimatiellia > UBA8416 > SLMC01 > SLMC01. The sequence continues at coordinate 205 of SLKS01000229.1, read as the reverse complement.
AAACAAGAGGATTCGGTGGACGACTACGGCGACGACTACGGCAAACGATTTCGATCGCTCGTAATCCGTAGTCGTCCACCGACCGTGTCACGTCCTGATTTCCGTTTGTCACCTCTTTGTCGCCAACCGTTGGCCGACACGCTTCGCACAGGGCTATCGATGCCGTTTACGGCAACGTTTACGGTGGAGTTAGTTTCGATGCGGT
>SLKS01000085.1 GCA_007134465.1 Kiritimatiellia bacterium | reverse complement strand
GCTTGAGGCGGGTCGCGCGATTCTCGCATATTGAAATATGGGTGAAATGCGCGACCCGCCTCAAGTCCCGCAGGCGTTGGCGTTGGCGTGCTCGCAGCAGAAAAACTCGCTTGTTTTGGGCTTAGGTCATGCGGTCGTATTGTTCGGGCAGAATGCGATAGCGGAGCGTTTCCCCGCGACGATAACGCTCGATCTGCTCGATGGCATTGACGCCGCAACGAAAGCGATAGTCGTCGGTCGGCCCGCCTTGATGCGGGAACAGCAGACAGTTCTCGAGTCCGCGCAACGGGTGGTCGGCGGGCAACGGCTCTTCCTCGTATACGTCCAGCGCGGCGAACAGACGGCCGCGTTTCAGTTCCGCCAGCAAAGCCTCGGTGTCCACAATGGGCCCGCGAGCGGTGTTGATGAGGTGGCTCCCGTCTTTCATGGCGGCCAGAACCTCCGCGGCGACCGAATGGCGCGTGTCGGGACGAAGGCCCGTATGGACGGCGACAATGTCGCTTTGCGCGAACAGGTCTTTCAGGCTGCTTACGGTTTCGACGCCGTAGCGGGCTTGGTCTTCCGGAGTGATCCAGCCCGAAAAAACCAGCAGACGCGGCTGGAACGGCGCGAGCATCCGCGCGTATTCGCGCGCGATCAGGCCGAAGCCGTACAGGCCGACGGTTTTGTCGAACAATCCCTGGGGAATCCATCGCGGGTCGTGCGCTTCCGGCCGCCACGACCTGCGCTCGTGCATTTCCCGTTGCCAATGATAGGCTTTGCGTAACGAAGACAGGGTCATCATGAGCGCGCCTTCCGCCACGCTGGCGGCGGGCACGTCGCCCCAGTTCGTCACGATCAGCCCCTGCTCCAGACATTCGCGCGCGATCAGTTTCTTCAGTTCGCCCGTCAGATTGATCGCCGCCTTGAGTTGCGGATTGGCCGCCAGCAGCGGGCCGGTAAGCCGCGGCGAGCCCCAGCCGGTTAAAAGAATCTCCGGCTGGGTTTGCGCCAGAGCCTGTCCGTAGTCTTCCTCGGAAGTTTGGCGGGTCAGGTCCGGGCGCCAGGCGACTTGGCCAAGTGTTTCCAGCCGTTTCCGTTCCTGCGGCTTCATCAGGGCGTCGAGCGTGTCTTGCGGGGCTGCAACCAGAATGCGGGTCATGCGTGGCTCTCCTTTTCCGTTTTTCGCGCTTGCATTATCGGGCGATCCTGATACGCATAACGAAAACGACAGACGAATTCAAGCACAACAAAAAGGAGCAGGCATGGACGCGAAACCGGTAACCATGGGTGTGATCGGCTACGGGCATTTTTTGAGAACCAACTTCGTGCTTCACTTGAAGGAGTGCGAGGCCATTCGCATCGTCGGCGTGTACAACCGGGGCGAGGAGCGCCGGAAACAGGCCGAGCAGGACGGCTTCTGGGCCACGGGCGATCTAGACGAGCTGCTGGCGATTCCGGACCTGGAATCCGTGCTGATCGGCACGTCGAATGCCGCCCACCGCGAGCAGGCCGTTCGCGCGGCGGCGGCCGGCAAGCATGTGCTTTGCGAGAAGCCGCTGGCGCTGACAATGGACGACATGGACGCCATGGTCGAGGCCGTCGAAACGGCAGGCGTGATCAACCACGTGAACCATCCGAGCCCCTACACGGACGGATTCATCAAGTTTCGCGCGCTGTGCGAGGCGCATGCGGGGCGCATTCTGCATTTCTGGAAGCGGTCCACGCGCGCCTACGGAACCTGGGCGCAGGGCGCACGCCATACGGCGGTGGCGAATCCGGAGGATAGCGGCGGGTGGACCTTCCACCATTTCTGCCATCAGCTCAACGACGCGTTCATCCTGCTGGGCGGCCGCGCCGTGCGCGTGTACCATGTCGAGCAGAAAAGCTGCGACGAAGCGCCGAGCGAGGAATTCGTCAACTCGCTCGTCACGTTCGACAGCGGCGCCACCGCCTTTCTGTCGGACAGTACGTCGGTCGGACCGTTCACCGACATGGGCTTGCAGGGAACCGGCGCGGACCTGCGGCTGCTGAATCGCGAGTTGACCCTGGTCAAGCCCGGTCCTGAGGATTCCTACGACCGGCCCGGCAACCGCAAGGGCGTCATCGAAACGTTCGCGGTGGAAGATACCGGCAAGAACCTGGTGGAGGTCGGCCGGCGTTTCGCTCAGGCCGTGCGCGGCGGCAAAAACGATTTGATTTCCTTCCGCAGCGTGCGGGACCAGTACAAGACGCTGGTCGCCATGCGCGAAAGCGCCCGCACCGGCCGCGCCGTGGACGTGGCCCCGTAGAGGCGTGCGAGTGTGAGCTGCGATTGCGGGGCGGGGGAACGAAGGCGCGCTTTAGGATCGGGCAACACGCCCTCAAGGAATGGCCTCGACGTTTCCCCATGGTTTCGATCGGATCGTAGAATCGGGGGATTAGGCTCAGGAGTGTGGTTTTTCCCGAGCCGGTTGCGCCGAGAATGGCGACGCATTCTCCCGGCTCCACGCAAAAGGAAATGTTGCTCAGCACACGATCCGGTTCGCGATAGGCGAAACTGACGTTTTGGAACTCCACGTGCCCTTTCGGCTTTTTCAGCGGCGCGGCATAACGCGGCGTGCTGATTTCAGCCGGTTCATCGAGAATGCCAAAGACGCGCTCCGCGCCCACGAGCGACTCCTGCATGCTGCCCGCAATGCTTCCGACACTTTGCACCTGCTCGTTGAACTGTTGCAGCAAGCCCGCAAAGACGGTCAGGCCGGTACGCCGGCTTGACAGCCCGGGAATACTGGACAATGACCACCCACATCAAGGGCGTGGTGGCCAGGCAGGCCAGCGCGAGCCCGGCATGGACACGCAGCATGTAGATGGCCGCAACCGTGATGGTCAGCAGCACAATCACGGATTGCATCACGACCATTTCCACGAACATGCGCACTCTCTGCACGTCGGCGGTAACTCGGTTGATCAGCGATCCGGAATCGTTGGCGTCGAATGCCGAAAGTCTGCTTATCACATCGGACGACACGGCTTGCCACGGCATAGTTCGCAGGGCGGAGACGGGAGGTCGTCCCTCCATCGTTAAAAGAAAGCGTTTCTTACGATGCTGGAGGTTCGGGCTTCTGTCTTCGTGAAGCCGCTACGGCGGGACAAGCCGCCCCGACCGCTTGTCCTTCAGCCGCTCCGACAGGCTCTTGAGCTGGGTGCACACCGCCGCCCCGCTGCCCATGTTCAATGTACAGTAGCCGCCTCCCGCTGGCATAGTCCAGAATAAAGAGTAGAAAACGCGTGGCCGCAACTCGCGGCAACGCGCACTTGTGCCGCCGTAGTTCCCGGACGAAGGCGCATTGCCCACTATCCGGCAGTGGAAAAGGGGCGATTGTTCAAGTGTTGCAAACAACTGCGTAAAAGGTCGCTCAATAGCTAATCAAACAGTGCGCCCGGAACATCGCCGGAACCCCCTCTCAGCCTACACAGCATCTTCTCTTTTTAACCGATACACCGATTGCCTGGCCGGGCGCGTCGCGTCCGGCCTTTTTCTTTGGCGGCCGTCCGGCCGCCTCTTGCAAGCGCTTGACATGGCTCTGAAAACGTCCTGACCTTGACCGGAACGCCCGGACCATCGCCGGAAACAAAGCTCAGCCTACACAGCATCTTCTCTTTTTAGCCGCTAAACCGATTGCCGGGCCGGTCGGCCTTTTCGCATTCACGCGGGGACTGTAGAGAACTCTATAGATCATGTCCGCGTCGCGGACACCGAGAAGGCCGGGCCGCCGTGTCGAAGCGCAGCGAGCCGGTGGCGTGGACTTCCTGCGCCCCCAGGCCGGGGGG
>SLKS01000212.1 GCA_007134465.1 Kiritimatiellia bacterium | reverse complement strand
ATTGGACGCGGATGTCCACAGGAAAATGAACGCACGCTCCATATACCTTTCTTCCGTGTCTTCCGCGTTTTCCGTGGTTAAAATCTTTCTTCGCCTCCAGTCGCTCCGGCTCGGGATCAGGCGTCGCAAGCTATGCCTTGTCAAGACAGGCGTCAAAGGTATGCCCGGTCCAGAGCCGAGCCGCTCCACGAACGCACGAACATACGAACGCACGCTCCTCTTTACGCGCTCTTCAGGCTTCGAACGGACTTAGCACGACGCCGAACGCGAAGGGGTCGGGATGCAGCTCGTAGGCGGGCAGCACGTCCGGTCCGCACGAAGCGGTTCCAAGTCCGCGCTGACGGCCGTCCAGATTGAGGACGATGAACGGGCGCGGCTGCAGGTCGGCATGGTGTTTGGCCGCTTCGAAATCGCGCGGCAGAAAACGGTGCGCACTGAATTCCAGGGTCGGCCGACCGCGCGCGATCAGGCCGATCCCCTGCCGATCCGTCAGCGCGACCCAGCGCGTGTCCATGCGGTTTCCGTTCTCCTGCGGCCGCACGTAGGGGGTCAGCAACGCGTCCACGCGCGCGTCGTAAATTCCCATGCGACCGGCCTGCCGGCTGTCGGCATAGGTTTCGTGCGGACCCAGCCCGTACCACGACACAAAGCCCAGCCGACCGGGCAGCATAAGTTGCAGGCCAATACGCGGGAGCTTTTCAGGAACATCCTCTTCCGGAACGCCGGAACAGCCCAGATCGATCGATCCGTCGGGCGCGATGGCGTAGCGATATTCGCACTGAAAGCCGTAGCGATGCACGGGCGGCGCAATGCGGGCACGCACCCGGACCCGGATGCGGCCATCTTTGTCCTTCGAGAATTCCACGGCATCCGCCCGTTGTTGCAACTGATCCAGATAGCGCTCCCGCCATCGGTAAGCGACCGAGCCTTTGCGGCCGTCCCGCGACTCGTTTTCCGTGGGCGCGCGCCAGAAGTTCAGGAGCGGTCCGCGTTCCAGAACGCGGCGGCCCTTGACCTCCATCGTCGCGATGCGGCCGCGCACGGTGTCGAAATCGATGCTGAACCCGCGTCCGCTCACTGTGCGGACCGGCCCGCGTCCGCTTAGGCGCAACCCCGTCGACGGAACGGCGGCATTCGCCCGCCGGATCGCAACCGGAACCTGAAACTGCGCCTGCGCCACGCGATGGCCCTTGCGCGCCCAGGCGCAGGTCTCGCGCAATTCGTAGTCCAGATCCAGCCAGCATTCGCCCTCGGCGCGCTTGGGCGGAGCGCAAGGCAACGCGATCGTTTGGGCGCGGCCCGGCGCCACGGGCGGCAGCGGCTGCGCGCCCTGTTGCAGGACAACGCCCTCGCGATGCAAGGTCCACGACAGAACCAGATGATCGAGCTTCAGAAAATCGTACCGGTTGCGAACGCGAATTTTGCCGGCGCGAAGATCGGCGGCCGTGGTTTCCACTGGCTGAATCACCGTCTTATGCTCGATCAGGCCCGGCGAGGGTGTTCCGTCGGGAAAGACGAGGCCGTTGATCAGAAAGGAACGGTCGTTGGGCTCGTCGTTAAAATCCCCGCCATAGGCCCAGAGTTCGTCCTTGGCCAGCGGCGGGGTTTTCCCGTTCAAGGCCGGACGCGGATTCGGATGGTCCGAGCACGGCCGACCGGGCGCCGTTTTCTTCTTGCGAATGCCCTGATCCAGCCAGTCCCAAACGAAGCCGCCGGCCAATCTCGGATATTTGAAGAACATATCCCAATATTCCTTGAGCGCGCCCGGCCCGTTACCCATGGCATGCGCATATTCGCACCAAAGCACAGGCATGGAAAGACATCCCGGCCGGTTCGGACGATAGCGCCAATGCAAGCGCTTCGCTTCCGGCTTCCCCATGCCGGCATGGCGCGCGATGTCGACGGGCGCATACATCAAACTGTACACATCGGAGCTTTCGCCAGCCAAGTCGCCTTCGTAGTGAATGGGCCGCGTCGGATCGGTCTTTCGGGTCCACCGATACATGGCCGCATGATTGACGCCATAACCCGATTCGTTGCCCAGGGACCACATAACGACACAAGGCCGATTCTTGTCGCGTTCGACCATGCGTTGCATGCGGTTGACGAAAGCCGGCTGCCAGGCGGGCGTTTTGGCGGGGATGTCGGCCGCGTCGTAGCCGCAGCCGTGCGCTTCCAGGTCGCATTCGTCCATCACGTAGAGTCCGTAGGCATCGCACAAGTCGTAAAAACGCGGATCGTTGGGATAATGCGACGTGCGCACGGCGTTGATGTTGTGCCGTTTCATGAGCAGCACGTCGTTCAGCATGTCGTCGAGCGTCAGGGCCTTGCCGCGATCGGGATTGTGATCGTGCCGGTTGACGCCCTTGAGCTTGACCGGGCGCCCGTTGACAAGCAGTACGGCGTCGCGAATCTCGACTTGCCGAAAGCCGATGCGCTGCGGCACGGCCTCGATCACGTCGCCTTGCGCGTCTTTCAGGACCAGCAGCAGCGTGTACAGTGTCGGCGTTTCCGCCGTCCATTGACGAGGCGCGGCAACAGGCGCGCGCAGATCCAGCACGGCGCGGTCGGCTTTGGAGCCGACCGGCACGGCGCGCGACCGCGTCAGGACCGGTTGTCCTTCGGGATCGAACAGCGTCATCTCCAGCGTAGTTTCCGTCGCGCGTCCGGCGCCGCGTTGCACGATGGCGCGCACATCGAGTGTCGCGTCGCGATAGTCGGCGTCGAACAACGTCCGGATCCGAACGTCGTAGAGATGGGTCGCGGGCAGGGTCAACAGGGACACATCGCGAAAAATGCCGCTCAGCCACCACATGTCCTGAGCTTCGAGATAGCTGCCATCCGACCATTGAACCACGCGCACGGCCAGCGTATTGACGCCGGGCACGACAAGCTTCGTGACATCGAATTCGGCTTGCAGCCGACTGCCCTTGCTGAATCCCGCGTCCTTGCCGTTGACCCAGACATGAAAGGCGGAATCCACTCCGTCGAAACGCAGCACGAAGCGTGTGCCTTTCGGATGCGCCTCAAGCGTGAACGCGCGGCGATAGCAGCCGGTGGGATTCTCGGAGGGAACGCGCGGCCAGGCATCGGGGAACGGCAGTTGCCGGTTGGTGTAATGGGGGCGACCATAGCCCTGCATCTGCCAGTTGGACGGCACGGGAATGCGATCCCAGCCTTTGTCGGGGAAAGCGGGTTTGTGAAAGCCGTCCGGCGCTTCGGCGGGCGAAGGAGCGAAAGAAAAGCGCCAAATCCCGTTCAGGGACATGCACAGCGGCGACGGACCGAACGACCGCGCCGCATCCTCCGACCGATGCGAAACAAAGTGGGTGCGCGGCGGCAGGGCATGGCGTTGGGGCAGCCGAAAATTTTCCCAGTCGGGCAGAGAAGCGGTCGATGCGGTTCGTTCCATGGCGCAATCTCCTTAAAGCGGGCTTCGCCCGCAAACAAAGTAATCAGATACTAGGCGTTAGTGGTTAGTGCCTTAATCAAGTCGTCCTGCCGAAAAAAACAAGAAGATTCGGTGGACGAGAGCGGGCGACCCGACTACGCTCTCCGAGCTACGCCGAGGCACGCGAGAGCGGTGGACGATCATGTCCCAACTCGTTATCCGTTCTCGTCGCCGTTCTCGTAAACCGATCTTTTCTGACCTCTGACCTCTTAGTTGCGGGCGTCAGCCCGCCTTAGCGCCTGCGTCAGAATAAATTCTCCGTTCAGTGTGAACTCTGACATTATTCGCATGGGCTAGCAAGCGCTGTTTTCAGCCGTGCCTCGCTCTAATCCGCCAGAGAT
>SLKS01000100.1 GCA_007134465.1 Kiritimatiellia bacterium | reverse complement strand
GCCCTTCTTCACGACAAAGGATATGGAAAAGGGGACAGGCCTCGGCCTGTCCATATCCCAAAACATTATCGCCGATCATGGCGGCGAAATCGAAGCGGGCAACCGCCCGCAAGGCGGTGCGCGCATCGCGATCCGGCTGCCGGCGGCTGGAGGAGAAGGATGGAAGAGAATGATGAGTGATGAATGATGAGTGATGAATGATGGAAGAGAATGATGAATGATGAGTGATGAATGATGGAAGAGAATGATGAATGATGAGTGATGAATGATGAAAAAGGTCTCGCCACCTATGTTGTGTCTTTTGGTATTCATCACTCATCATTCATCTTTCATCATTGCAAGAGAGGGTTGAAACTATGGCGACGTTGCTGATTGTGGACGACGAGCAGGAAATTCGGGACATGCTTTCGCGGCATTACCGGTTCGCGGGTCAGGACGTGCATACGGCGGCCCACGGCCGCGAGGCGCTGGCCTTCATGGAAGACAACAAGGTGGATGTCGTGATCTCGGACATCCGCATGCCGGTCATGGACGGGATTGATCTCTTGCGCGAGGTGCGGCGCCTCTATCCCATGGCGCATACGATCATGATTACGGGGCATGTGTCGCAGGAAAATATCCTGTCGTGCATGCGGCATGGCGCCGACACGTGCGTGTTCAAGCCGCTCGACGATTTGAGCGAGCTGGACGAGAGCGTGGAGAACGCGCTGCGCGCGCTGGAACGATGGAAGAAGAAACTGCGCGAATTGCATGCGCTGGCCTGAAGAGAATGCTGAATGATGAGTGATGAATGATGGAATTGGCGACGGAGGCCCGTCGCCCTCCAGTTCTGCAAGGCAACGCAGGTTTGAACGTTGGAGGGTGGCAGGCCTCTGCCACCGAGTAGATTCCAAAAGAGTGGAACCGTCGGTGTATGTTAAAGAATGCTGAATGCTGAGTGATGAGTGAAGAGAAAAAACCCAGCAACCCTTTTCGCAGTCTATTCATCACTCATCATTCAGCAGTCATAATTACCAAATAGCCGGAGCAGATGACCATGGAAGATATGGATCGGGAAATCATGGTGGATTTCTTCGACGAGTCCATTGAAGGACTCGAGAAGGTGTCGAGCCTGCTTGTGGACTTCGAGACGAATCAGGACGATTTAGGGCTGATCAACTCGATTTTCAGGCCCGTTCACTCGCTGAAAGGCAACTCGGCCTTTTTCGGGCTGATGAATGTCAAAAAGCTTGCGCACGAGCTGGAAACGATCCTCGACATGTTGCGCAAGCGGCAAACCTCCGTGACGCCGGCCATTATGGCCGGCATGTTCGAGGGCGTGGACATGCTGCGCGCCACCATGGAGCGGTTGCGCGATGGCGGCGCGGAAGTCGAGGATGCCGACGCGTTCAAGAGCCTGGTGGCGAAAGTCAAGGATCTGGCCAAAGCGACTGTGTCGGACAAGGCGGATGTATGGGCGCGAATGATCGAGACGCTGGATCGCATCGCCATTCGGCTGGGCAAGGACGACAAGCATTTCGTGTCCGAGCTGGAGTCGGTCTTGTCCGATCTCAAGACGCTGGCGCCTGTTCCCGCCAAATTAGCTCCGTCCGGCGAACCCGATGCCCTGAAGCGTCTCTTGGTCTTGCTGGCTCCGGATGCCGGTCCCGAGGCGGGTTCCGGCGCCGCCTCGGAAGAGGCTTTGGCTTGTCTGAATACGCTTCGTCAGGCGGCGCCGAGCGAGAGCCTGGCCGCCGAACTGGACGAGGCCATTCGCGTGCATGGCGTGTTCACGGGCTCGGCGGTCGGATTCGACGATCTGTGCCGCGAAACCCTGCGGGCTGCCGTGACGAAGATCAAGGAACAGTGGCCTGCGGACGCCACCCGCGGCGCGGCAGACGCCATGCGGGAGACGGAGGCGAAGCCGTCCGCGGATTCCGTGACGAAGGAGGCGTCCGTCTCTTCCTCGCCGAAAGCCGATGCGCACAAAACGATGCGTGTTTCCGAGGAAAACATAGACAAGTTTCTGGAGTATGTCGGCGAATTGCTGGTGGTGGGCGACATGTTCCACCATATCGAGCGAAGCCTGGCGACAAGCGATGCGGACCGGAACTTGGCGAACCGCCTGCGGACGGTCAACGAGACGTTCACGGTTCTGTCCGACAACTTGCGCCGCAGCATCATGTCCATCCGCAAAGTCTCGGTCAAGCCGCTGCTGCAGAAGGCCCCGCGTATCGCGCGCGACGTGGCCAAGGCGGCCGGCAAGGATATCGCGGTGGAGACGGCGGGCGAGGACGTGGACATAGACAAGAGTCTGGTGGATATGCTGGATACGCCGTTGACGCATATGATCCGCAATGCCGCCGATCATGGAATCGAAACGCCGGACGAGCGCCGGGCTGCCGGGAAAGATCCGCGCGGCACAATTCGACTGTCTATTGCGGAAGACGATCGTTTTGTTGTGATGACCGTTGCCGACGACGGCCGGGGCCTGAACGAGGATGCGATTCGCCGCAAGGCCGAGGGTCTGGGCATGATTCGCCCGGATCAGGTCATGACGCAAGCGGATGTCGTGAACCTGCTGTTTGCGCCAGGCGTTAGTACGGCAAAGGCCGTTACCGACGTGTCCGGGCGCGGGGTGGGCATGGATGTGGTCAAGCGCGCGATCGAAAGCGCGGGCGGCGCCATACTGTGCGAGAGCGAGGCGGGCAAAGGCAGCGTTTTCACCGTGCGCGTGCCGCGCACGGTCGCGACGGAAATCATGCAGGGTTTTCTCGTGAAAGACGACGGCGCCACCTATGTGCTGCCCATGGAGCATATCCAGGAAACCGTCAGCGCGGAACCCGGCGACATCAAGACGGTCGAGGAACGCGGACTGTGCATTGCGCGCCATGGCCGTCTCTATTCCGTTTGCCGACTGGGCGCCGCTTTCGAGGGACGCTCCGTCGCATGGGAGCATCGCGACCGCTACACGCTGGTGATGATCGAAACGCAAGGCGCCTTGCGCGCCATGGCCGTGGACCAGGTGATTGGCATTCAGCAAGTGGTGGTTCGCAATGTCGAGGGCGAGATCGGCAAGCCGGATTTCGTCAGCGGCGGCGCGGTAATGGGCGACGGGCAGGTCGCCATGGTCGTGGATGTAGTCAAGCTGTTTCAGAAATCATGAATCAAATCATTGTAGATATTGCCGATGCCAAGGTTTCGCGCGATCCGGACAGCGTGCTGGTCACCTATTCGCTCGGCTCGTGCGTGGGGGTGGCGGTGTACGATCCCGAAGTCCGTGTCGGCGGCCTGATCCATTGCATGCTGCCGCTGTCCAGCGTGGACAAGGCCAAGGCCGAGCAACGCCCGTTCATGTTCGTGGACACGGGCATGACCCGCTTCCTCAAGGACTTGTTCGATTTGGGCTTGACCCGCGCCCGCGCGATCGTCAAAGTGGCCGGGTGTTCGCGTATTCTCGACAAAAACAGCCTTTTCCGTATCGGCGAACGAAATCACGCCGTCTTGCGCAAAATCCTGTGGAAAAACGGCCTGATGATCAAGGCCGAGGATGTGGGCGGCGAGGTCTCGCGCACGGTGCGCCTGGAGATTGGCGCCGGCCGCTGCACCGTGCGCAGCGGCGGCGAAGAAAAGGAACTGTGAAGAGAATGATGAATGATGAATGATGAGAGATGAGTGATGAATGCAGCATATCTCCTCGGCTCCGTGTTCTCCAGCGAAGCGGGTGGTTAAACCCTTTTTCAAAAAAACAAGTTTTGGCGTGTATCTTATCCGTGTAATCCGTGTAATCCGTGGTTGGGTTGTTGGGGTACGGGCGTCGGCCCGACTTGATTGAACAGGTTGATTCGACATGAATGACAAGCAGGACAGTTATGCGGCGATGATTCGCGAGGCGATTCGGCAGCATCCGCCGATGCCCGCCATGGTCAAGCAGGTGATGCTGGAGCTGCGCAATCCGGAAGTCAACTACGCGCAATTGGCCGATCGCATGCGCATGGATCCGGGCGTGACCATGAACGTGCTGAAGCTGGCCAATTCGTCGGCGTTTGTCGGTACGCGTCAGGTGGACTCCTTGCAGCAGGCCTTTGTGCGTCTGGGAACGCGGCGTCTGTTCCAGATTGTTCTCGCCCAGAACGTGGCCGGTCGGCTGGCCGCGCGCCTGGACGGCTACGAGCTGGAACCCGGCGCCCTGTTGCGTCATTCCCTCTGCGTGGCGCTGACGGCCGAATCGCTTGCGAAGCGGCTGAAACTTTCGTTTAGTGAAACCGTGTTCACCGCCGGATTGCTGCACGACATGGGCAAACTCGTGATGGACAGGTTTCTCGTGGCGGCCAAGCCGCTGGTGCGCAAGAAGCTGGATGAATCCGCCGATCCCTTCGATCGCATTGAGCATGCCCTTTTCAACATCGCGCACCCCGATGCGGGCGCCTTGCTTATGGAGACATGGCAGTTCCCTTCCGATCTCGTTGAAATCGTACGGTTGCATCATCATCCGACCGATTCATCCACCTTCGGGAACGCCGCCTTGATCGTGCATTGGGCCGATACCCTTTCCTACAGCCAGGGATTCGGCGACGGAGTGGACGGGTTTCGCTATGAAGTGTTCGGCCAAGCCGACAAAATGCTGGGGCTCGGCCCCAAGGATGTCGAGCGGATCGCAAGCGAAACGCTGGAAAAAATCAAGGAAATGGAAGACATACTGACAGGGACGAAGAAATGAAATGATGAATGCGGAATGATGAATGATGAGTTGTAAAATGGACAATCGTTCACGGGGTTAGGAAATGCGTTTTTTTGAGTGCGCGTGCCTGCACGCGCACTCAAAAGGGTCGGCATTCGACGCGCATTGCTTATGATAACACCCGTGAACGGTTACTAAAAATTGATGCGGGCGTAGCGTGTGATAGAAGAACTTTTCATCATTCATCACTCATCATTCATCATTGTTCTTACCGGGGGATCCCATGGCCTATAACATCCTGATCGTGGACGATTCGATGATTGTCCGAGCGGTGATCAAGAAGACCATCGGCTTGTGCGGCGCCGACGTAGGCCAGTTGTACGAGGCGGCCAACGGCAAGGAAGCGCTCGGCATTCTGGAAAAGGAGTGGGTGGATATCGTGTTCGCCGATATCAACATGCCGGTGATGAACGGCATTGAAATGGTGGACGAGATGGATCGGCGCGGCATGATGAAAGAGCTGCCCGTCGTGATTGTGACCACCGAGCGCAGCACGGTTCGCATCGGGCAACTGAAGGCCAAAGGCGTGCGCGAATACCTGAACAAACCCTTTACACCCGAGGAGATCAGGGATATTTTGGAGCGTTGTTTGGAGAAGAAGCCGTAAAAGAATTTAAGGCGGGCTTCGCCCGCAACCCAAGGCGTTAGTCCTTAGGCGTTAGGCGTTAGCCACTAACTCCTAGCGCCTAGAGCCTAACGCCTACGTTGACCTGACCGCATACTCGCAAACAATACGGATAACATACACGCAAAAACGTGTATCTTCACCGGAAAGTCTCTAACAGGAGTGCAGGATGGAAACCGAGGCGCGCATTATTCAGAAGCTGAACAGCATCACCAACCTGCCGACGCTGCCGCTGGTCATGCAGAAGGTTTCGGCGGCGGTGCGCGATCCGAACATGGACGCGCGCAAGCTGGCGCAGATCATGGAGGACGACCCGGCCATCATGGCGCGCGTGCTCAAGGTCGTCAATTCCGCGTTCTATGCCGGCTCGGTCGAGATTACGTCCGTACAGCAGGCTGTCGCGCGCATGGGCATGAACGCGCTGAACAACATCGCCATGTCCACGTCCGTGTTTTCGGCGTTCGGCAAAGGCGAGGCGGAAGCGTTCGACCGCCAGGAATTCTGGCGGCATGCCATCAGCGTGGGGATCGGCGCCTGTGTCATCGCCGACCGCGCCGCCGGCAATCTGTCGCGCAAGCATCCGAAGGATGGATTGCGGCTGGCCGGCTTGCTGCACGATATCGGCAAGATCGTGCTCGACCAGTATTTTCACGAGGAGTTCATGGCGGCGCTGACCGACGCGCGCGAAAACGCCTGCCCGCTGATCGAGGCGGAAACGAAGGTTCTGGGAACCGATCACGCCCATGTCGGCGCGTGGCTGGGCGTGAAATGGAAGCTGGCCGACGAATTGAACCAGGTGGTGCGCTGGCATCACGATCCTCAGGCGGGCGGATCGGGTCATCAGGAAGTCTCCGCCCTGATCCATGTGGCCAACTACATTTGCAACCAGCAGAAAATCGGGGATGGCGGCGATACGGCCGCGCCGAAATTCATTCAGGCCCTGTGGAAATACCTGGGCCTGTCGGTCGCCGACATATCCGATATCGTGGACGCCATCGTCGAGGAATCCAAGAAATCGGAAATTCTGCTGTCGTTCGTGTGAGGCGCAACGTTCTTCATTTCGCATTCATCATTCATCATTCTCTTCGCGGAAGGAACAGGCCATGTCGGACATCCAATTGGCGTTGCGAGAAACGATTTCGGAAATACTGGAAAGCTTCGCTTTCCTTTTCGCCGAACCGGTCGAAGATGCGCCATTGCCGGAGGGGGCAAGCGACTATCGCTACGCCTCGGTCAATTTCAATGGCGCCAGTCAGGGCATGCTGTTCGTTTGCGCCGACCGCGATCTGTGCGCCGAACTGGCGGCCAATGTGCTTGGCGCCGAGGCGGAGGAGGTGGACGAGGCGTGCGCAATGGACGCGCTCAAGGAGCTGGCCAACATTGTTGTCGGCAGTTTGATGGCTCGTTTGTTCGGCACGGACAAAGTCTGCGAGTTGAGCGCGCCCGACGCCTGCGCCGTGGATTTGGGCAAGGTGCGCGAACTGGCCGCCGACCGCAGCAATATCCGGCTTCTGATTGACGACCGCATGATGATCGCCGGCACCGTGCTCGCCGAATGAGAGAAGAGAATGACGAATGCGGAATGATGAATGATGACGGGACCGGCGATACGGGTTTTGGCGGTGGACGATTCGGCGATTGTGCGCCAGGTGCTGGCTCGGGAACTGGCCCGCTATGCGGATATCGAGCTGGTCGGCACGGCGCCGGACCCCTATGTGGCGCGCGACAAGATTCTTCAGTTGAAGCCGGACGTGTTGCTGCTGGACGTGGAAATGCCGCGCATGGACGGCATCACGTTCCTTCGCAAGCTGATGCGGCATCGCCCGATGCCGGTGATTATCGTGTCCTCGCTCACGACGCAGGGCGGCGCGCTGGCGCTGGAAGCCATGGAAGCCGGCGCGGTGGATGTCCTGTGCAAGCCGGGCTCGGCATACAGCGTGGGAGAAATGTCGGCGCAGCTCGTCGAGAAGATCCGCGCGGCGCGCTGGGCGAAGATCCGCTGCGCGCCGGCGGCTTCCGGATCGGCGCCGGCCCCGCGAGCGCCGACGCGCCTGTCCATTGCCGAAACCACGCATAAGCTGATTGCCATCGGCGCTTCGACCGGCGGCACGGAAGCCATTCGCGCGGTGCTGGAGCAGTTTCCCTCGAATGCGCCCGGGACGGTGATTGTGCAGCACATGCCCGAATATTTCACCGCCTCGTTTTCCGACCGCCTGAACGAACTGTGCGCGATCGAGGTGCGCGAAGCGCAGAATGGCGATTCCGTGCGGCCCGGACTCGCCTTGATCGCGCCCGGCAATTATCATATGCTGCTTAAGCGTAGCGGAGCGCGTTATTATGTCGAAGTCCGCTCCGGCCCGCGCGTATGCTTGCAACGGCCCAGCGTGGAAGTTCTGTTCAAGACCGCGGCGCGCTATGCCGGAGGCAACGCGGTGGGCGCCATCTTGACCGGCATGGGGGGCGACGGCGCCGAAGGCCTGCTGGAAATGAGGAAAGCGGGCGCCTGGACCGTGGCGCAGGACGAACGAACGAGCGTGGTCTACGGCATGCCCAAGAAGGCCGTGGAACTGGGCGCGGCTTGCGAGACGCTGCCGCTCGACCGCATCGCCGCCGCCTTGCTGAGCAGAGCGACGGAAAGAGAATGAGAAGAGAATGATGAGTGCGGAATGATGAATGATGAATTTGGCGACGGAGGCCCGTCGCCCTCCATGTGCAAAAACAACGTATGTCAGATAACTGGAGGGCGGCAGGCCTCTGCCGCCGCACGGGAGATTGCACGTGCTTCGCAAGAATACCAACGCTGTCGAGCCGCCAGACAGAGCGGATACGGGGTGGGCAGAGGCCGCCTTCGAACTTGCGCCTGTACCCATGATGGTCGTGGACGAGGCCGGCCGCGTCGAGCGCATGAATCCGGCCGGGCAGGCGTTCTGCCGGCGGAGCGGCGTGGCCGGAGAACTGTGCGGAGACGCGCTGGGCTGTGTCCATGCCGGGGAACCGAAGGGGTGCGGCAAGGGCGAGCCGTGCGAGAAATGCGATCTGCGCCGTGTGCTTTCCGAAACGATCCGCACCGGCACACCTGTGCGGGAGCGCAAGGGCGCGCTGACGTGCCGTTTGCAGAATGGCGCGGCCAAGGTTCCGGTTGTGTTGTCCGCTGTTCGCATTCGCAATGGCGACGCATGGCGTGCGCTCGTAACGCTGACAGACGCAAGCGAAGCGGAAGCGTATCAACGGCGTTTGTTGGACAGGAACAAGCTTCTCGAGGATAGCCGCGAACAGTACCAGCTTGCCGTGCAAGGATCTCGGGACGGTTTGTGGGACTGGAATCTGCGCACGAACGCCCTCTATTTGTCTCCGCGCTGGAAGGAGATGCTGGGCTATGCCGATGCCGATTTTCCGAACAGTTTCGAAGCGTTTTGGGACGCCATGCATCCGGACGATCGGCCGCGGGTGCAGGACATCGTGGATCGCTATCTCAAAGGCGAGCTTGCGCAGTATGAGATTGAATTTCGACTGCGGCGCAAAGATGGCGGTTATGCCGACATCCTCGCGCGAGGCGAGGCCATCCGCGATGCCGAAGGCATTCCTCTTCGCATGGCCGGATCCCATACCGACATTTCCGATCGTGTCCGTACGGAAAAGGCCGTGCGCGCGGTGGCGGAAAGCCGCGTGCCGGCTGACGAAACCATTTACGGGTTTCTGGTCCGGCAGTTGGCAATGGTGTTCGGCATGCGGACGGCATTGCTGGCGGTTAACGACGCGGAAGCCCAAACCGCGCGCACGCTTGCCGTATGGCACGAGGGCGCGCCCGCCGACAATTTTTCGTATGACCTGCGCGGAACGCCCTGCCGTCAAGTCCTGTGCGACAGTCCCTGCGTATTTCTTAATGGCGTTGCCGACCAGTTCCCAGAAGACGAGCTGTTGCGGACCATGGGCGTAGAAGCCTATGTCGGCATTCCCTTGCGGCGTTCGGATGGCTCGGTTGCCGGCGTCTTGGCCTTGCTGCATGGCGAACCGATCCGTCCGCCGGTCAATATGGTCGAAGTCATGGGCGTCTTCGCTGCGCGCGCCGTTGCCGAACTGGAGCGAGAGGCTGTCATGGCTCAACTGCGCCGCTTCCGCTTCGCGCTCGACAGTTCGGCGGATCAGATTTTTGTCATTGACCCCGTCGCCATGCGCTTTGTGGATGTCAACGAGCGAGCCTGCCGCGATTTGGGCTATGAACGCGACACGCTGTTGACCATGGGGCCGCAGGATATCAAGCCTTCCCATACCATCGCTTCGTTGCGGAGCGAATTCGAAAAAATCCTGTCCGGCGCCGAGTCCCGTCTGGTTTTGGAAACCGAGCATCGCAGCAAGAGCGGCGAGCTCATACCGGTCGAAGTCCTGTTGCGCGGGTTCAAGACGGACGCGAAAACGCATCTGATTGCCGCCGCCCGCGACATCGCGCACCGCCGCGAAGCCGAGGCGTCTCGCATCAAGTTCGAAGCGATATTCGAACAGGCCAATGACGGCATTATGCTGGCCGACTCTGAAACCCGCCGCTTGATCCTGGCCAATGGAGTCGTTGCGCGCATGCTGGGGTACGAACCCGAGGAGCTGACGGCCTTGTGCGCAGAAAATTTGCATCCGCCCGAGGATGTTGAACGCGTCATGGAGAATTTCGCCCGGCAAGCGCGCGGCGAAATCCGGCTGGCCGAATTTACGCCGATGCGCAAGAAAAACGGCAAGACGATCTATGCCGACATTAGCGCGGCGCCGCTTGTCATGGATGGACGCCCTTATGTGCTGGGCATTTTTCGCGATGCTACCGAACGCCGCAATACGCTCATGATGCGCGATTTGTCCGATGCCATCCTTGCCCGGCTCAACAAGCCCGATTCGATCCAGGACACATTGGCCGGAGTTCTGGCGCTCGTCAAGGATGCGCTGCTTTGCGACGCGGTCGGCATACGACTCAAAAATGGCGAGGACTTCCCGTATGCGGTGCAAAACGGATTTTCGCATGATTTTCTTCTGAAGGAGAATTCGCTGGTCGAAGTCGGGGCGAAAGGCGATGTGTGCCGCAACCCCGACGGGTCGGTCAGGCTCGAATGCACCTGCGGCCTGGTCCTTTCCGGCAAGACCGATCCGCAGAATCCCCTGTGCACGGCAGGCGGGAGCTGCTGGACGAACGATTCCTTTCCGCTCCTGACCTTGCCGGAATCGGATGACCCGCGCCGCAATCCGCGCAACCGATGCATTCACGAAGGATACGCTTCGGTGGCGTTGATCCCGATACGTGCCGGGAGCCGCATTGTCGGGTTGCTGCAACTGAATGCCAAAGCCAAAGGCCGGTTTTCCTTGTCTCTTGTGGAAAGACTGGAGGGCCTTGCGCGGAATATCGGCGACGCATTGGTGCGCAAGGAGCATGAAGAGCAGTTGCAGGAAAACTTTCGGTTGCAATCCGTCGTCTCCTGCGTTTCGACACGGTGGGCTCAAGTCGGCGACGAAGGCATGGACGACGCGTTCGACGAGACTCTGCAAACCGTCGGCGAATTCATGGGGGCGGACCGTTGCTATCTGTGCCGGTTCAGCGACAACTTGATGTCGTTAACCAATACGCATGAGTGGTGCGCCTCCGGCATTGAATCCGTTATGGATCGCCTGCAAAACTATCCGGCCGACAACATGACGTGGTGGATGAAGCAGATGACGCCTGGCGGTTGCGTGCACATTGCCGAGGTGAACGATATTCCCTCCGAAGCCGCCGCGCTCAGGCAAGAGTTGCAAGCGGAGGGCATTCGGTCGTTGCTCGCGGCGCCTATGTTCGACGAGCGGGGCGGTTTGATCGGTTTTGTCGGCGTGGATGCCGTCGGCGCCCGGCGGGACTGGAAAGATTCTCAATGCCGTGCTTTGCAGTTGGTTGCCGACATTCTGGCTTCGGCCTGTCTTCGCTTCGAGGCGCAACGGCGCTTGCGCGAACGGGAAGCGGAGTTGATGGACGCGCAACGTATGGCCCGTCTGGGCCGCTGGGACTACGATCATGGCCGAAATGAACTTCGCTGGTCCGAAACGGTGTTCGAAATCTTTGAAATGCCTTCGGAAGGCTTCGCCGCCAGCTACGATGCGTTTCTGCAAGCAATTCATCCCGAAGATCGCGACCGGGTTGATGGCGCCTGGCGAAATTCGCTCTTAGACAGGAAACCCTATGCCATAGAACATCGTTTGCTGATGAATGACGGCCGTGTCAAGTGGCTGCATGAACAGTGCCGAACCGAGTTCGATGCGCAAGGACGGCCCGTGCATTCCGTCGGCATTGTGCAAGACGTGACCGAGCGAAAGGAATCGGAGCAGCGTTTGGCCGAGGCGAACCGCCAGTTGGTCGCGGCGATCGAGCGGGCCAACGCCATGGCTTTGCAGGCGGAAGCCGCAAATCAGGCGAAGAGCCGGTTCCTGGCCAATATGAGCCATGAAATCCGGACGCCTATGAACGGCGTACTCGGCATGGCGGAACTGCTGGCGGATACGCCGCTGAACGAACAGCAAAGCGACTATGTGCGCCACGTGCGCTCCAGCGGGCAGGCCTTGCTGCAGGTCATCAACGGAATACTCGACTTTTCGCGTATCGAGGCCGGTCGCATGGAATTGTCGCCGATCGGCTTTCATCTAGGCCGCCTGCTCGATCAGGCGTGTTACCCTTTGAAATTGGAAGCGGAAAAGAAGGGTGTCGCTCTGCGCTGGTCGCTGGCCGAAGGCATGCCCATGCATTGGCGCGGCGATGTTGTGCGCATCCGCCAGATTCTTGTCAACCTAATCGGAAATGCCGTAAAATTCACGGACGAAGGCATGGTGGACGTGCGCGGAGAGTTGGACGCCAAAGCGCTGGCATCGGCGTCCGGGGGTAAGAATCCGGTGCGGTTGCGCTTTTCCGTTCGCGATACGGGCAAGGGCATCCCCGACGAAAAGATTGCGGGGCTGTTCGCTCCTTTCGAGCAGGTGGACGGTTCCATCGCCCGTCGGTATGGCGGGACCGGTCTCGGGTTGTCCATAGCCAAGCAGCTCGTCGAGTTGATGGGCGGCCAGATCGAGGTGCAAAGCCGCGTCGGGGAAGGGTCGGTTTTCTCCTTCTCCCTTTTGCTTGAAAAGGACGGTGCGCCTGCAGGCAGAGCCGACGACCAGATTGCTTTTTCGACGGGCGCCGAAGCGCCGCCCGTTGGCCCGGGAACGGCGGCGATGTCCTTGTCGGACTCGGAAGCGTTTGCGTCCCTGAAAGCGCTGCTGGCCGAAGACAATCCGACCAATCGGGCGGTGGCGCTGGCTATGCTCGAGAAGCTGGGCGTGAAGGCCGAGGCGGTCGAGGACGGAGCGGCGGCGTTGTCGGCGGCGGAATCGCGGGCCTACGACCTTGTGTTCATGGACGTGCAAATGCCCGGCATGGACGGAGGCGAGGTTACGCGTCGCATACGGGCCGCCGAAAAGAAAGGGCGGCGCTTTGCGCGAAACCATGACGGGCCGCTTCCCGTCGTGGCTATGACCGCGCACGCCATGGAAGGCGACCGCGAACGGTTTTTGGAAGCGGGCATGAACGATTATGTGTCCAAACCGATCGCGTTGGATACGCTTTGCGCCGTGTTGCGACGGGTGCGGATGCCGCAAGACGCTGCCCGCGCGGTTCGGCAAGAGCGGGCGGACAACCTTCAGGAGGCAGCGCCTGTGTCCGCGTCTGTTCCCGACTGGGATGCGCAGGCCTTGACGGTGCGCATGATGGGCGATCGCGAATCGGTCGCGACCGTGATAAACGTGTTTTTGGAAGATATGCCGTCGCAGATCGAACGCGTGAACGCCGACATTCGCAATGGCTCGGTCGAGGCGGCCCGTCGAACGGCGCATGCCATAAAAGGCGCCGCAGGCAATGTGGGCGGAATCGCCATGCGCGATGTCGCCGCCCGCATGGAGTCGTTGCTGGAAGACGGCCAGCCGGAGACGGCGAAGGCGCTGCTGCCCGACTTGGAGACCGCCTTCAAGCGTCTGCGCACCGTCATGGAAAAAGAGCGATGAGTGCGGAATGATGAATGATGAATTTGCCCGTCGCCCTCCATTCCCAGATAGCAACGTTTCTTCAAGGCTCAATCCGGATCTGCCAATGAAATCGGCACCATGCTTCTCTAATCTTTCCACATTCTCAGATCAACGAAACGAGCAAGCAGTTCGACTAAGCGTACCCAAGCAAGCGTGAGCTTAAGTGTGCCATAAAATAGCTTGATATTGTATCCTTCCTGTGACATTAATTGCGTTTAAAGAATTACGAAGGTAACAAGATTATGCCAACTCCTCACCATCCATCCGCCGCCGTTCGCAAGGCTTTGACCAAGCTCGGTGGAGACATTCGCGATGCCCGGCGTCGTCGTCGCCTGACGATGGCGGTGGTGGCGGACCGTGCTTTTACCTCCCGCGCCACGCTGCAACGGATCGAACAAGGGGATCCCGCCGTGAGTGTGGGCATCTATGCGGGCGTGCTCCATTCTATGGGATTATTGGAGGGGGTGGGCAAGTTGGCGGATTCTTCGGTGGATTCGGTCGGGCAGGCCATGGCCGATGAGGCGTTGCCCCGGCGCGTCCGGCTCAAATCGAAAAAGGGCTGAGTGGTGATGAAGGATTTCGAGGTCCATATTTCGCTGGATGGGGGCGCCCGCTTGGTCGGCCGTGCGCGGAGCAACCGGGCGCGGGGCAAGGAGATCGTCAGCTTTGAGTATGATGACGCCTGGCTGCGGGATGCGAACCGTTTCCCGCTTGAGCCCGGTCTGCCGCTGACGCGG
>SLKS01000190.1 GCA_007134465.1 Kiritimatiellia bacterium | reverse complement strand
CATGCGCGCGGCCCGGCGGGCCGCGCGCTCGTCGAGCAGTTCCAGATAGATGTCCACATAGGAAGGTATAGCATTTGTGTCGGAGGACGAAAAATCGGGCAATCCTTCCGGTGTCAGAACCGCAAACCCGGCCACATTGGCGGCGACAACGCCTTCGGCTTGGCCCAGCGCGTTGGTGACGCTGCGTACAAGTTCGTAGCGCATATCCGAGCCTGCCGCAGTTTCCTGGACATGGTAGTGTATTTCCTGCACGGCTCGGTTCGTGTCGGAGCCGTCGTGCAGCAGCGTGTGAAAGCGAAGCTCGGAGGCGGGGAACAGATAGGCGTCTTCCGGGGAAGCGTTTTGCATGAAGAACGGCGCGTAACTCACCGCATGGCGAAGGTCGCGGCCGAGAAGCTGAAGCGCGGCGCGCGCGGCCGATTCGCGCTCGGCCCGTTGCGCGCCCGCGGTCCAGGCGGCGTCGCTGTCCTTGAAGATCAGTACGGCCAGCGACACGATCATGACGGCCACCGTCATGGCAATGAGCATTTCGATCAGGCTGAACCCGCCGCGCGACGCGCATGTCCGCGGGCGGGCTTCCGTCTTTCTGGAGGCCGGGATGCCGACGGTGAAGGAGGCAAACAATCGGGCATGGTTCAAAGCCGTGCGCCACATCCGAGCGACTGACAAAGACGGTTGCCCGCATGCGGCATTTTGTGAACCATGTCCGTAATCCATCTCCATGCTTCGTTCTCTTTGTTGTCTTCTGTTCAAGGGCATTGGATGGCGGGCATCAGCCCGTCTAAAAGAAATCCGGCTTTCGGTATTCGGTATAAAACACGCGAGGCGGCACGGCCGATGTCGAGCCGTACCGGCCCGGCCATACCCGCAATGTGACGGCCCGGTTCACACGATGATCGCTGGCCGGGATCGGTTCAGTGTCCAGTCGGTAGCGAATCGCATGATGCACCATATTGGAGGCAGCCGTTTCTCGCAGGGATGCCATGCGGTATACATTGGTCAGAAGACCCGCTTCCATAATGACTGGATTGAATGGGTCGTCAGCCGCATCGGCCCAGACCGGGTGTGCCGCAATAGATGATTCATTGCCGTTCCATCCGATCATTTTCCAAAACTCATCCCACCCGTTTTCCGGATTGTCCTGCGCCGCTTTTAGGGCGGCGGCTTGCAGGCCTTCGAGGACGTTGTCGGCGAAAAGCGCGACGTGCAGGTCGGCTTCGGATTCGCCGCCGCGTTCGAGTCCGCGCGAAAAAAGTGCGAACACCGCCAGGATGCCGACGGAAAGAATGACGAGCGCAAACGTCGTTTCGACCAGGGCGATACCGGTCCGGCGGCGCCGGCTGTCGCCCGTCGCGGTATGGCGCATGGCGGTCATGGTTCTTCTTTGCCTCGGTTCATTGCTCCGTCGCGTTCGCACACCCGTTCGCCCTTGTCCGATCCGTCCGATCCGTCCGATCCGTCCGATCCGTCCGATCCGTCGGATCAGTCTGATCCGTCGGACTTGTCGGTCCTGTTTACTGTTTACTGTTTACTGTTCACTGGACACTGACTCCCATCTCCCCCTCACGGCTCCCCGCCCGTTAAAACGACGGCCTGGCCGGTGACGCGGTACACGCGCACGGTGGAAACGAGCGGGCGCGGTCGGTCGGCGCGTTCGGCGATGACGATGTCGCGGTCGCTATCGCCTTCTAGCGTGCCGTCGGGCTGGAAGGCAATCACTGGCCAGTTGTTGGACCAGACGATGCCTGCGGGCAGCATGTTGGTGATGCCGATCGTACCCCCGTGGCGGTGTGCTTCCATCCAGTACAGGGCGCGGCCGTCGGAATCGTTCTCGTCATAGAAGACTGTGCGGGTCTGATGGGTCACCGCCCATTGGCGCGCGGTGTCGAGGGCGGATTTCGTTTCGCGCTCGGCCCTGCGCATGCGGGCCGGGCGGCCCCATTGGCCGGACGCGGCCGCGCCAAGCGAAAGCAGCACGATCATGATGGCCAAACAGGCCAGCAATTCGACCAGAGTGAAGCCTTGTCGCGCAACGTTCATGCAGCAGAGACTAGCGCTCGCCCGCCCGGATACGCAAGCCGAAAGCGACGAAAACTAGCGCAGGAATCAGAGTTTTTTCTGGCAAAGCGTCGAAATTCCGTGCTATCCTTAAGCCATGAATCGGCAAACTGTATCGAGAAAATCGGGGGAACGGCTTGGCGGCTGGCGGTTGGAACATTCGTATGCCCGGCTGCCGGAGCCGTTGTTTACGCGTCAGGCGCCGGTTCCCGTAAGGGCTCCGCACCCTTGCCTGCTGAACACGGCGCTGGCGCTAGAGCTTGGGGTCGATCCGGATTTCTTGGCCGGGCCCGAGGGAACGGCGATGCTGGCCGGCAACAGCCTGCCGCCCGGTTCCGAGCCGATCGCGCAGGCCTATGCCGGCCATCAGTTCGGTCATTTCACCATGCTGGGCGACGGGCGCGCCCTGTTGCTGGGAGAACAAACGACCCCGGACGGGCGCCGATGCGATATCCAGCTCAAAGGATCGGGGCGAACGCCCTATTCGCGCCAAGGCGACGGCCGCGCCGCTCTCGGCCCCATGCTGCGCGAATATGTCGTAAGCGAGGCGATGCATGCGCTGGGCATTCCCACCACGCGCAGTCTGGCCGTGGTCCGGACCGGCGAACCGGTCTTGCGCGATACCGTGCTGGCCGGCGCCGTGCTGACGCGCACGGCCGACAGCCATCTTCGCGTCGGCACCTTCGAATACGCGGCCCGCTACGCGCCCGCCGCGCTGGAGTCCTTGACCGACTATACGATACGGCGCCATTTCCCGGTCTGCGCGGAAGCCGCCAATCCGGCGCTGGCGCTGCTGGAGGCTGTTGCCGTCCGTCAGGCCGAATTGCTTGCGAAGTGGATGCATGTCGGGTTTGTCCACGGAGTCATGAACACCGACAATATGGCGCTGTCCGGCCAGACCATAGATTATGGACCGTGCGCGTTCATGGATGCCTACCATCCGGACACCGTCTTCAGCTCGATTGATTCCGGCGGCCGCTATGCCTACGGCCGACAGCCGGGGATCGCGATGTGGAATCTCGCGCGCTTTGCCGATACGCTGCTCCCGTTGATCGGCGACAGCCCGTCGCGCGCCGCGACGCAGGCGGAATCCGCGCTGGCGACTTTCGCGAACCGTTTCCAGGCGGCTTGGCTCGACGGCGCACGGGCGCGATTGGGCCTGCTCGCCGTCGAAGAGGGGGACGATGCCATGGTTCGGGAGCTGTATGACTGGATGCGGGAGGCCAAAGCGGACCACACCAACACCTTCGCTTTTCTGTGCGGCCGCGCGATGCCGGAAACGGCGCCTTTCGGTCGGCCGCGTTTCCGAAGCTGGCATGCCCGCTGGGTTGCCCGTCTTGCGCATCAGCCGGGCGGGCTCGACGCCGCCCGCGAACGCATGCGGCGGACGACGCCTGCCATCGTTCCGCGCAATCATATCGTCGAAGCCGCCTTGACCGCCGCCGCAAGCCATGACGATTTTGGTCCCCTGCGCCGTTTGCTCGATGCGCTGGCGCGTCCGTTCGATCACGACGGCATTCCCGCAGCCTATCGGCAACCGCCACCGCCAGACAGTCCACCCTATCGCACCTTCTGCGGAACCTGAACGAATCGGCGTCACCGGTGGACCCGATGGTACAAGGCCCATTTAACCTAAGTGGAGCAGTTGATTAACCGCAAAGAGCACAAAGATCGCAAAGAAAGACAGTTGTGCAGTTTTATGGCCACACCAATCGGGTGTCAGGGCGCATCTCTGCAAGCTGTTCTCCAT
>SLKS01000315.1 GCA_007134465.1 Kiritimatiellia bacterium | reverse complement strand
CGCCGCGGACAGCAGGTTGGCCGGTCCGGACCGCAGGCATGACGGCGATCAGAAAACGTTTCTGGATCAGCTCGGGAATGCCGTGTATGCGGCCAAGATCTGCTCCTATGCGCAGGGCTTCCAGTTGCTGCGCGCCGCCTCCGCCGAGCACAAGTGGAATCTGGATTTCGGCGGCATCGCCATGCTCTGGCGGGAAGGCTGCATCATTCGCGCGCGGTTCCTGGGCAAAATCAAGCAGGCCTTCGACCGCAACCCCGCCCTGGCGAACCTGCTGCTGGATCCCTACTTCAACAAAGTGGCGGCCGATGCGCAAAAGGCCTGGCGCAAGGTCGTGATCGGAGCCGTGGACATGGGCATTCCCGTCCCGGCCATCGGCACGGCGCTGGCCTACTACGACTCGTATCGCAGCGCGCGGCTGCCGGCCAACCTGCTGCAAGCGCAGCGCGATTATTTCGGCGCGCACATGTACGAGCGCGTGGACAAGCCGCGCGGCGAGTTCTACCATACCAACTGGACCGGTCGCGGCGGGGCTACGGCCGCGTCCACGTACGTGGTTTGAATACGGAACCCCACGCCGATACGCCGCCTGCCGAAGGCGAGTGGACGGAACTGGAACGCACCATCGCCCGCCTGCGTGGCGATGGAGGCTGTCCCTGGGATCGCGCGCAGACGCTCGAGACGCTCAAGCGGCATCTCGTCGAGGAAACGTGCGAGCTGCTGGACTCCATAGATTCCGGCTCCATCGAGCACCACGCCGAGGAACTGGGCGATCTCCTGCTGCAAGTGGCGTTGCAGGCGCAGATCCGCCGGGAAGAAGGCCGGTTCGGGCTCCGCGATGTCGTGCGCGGTCTTTGCGCCAAGCTGCGCCGCCGTCATCCGCACGTATTCGGCGACGCGACCGCGGCAACGCCCGAAGAAGCGCTCGAACGCTGGCGCCGCGCCAAGGCGGACGAGCGACGCGACGGCGCCCCGCCCTCCTCCGCCATTGCCGACACCCTGCCGGACTGTCTTCCGGCCCTGCTGCGCGCCCGGAAGATCCAGGAGCAGGCGGCGCGCGTCGGATTCGACTGGGACGACATCCGCGACGTATGGCGCAAGACGCGCGAGGAAACCGACGAACTCGACCTTGCCTTGCAGGAGAAGAACGCCGAGGCCATCCGCGAGGAAATCGGCGACCTGCTGTTCGCGGTGGTCAACCTGAGCCGGCATGCCCAGGTGGACGCGGAAAGCGCTTTGCGCCAGGCGACGGCGAAATTCGTGCGCCGTTTTCGGCTTGTGGAGGCGCGCGCGGCCGAAACCGGCCGCGATCTGCGCGCCTGCTCGGCGGCGGAACTGGACAAGCTGTGGAATCAGGTCAAAAAATCTTCCGCGTCCGCTCCGCCATGCTCCGCCGACGATACACAAGCGGGCTGACGCCCATCAGACGACGGAACTGGCGCGAAAAATAATTGCTGTCCTCGAATCCGGCCGCCAGCGCCGCTTCCGTAACGTTAACCTCGCCGCCGCGCAGAAGCTCCGCGCCGCGCGCAATGCGTACGCGCAGCCGATAGGCGCCGGGCGACTGGCCGGTCGCCTGCTTGAACACCCTGAGCAAATGCCGTTTCGACAAATGAACGGCGCTCGCCACGTCATCGAGCGTGGCCGAATTCGCGTAGTTGCGTTCCAGGTATCCGATCGCCTTGCCCACGCGCAAAGCGTCGCCCGCCGTACCGGGCTCGATTCGTTCGTAGCAACGGGAAAGAAACCCGACCAGTTCCATGAACGCGGCCAGCGCCATGAACCGAAACCCCGGCGCGCGATCCTTCAGTTCGCGCTCCAGCTTCCCCGTCAGCTCCTCCGCGCGCGTCAGCGCACGGAAAGAAAGTTTCAGCCGATTGCGAAACGCGCCGCGCGCGCGCCAGACGGGCTCGACCTTGAACAGAGCCTGATAGCCCGGCAAGGTTCGCAAATCCGACTCCGGCATGGCGAGCAGATCCGGATCGAACAGAATGTTGGTGATCACCAATCCGTCCGTATCCCGATATTCGTGCGACCGCTTCCCGCCAATGACGAACACGTCGCCCGCCGATACCGGCAACGATTCCTGCCCGGTCCCATGTACGCCCGCCCCTTTCGAAACAATCACCAGCTCGGAAAACTGATGGGCATGCGTCGTCACCGCCGCCTGCCGCATGGCGCGCATGACCGCCAGCGGAAAACCGTCCGCTCGAAACACCGCGTTCTTTTTCAACAGTCTCATAATGTCAGTATTGTCCTGTTGTTTTCGGTTTTGTCAAGCCATTCACCATTGACAACAGAGAATTCGGCAATTCTCGCTTGGCGTTTTTGTGCTGTTTTTTGGCGCAATCGTTAAGGCGGGCGGCACGAATCTGCGCTAGATATTCCCGTATGCGAATGAAGAAGGCTTTCCATGTTCCGTTGCGAGATGCTACGCATGGGCATCGTTTGAATAATGAAATGTTATATTTTGGATGCGAACGGAAGCCCGCCTTGGGAGGGTTCGAATGAGCGACGCCATAGTGAACCGCGACGAATTCGCCGACAAAACGCTCGCCTGCTGGATGGGCAAGAACATCGGCGGCACGCTGGGCGCACCGTTCGAATGGCGCCGGCAGATCAATCGTGTGCGCTTCTACACGCAGGAACTGCACGGAGAACCGCTGCCGAACGACGATCTCGACATCCAGCTTTTGTGGCTGATCGCGATCGAGGAGCAGGGCGTGCGACTGGACGCGCGCACCCTGGCCGATTACTGGCGTCTGCATGTCACGCCCCACTGGTCGGAGTACGGCATGGCCAAGGCCAACATGGGCGCCGGTCTGATGCCGCCCTATTGCGGATCGCATGGCAATCCGTTCAAGGACAGTTGCGGCGCGTTCATCCGTTCGGAAATCTGGGCCTGCATCGCTCCGGGCAGCCCGCAGCTCGCCGCCGAATTCGCCTGCGAAGACGCCATTGTGGATCACGGCGACGGCGAAGGAACCTACGCGGAAATCTTCTGCGCAGCGCTGGAAAGCGCCGCGTTCGTTCTGTCCGATCTCGACGCGCTGATCGAGATCGGCCTGTCCTACATACCCGCTTCCTGCGGCGTGGCCAAAGCCGTGCGTTGCGCCGTCAAAGCATTCCGTGCCGGCAAGAGCTGGCAGGCCGCCCGCAACGAGATTCTGCGCTCGCATCGCGGCGGCGCGTTTTTCGGGCGGCTCGACCACGTGAGCGCGGCCGATCGGCGCAAGGGCTTCGACAAGGGTCGGCTCGGCTACGACGCGCCGAGCAACGTCGCCATTCTGGTGGCCGCGCTTCTCTACGGCAAGGGCGATTTCGGCAAGACGCTCTGCATCGCGGTCAATTGCGGCGAAGACACGGACTGCACCGCCGCTACGGCAGGCTCGATTTTCGGCATCCTGCACGGCATGGCCGGCATTCCGCCGCGCTGGATCGAACCGATCGGACGCGGCATCAAAACCGTTTCGATCAATGTCGGCGACCTTTCCTGGCAAGTCCCGAAAACCGTGGACGAGCTGACCGAACGGACCGTGCGCATGGCCGAACAGAGCCTGGCCGCCTTTCGCCGCCGCACGCGCGTGCGGCTCGACCCGAGCCGGCCCACCGATCTTTCCGGCATTGACGCCGCCGGCCTGCGCGCAAGCGACAAGGGCTCTGCGCTGGAACCGCTTCTGGCCGGCCCGCGCTTCCGTTTCGACTTCTTCGACGTTGAACTCGACTACGGCCCCGCGCCCCTGATCCGCAACGGCGAACCCAAGACAATCAAAGTCACGGTCCGCAACACCTACCGCGTTCAGGCCAATCTGTCTCTG
>SLKS01000245.1 GCA_007134465.1 Kiritimatiellia bacterium | reverse complement strand
TCCAAGCCTTCGATAAAGGTCAGCACATTCTCCGGTTTCGTTCCCGGCGCGATCGAGCTGGTGGCGGACAGGAAGAGCCCGACTTTCGGGCCTTTCTCCACGACCCAGCGCAACTCCTTCCGCACATCGTCTGGCATGCGTTCGTAATCGCCGGGTTTCGCGCCGGCCAAATGCACCAGCATGTCCCAGTCCATGATGTTCAGGGTTCCATGCGGAATGCCGCGGGTCGCCTTCAAGGCCAACGTGTCCCAGGCCAGTTGCGCGCGATCTTCCCACCGTCCCTCGTATCGTTCGTATCCAGCGCTCATCGGATCCCTTTCCAAGACTTCATCGCCCGCGTGCGCCCGCACTTCGCCTCGCACTTGCTTGCTAATAGTCACGGCCCGCTTCATCGGCATCTACAGGCCCATTAATCCCGACACATGATGATTCTGCACTCTACCCCGAGAGCGCGAGCCATGGCCGCGACCGCTTCCGTCCGATCGCCGGCCACAAGCGCGCTGTGATGCGTGCCGCCCGCGCGGCCATAGGCTTCGAGGAAATCGGCGACGGATCCCGAGACCGGCCGAATCCAGCCGCGCACCGATTTCTTCATGTCGGCCCGTTTCGTGTCGGCAAGAACCCGCACGGGCGCGACGATCAGCGTAAACGTTTCGTTCGGACCCGGCGCCAAATTCACATACGTCGCCGGCCCCGGCTGCGGCGCGCAGGCCAAAACCGCCGGGTTTTCAGCCGGCGTGAAGGGAAACGGCTTTTCGATCAGCCACGGCTTCGCAGCCGCCATCTCCGGATTGATTTCGCCCATGTGCGACAGAAACAGACTGTTGCCGCGCCAGTCGGGACAGAAGATTTCCGTGAAGGTCGTCTTGCCGAACGCGCGCGCCAACGCGCCAACCAGCGAGGCCGTCAGCACGTCGCCTTCGCCCGCATAGCCGATTCCGCGCGCCATGGACTTGGAGGCTTCCAGAAAGGGAACGGACTCCGCCGACCCGGCCCCGCCTCGAAACGCGAGAAAATTCATACTGAACGCATCGTACCCGCCCCGATCAAGCAGCCGTCTCAGTCCAAGCGACACGCGCACCGACCGCCGATGCGATTCGTCCGATGCCAGCCTCCGAAAGCGTTTAAGGTCCGCCTTCAACTCCGCCTCGATTTCCGAGACGGAAACCTTGCGCGCCTCGCCCCCAACCAGACCGGCTCCGATCGTTTTGACCTGCACGCCCAATTTCGCGCGCAGCACAGTCTCCGCAACAGCGAAATCGCCCATGCCGGAGAACGCCTTGCCAATCCGCAACGCGCGCGTCTCGCGCAGATAGCGCGCGGCCGTCAAGCCGCGCGCCACGTCCGCCGCCCGGTCCATGACCTTCCTGTTCCCGGCATGACCGGCAACAATCTCGAAGGTTTTGCCCTGTCGCCTCAACAGGCAGGCCAAGTCCATCGCGCCATGAATCCCATGATTGTACATGATACGGCTCGGCGCTGTCGCCGGGCCGAACGCGGCGTCCATGGTCGTATCCAGCATCAGAATCGGCAGACGGCTGGCCGCCAGGACCGGAGCGCTTTCCTCCGACGGGGAATAGGCCAAATGCAGAGTCACGAGACAATCCACGTCTTGTTGTTCGAACCGGGTCATCGCGCGCTTGAATTCCGAGCGAAGCCGGCATACCTCGCCGGGAACCGTCTCGATACCCCGTTTCTCGAAGGCCATACGCACAGTTTTCAGGAACGGTTCAAAACCCGCACGTCGTTCGGGCATGGTATCGTCGTAGAGCTTCAGATACAGGGGCAGCAGCCCGATTTTGGGTTTGCGTTTCATAGCGACAGACCTTTTCCCGTGAAGATACGATTTTTCGCGCGTATCTTTTCCGTTATGTTTTTTAACACTCGTTTTGCTCAAGGGAACGAAGAGAACAATGTCTATCGCCCTCTTTTCGTTCTCTTTGATGCCTTTTGTTCACGTCTTCATTCTTTTCCCGAATGTCACCGGCGCGCCCAGCGGCGCACGACCATACAGCGCGTCCCGCAGCTTGAGATAGCGCGCGTAATCCGTCTCGATCTCTTTTCGCAGCTTCACGGGCGGACGCGGCGCTTTCACGGCCCGCCCGCGCGCGGCACGCGTTCCGAACGCGTGCAACGAACCGCGCGCGCCGATCAGGTCCGGTTCCGCGACGGAATGGACTGGCACGCCGTCGAACGACGCCACGAATATCTTTTGCAGGGCCGGATCCCGGCCGGCCCCGCCGCCCAAGACCAAACAGTCGGCCTTGCCGCGCGCGATCACGTGCGAAAAAACCCATTTCATTTCATAAACCATGGCGGCCGCCAGCGCGCGCGCCATGTCAGACGGGCTCGTGGCGGGGCTCATGCCGAAAAACCCGCCTGCGCCATGCGAACCTGTGAAAAGCGGATGCTGCATGTTGAACCACGGCAGCGCCGTCAGGCCCGGCGGCGGCAGCAGCGCCTTCCGGAACAGGGCATCCGTCATGGTCAGCGCCTTGCGAATGTCCCGGTCCATGAATGCCGCAAGAAACCAGTCCCATGTCGTGTTGCCGGTCAGCAGCGGCTGCACCACCAGCCAGCCGTCGCCGGTCAAGGCGGGCAGAACAAGGTGCGTGGGCGACTGCCAGCGCTCGTTCTTCGGCAAGGCGAAATTGCCGACCCAGGCTGTACCGAGCGAGCATTGCAGCGGCCTTTCCGACAGGTCCAACGCCGAAAGGTAGCCGGCCTCGTGATCCATGTAGGGGCCGGCTACCGGAACGCCTGCGGGCAATCCGAACCGACGTGCCGCCCGGCGCGCGAGCGAATGGGTCTCGTGTCCGTTCCGCAACGGCGCCACGATCGAAAGCGGCTGCTTCGCCGTGTTCAGCAGACGCGCGTCCAAGCGCCGCTTCGGAACGTTGAAGCATCCAATCTGAAGCGCATGGCAGGGGTCCTGGCGCCATTGCCCCGTCAGACGGAAGAACAGGTATTCGCCGGCGCCGACGAACTTCCGGCCCGGAACCAGCGTTCCCGGCCGATGCGTCTCGAACCAGAGCAGTTTCGCCAGGCCGTGTCCGGGTCCGTTGCGCCACGTTGTTTGGCGCCAGAAGTCTGCGGGCCGCCTGCGGATGACTTCCGGCAGGAACGTCCGCGCGCGCGCGTCGTTCCAGAGCATCATGGGCGTCAGGCTTTTGCCGCTTTCGGCATCCGCGATCATGGCACTGCCGCCCTGCGCCGCAAGCCCGATGCCGCTCAGCTCGCGCCAGCGGCGGCCCGCCGCCTTGCGCAGCCCGGCCATTGCGCCTGCCAGTGCGCGGTCGAGGTCGGCTGGCGCCTGTTCGCGTCGGCCGTCCGTGCCCGTCCGCAAAGGAATCCGCTCGCTGCGCCAAGCCAGCGCGCGCCCGGTCTTCCCGTCGAACACCGCCGCCTTCAGCGTTGTCGAGCCAGCGTCAATGCCAAGATAGATTTCAGGCATAGTCTACTCCCAATGCGGCACATCGAACCATTCGCCGTCGCGCAGCGCGGACTTGTGGGCGACGGCGCCGGCGGCGGTGTAATGGGCCGCGTCGCGCGCCGTACAGGCTGGCGTCCGATTCTCGGCCACCGCGCTTACGAACTCGTGCACGAGATACGAATGCGAACCGCCATGCCCGCCCAGAAAATCCTCGCGCTCCTTGGCGCTAAGCTTCGAACGGTCGGGCGCCAGCAACGCCCGAAAACCCTGAAAGGCCTGCTGCACTTCCGGCGGCAGCGGATCGCGCATGTCCTTCTCCGTCAGGGGAGTGGTGGACGTCTTGTCGCACCAGGTATCGTGCTCGAAAGACGCCTGGTTGCCGTACACGCGAAACATCTCGCGCCCGCGATGGCCGATCTCGCGATATTCGCAAATGCGCATGTGCGCGCCATTCGACATACGGAACAGCGCCGTCTCGTTCGCCGGCGTTTCGCCGCAATGATCCTTGTGCAGGCGCGCGGCAAACGGCAAGGCGGCCGCCTTGACCGCATGCGCGTTCATCACCGAAATCGGGCCGCCTGTCGAATGCGTCGGATAATGCATGGGCCCGCCGACAATACCGCGCCGCTTGTACGCCTCCAGCTCCTTCGCATGCTCCCGCCCGCTCCGACTGCCCAAACGTCGGGTCCACACCTCGCGCAATCCGTGATCCACATCGTGAAAATACTCTCCCTCGGCATACACGAAATCGCCAAACGCCCCTTCCGCCGCGCGCCGTCGGCAATACATGGTCTGCGGCCGAT
Organism: Kiritimatiellia bacterium; assembly: GCA_007134465.1. Lineage (GTDB taxonomy): Bacteria > Verrucomicrobiota > Kiritimatiellia > UBA8416 > SLMC01 > SLMC01. The sequence continues at coordinate 10,039 of SLKS01000245.1, read as the reverse complement.
AGAACGTAGTCTCCCCGAACATGAAGATCTGACCCGTTCGCTGCGCCGTTTCAACCACCTTGTCGCACCAGCCGAGAATCTCGTCGGCGTCCGGCACGGAGATCAGCGGTACGGCGCAATACACGTGCTTGCCCGCCTCCATCGCCCGTACCGACATCGGCGCGTGCAGCCAGTGCTGCGTAATGATCACCAGCGCGTCCACGTCCGACTCGAGGATGGCGTCGAATTCCGCAAACGCGTCCTTCGGATCGAACTTGTCGGCGAATGCCTCCTTGTCCGCCCAGAATTTCACGCGCTCCGGCTCCTGATCGCACAGCGCCACGCGATCCACCAGCGGATGACTCTTGAACATGGGCGCGAAATCGTTTCCGAACGAGCCCAACCCGACCAAACCGATGCTGATTCCCATTACGTGCTCCTCTCCCCTTCAGGCGAACAACGCGTTCCCCGCTTTCTTTCTCAGCCAAGTCCGAACGCGCGCGGGACACGTCCGGTCCGTTACGACAACATCCACATCCTGGAAGGCCGCATAGCGCACGAAAGCCGTTCGGCCGAACTTGCCGCTGTCGGCCACCAGAACCGCCTGGCCGGCCTGCGCGATCATGGCTCGGCACATGGCCGCCGTTTGCATGTCGGTCGTGAACAGGCCTTCGGATGTCACGGCATCCGCGCCGAGAAAAGCCACATCCACCCGAAACGTTTTCAGGTTCTCCTCCGCCAGCGGACCATAGAGTTCCGGTTTCGTTCGGCTGACCATGCCGCCCAGAAGCACAAGAGTCAGGTTCCGCTTGGCATGCAACGCGGACGCAATGGCCAAAGACGTGGTGAGCACGGTTAGATCGCCGGTATCGGCCAGACAACGGGCGACTTCGAGCGTTGTCGTGCCCGTATCCAGCGACACGGTCATGCCGGGCCGGACCAGGGCGGCCGCGCGCGCCGCGATCGCCCGTTTTTCCTTCGCGCGCGCCTGGCAGCGCTCCTGAAAAGCAAACTCGACCACGCCCGCCCGCGCGGCCATGGCGCCGCCATGCGTTCGGCGAAGCCGTCCTTCGCGCCCGAGCGCATCCAGATCGCGGCGGATCGTCATGGCGTTCACGTCAAAAACGCGAGCCAGCTCCTCGACCGTCGCTTCGCCCTCGCGCGCCACGCGCTCCGCAATGGCAGCTCGTCTTGCCTCCAACCCGATCATGCGATGTCCTCGCTTCATCTCCGTGAACTCCGTGGTGAAAGAAAATTTGGAATGGGGAAAGCCCCGCCTCGCTTCACGCCCTCCCGTCAACCGCTCGCTCGGCGAGCCGATGCCCCACGGCGCCGCCCGGATGAATGAGAGCGAACTGTTCGCCCTTGAAATTCGTCTCCTCCAGCAGCGCCACCTGCAAGGCGTCGAAGATGGCCGAAAGCACAACGAAACTTGACGTGCCCTGCTGGTTATGCCTGTCGCTTTCCCGTTCGACATGCAAGCGCAAAACGACATCCGCATCCAGCGCCAGCGAAGAGGCCCTGTTCTCCGTCACGACAATAATGAAAGCGCCCTTTTGCCTGCCGATCCGCGCCAAGGGCAACAATTCCGCCGTCTGTCCGCCGCGCGACGCGAGAACGAGCGCATCGCCCTTCCGAATGAATCCGCTGGCGCCATGCAGCGCTTCGGAAGGCGAAAGGAAACGAGCCGGACGCTCAATGCAGCAAAGCGAATGCGCGAAATGACGGCAGGCAATGCCCGAATGCCCGCATCCGCTCACGGCAATGCGTTCGGCTTTCGCCAGCGCATCCACCGCTCTCCCGAACGCGGCCTTCCCGATATGATCCCGCGCCTGCCGGATCGACTCGGCCTCCACCAGAAACGCTTCCCGCGCGCTCTTCCAGGATGTCAGCTTCATGGTTCGCCCTTGCTGCTCGCGGGTTGGCGGCCCGCACTCTATCGGAACAGGATCACGGTACCGGTGCCGGGTCTCTGCGAGACGGGAACCAGAAGGCCGCCGTCGCTTGAGCCGTCAAGCGCCTTGAGTTGCCAGACAAAGCCGCCCAAATAGTTGTTCGCGCCGGCCGCATCGTTGTAGTACACGATCTGGCCGAACGGGACTCGCAAACGGGTTTCGGGATCGGCCGCGACTCTCGGATCTGCCATCGTTCCCACGCCGGAAGCGGCGGACACCTCGAAATCCCCAAGGGTCCCCTTGATTTCCGAAACACCTGCGCCGCTACTGATGGTGGCTAGCCGGACTCCACCCAGATCCAAACCGGAACCGAGCGTAACAGCGCCGTCGGCCGCAAGCGCCAGCGCGCCATGCGTCCCCGGCGCATTTGTCAAAGACAAATCTACAGGGCCTGCGATGTGGATGTCGCCAACAATTCCATTGGTGATGGTTACGTCGCCGCCTTGCGCAGAGTATATGTGCTCTGTCTCTCTCGAAACCGCTGCATCGATCTCGCCAATGTTGACATCGCGATAATTGCGGATCCTGATGTGCCCGCGGTTTTGCGAGTAGATGTGCGCAAAGGCGCTAATGTCGAGTACATCGACGTTCAGATCGCCAGACTGGTCGCTTTCCAACGTGATATTGCCGGGTCCGCTGTTGCCGCCGGGGGCGTAGGCGCGAGTTTTGATGACGCCTGCAATAAAATCGCCCTTGTGCACGATGGCGACGTTCCCGTAGGGGGTTGGTCGCATCGATGCGCTGTGGCCGCCTCCTCCCCAAGCCTGAATGTCGCCGGGGTTGCCGTCGCTGTCCGCGATAGAAACCGAGCCATTGACGTAGAGCGCGATGTTCCCGGCATAATTATATACGCCGATTCCGTCTTGTCCGCCATCGACATCAGATCCGCCATAGCAGTGGAGGTATTCGAAGCGCATGTTGCCGGCCACCGGATCTTGGCTGGTGCCGATCATGATATTGCCCGCATGACTGGAATGGCTGGTATCGATTCCACCCATCGATACGGTTCCCGCATTCACCATCTCAAAATCGTCCCCGCTTTCCATTCGTAGCGACAAGCTATCCTGAACCACTCCGCCGACGGTGTTTTCGATAGCGGCGCCACCCAAATCGAACGTCACAGCGCCGCGATTCCCGCTTTGCCGGGTATACGTGAGCGTATGGCCGGCAAAGTCGACAGTGTGTACATCGAACCAGGTGAAGGTATAGTCGGGAAGCTCGCCTGTCGCCTCGATGGCGCCGGGGACATCGTCCCACTTGCCCGATATCGCCAGTATCTCCTGGCCGATCTGCTGGTCGTCAACCACTACAAATCTCTCCGGCACGACGCCCGTTTCAAATTGCTTCACGCTCGACCAGGCCGTGTCCACTTCGTTGCTGACAAACACTCGCACGTAGTAGGTCGTCTCCGATTCCAGGCCCATCACGGTTTCCGCGAAAGCGTCTTCCTGCTCGCCCAACGCCACCACTTTATCCCAGTCGTTCGTACCGTTTGTACCGCCGTCCAAGTCCGGATTCAGGCAGAAAAAGACATGCGGCGACGGGACGCCGCCGTTGAGAGCCCCGGACAAATCCACGGAATACCATGTGTTCCCCGTCGGTTCGTCCAGTGTCGGCGCGCCCGGCGCATCCCAGGTGGTAAACGTCACCGGCCTACCCCACACCTGCCCGGCCTCGTTGGTCGCGTAGTAGCGGTAGGTGTAAAGCGTGCCGGGAATCAAAACGGTCGCCTCGTGCGCATAGTTCGTCGGCGTCTCGCCCGTGAAAACTCCGAAATCGAATACGTCCCCGTCGTCCCACGCCGACACGCTGTTCGTTCCGCAATCCGCGCCTTCGGCCCAGTACACCCGCACCGTCGGCGGGGTGTCGCCCTCGAAGAACAAACGCCCGCGCAGCGTAGCCCGGTCAGTGTTGATGCCGTCCGCCTCTTCGGCAAAGATTGTCGGAGTGTCTTGTGGAATCGGGTAGCGCACGATCACAATGCCCGAGCCGCCGGCACCGCTGTCAGGCGTTCCTGAAACTCCGCCGCCGCCGCCGCCCCCGCCAGTGTTCGGGTCTCCGTCCTCGCCGCCCGCACCCCCGCCACCAGTACCGCCCTCGCCATTCGGGTTGACAGGCGCATCACCTCTACCGGCGCCGCCACCGCCCCCGCCGGCGTGGTCGCCGCTCGAAGCCGCGCCGTCATGTCCCTGTTCCGGCTCTCCCTCGCCACCTTCAGCCTGTCGTCCCGGCCCGCCGCCCGAACCTCCGTCCGTGCCATCCTGTCCCGGACCGGTCCCGCTACCGCCGTCGTGGCCGCCCCCGCCCCCGCCACCCTTGGCGGTCCAGTTAGTTTCGGGGTCGTCGTCGAACACAATCGAGGAATCCTCGCCATTCGCCCCTGTCCCGCCATCGTTGCCGGCGCCGCCCGCTCCCACCGTAATCGTATAGTCGCCCGCATCCAGCACAACCGGGCTACCGGCATTTGTCAACAGCCCGCCGGCACCGCCACCGCCTGACGCGCGGGGATTTTGAAATCCATCGTTGCCCCCCCCCCCGCCGCCGCCCGCTACGATTAGATATTCAACTTCGCCGCCCGCGTCGACATCGAAGTCGGCCGATTCGGCTGTGTTGGTATATACATGAAAACGATACATTATGCCGTCCACCTTCTTTTCCAGCACCTGATCGCCCCCCGTGGCCGAAACACCATGCCCTACCGCCGGGACAGTTGCCGCCGCCGCGACAAACAAAATCGCCCCCGTCATCCGCATGTTCTTCATAGCAACATCCTCGAGGGTAACCTTCCCTGTAACCGTTCACAGCGTCCCTTTTCTCGCGTTTCCGCCCGCCGCATACGGAACCGCGCCCTTATTCGCACACGCCCATTGCCTGCACAAGCACGGCCCTTTTCCTCGCCCGAACCTGATCCCAATCAATGAAGTATATGTGCCCGAATTCTCCCAACTGCAGTTTGCCGTCCAGGATCGGCATGGTTTCCGATCGGCCGAAAAAGGCGGATCGCAAGTGGGCGTCGGTGTTGAGACTCGTCCACTCCCCCTCCTCCGTACCCAGGCTCATGGCGAATTCGATATGTTTCTTGCCTGGATGCATATACTGGCCTTCGGCCCGGCAGGTGGGCGCAAGCGTCTCCATGATGTTGCACAAGTCCTGCTGCAAGTGTTCCAGCCCGAAATACGTCGTATCGTGCGACGCCTCCTGAATCATGACGGAACAGGTCGTATGCCGGGAATAGACCAGGCAATGGCCGTTGCGAATTCCCGAATTCGCGACCATGGCCTCGACCGATTCGGTCACGTCGTGGAACGTGGGATTCAACCCTTTGGACTGCAACCGGATTTCTTCATTGACAACTTTCATACGCCCCTCCTGCCCTTTTCGGCGGGCGAGAGCGGACGACGATAGCGAACCACTATTCGATGACACAGTCTCGGCATCCGCTATCGTCAACCGTCCCTTGTTTCTCACCCATGAGTCTCTTGCAAAACCCTCGGTTCATAATGGTAGACGCGGCGTCCCGCCGCGTTTCGACGAGGCGAGACGCCTCGTCTACCATATGGCTCGTTCCTGCCATCAGGGTTTTGCAAGGGCCACCCATGCTTTTCATAGAACGCTTGTCCGTGCCTCACTCCCCCAGAATCCTTACATTCACCCGGCGCTCGCGCGCTCGGGTATGGTCGAAATCCACGAAGTAGATGTGGCCGAATTCGCCCAAATCCAGCTTGCCGTCATCCACGGGAATCGTTTCGCTTCTTCCCATGATCGAAGACCGCAGATGCGCATCGGTATTGAGCGTTCCCGGCTTGTCTTCGCCATGCTCCGCGGCAAAGGCGGTGAGCCTGGGCCCCGGATGCATGTATTGCCCTTCCTTCCTGCATGTCGGAATCAGGGTCTCGAAGACATCCGTCAAGTCCTGCTGCAGATACGTGCGCCCGGAATAGGCCGTATCCATCGAATCCTCTTCGATCATGACCGCGCATGTCGTATGACGCGAATACACCACGCAAATGCCGGACTTCACGCCGGATTTTCGCACAATGTCCCCTACCCGTTCCGTCACCGAATGAAACACCGGCCTCTTGCCGCTCGAAGATACTGTGAAAGATTCGCTAACGATTTTCATGCGCGTTGTCTCCTGTGCGAATGCGAGCCAGATCGTCTTTCGCTTTCCGGACATGGCGAATCATATCGTCCAGCGTAGCGAGCGGGTCCGGAGCCTTCAGAATGCCCGAGGCGGCGCCGGCCCCGTCGTTGCCCGCCATCAGAAAATCGTACACCTGCCTGCCCGTGCGAACGCCCGCCGCCTGCTCGACAAGCGTGGCGGGAGCCACGGCCCGCACCGCCTCCAGCGTCGCCTTCACGAACCCCATGTCGCTCGGCTTGTCGCCGCCGATAAGCTCGGCCGGCTCCGGATTGAGAATGTCGGGCGCCAATTGCGCCACGGCCTTCGCTTCCGCGACCGAGTTCGCGCAAACGAACGTGACCAACCCCAGCTCGTTGGCGCGCGCGATCGTCTTTTCCAACACGGACAGCGTCAGGGGCTTCTCGCAATGATTCAGCAGAACGCCCGCCGCGCCCGCTTCCAGAATCGCTTCCGGCAGGATGTCGGCCATGCCGCGCCCGGGGCGCAAGGGATCCATGTGCGGCGCGAACACCAGCAAACGCTCCGTACGCTCCTTCACTCGACGGATTTCCGTCAAAGGCGCAATGAAAATCACATCCACGTCGTAGCGGCAAGCAGCGGCGTCCACGGCCGCGGCATAGTTCAGCGCCGCGTCCCCGTACAAGTAGCACTTCACGCTGGTTTCGAAAAAAGGAACATCTGGCAGCTTCTTCATCGCCATTCCGGCCAGCCTTTCCGCCTTTTGCCCCGTCTCTTCCTCGCGCAGCAAGCCACGAATGTATGATCTTGTTTCTTTTCGATATAAACAAACACAAAACAACATTGCCGTCAAGAGGGAAAGTCAGATTATTTTCGGATATATGCCGACAGGAACGCGTGCCAATCTTTTCGGATTCCCTCGCGGCAATTCGCACTATGGCATCCGGATGCGCCGCTGAAGCGGCTGGAGAACTTCCGGCTGAAGCCGGAACTCTGACAAAACGAGCCGGAGCGCCGCCTTAAGGCGGAAGTTCTCCGGGGCTTTAGGGCCCGCAAACGCGAATCAGACTGGCGTCTGTACGCCAATACGGCAGCAGACAGGGGCTAGCGCGCATGCGCCGCAGCGGGGATGGCGCGGCGTGCAGACGGTTTGGCCGTAGGCGACGAGATAGGAATTCCAGCGTTTCCAATAGCGGCGGGGCAGCAGACGGCGCAGCGTCATTTCCGTCTCCAGCGGATTCCGCGTCTCGATCAGCCCCCACCGGTTGCAGAGCCGATGGACATGCACGTCCACGCAAATGGCCGGCTTGTCGAAGGCGGCGGTCAGCACGAGATTGGCTGTTTTGCGGCCCACGCCGGGCAACTGGCAGAGTTCGGGGATCGTCTTGGGCACGGCTCCGCCAAAAAGGGCTTGCAGGGCGGCGGGCAGCGCCTGGAGATGGCGGGCCTTGGTGGCGTAAAAGCCGACAGGATAAATCAGAGTCCTGATTTCCCGCAAAGACAAACGGGCCAGATCGTCCGCCGTCCGCACCGTGCGGAATAGCCTGCGCACGACCTTGACGGTGGTTTCGTCCCTCGTGCGCGCGCTGAGAATCGTCGCCACCAGGATGCGGAATGGGTCCGGCGTCCGTTCGGCTTCAAGCCGGGTAACCGGCGCCTGTCCGGAACGGTAGGCCCTGGCCAGAATGCGGTTCGCGAAAGGAATGTCGGCGAGCGTCATCGGGGGCGGCTGTTTCTTTAGAGTCTGTTTCGAAAAGACACACGTTCAAGCGCGTATCTTTTGTCCCAGGATTCTTTGAACACTCGCTACGCTCAAGACAACGAAGGAAACGAAGCGTGCCCGCCCTTCTTTGTTCCCTTCGTTGCCTTCTGTTCAATTCTTCCGGGTTGCGGGCGTCGGCCCGCCTTAAACGCTTTCCACCACGATGGCCGGATCAATTTCCGCGCGCAAAGTCCGCTCGATGCCCTGTTTGACGGTCATGCTGGCATGCGGACATCCATGGCAGGCGCCTTTAAGCTTCAGCTTGACCAGGGTTCCCTCGATGGAAACGACTTCCAGATCGCCGCCATCGGCCTGCAGCATGCCGCGCATGCTTTCCAATCGCTGTCGGATTTTTTCTTCCATGGTTGCCTTTCTCGCGCATGCCACCGTCTTCGTCCGGCCCGTCTATCTTGCGGGCCGGGCTTGCGCGCGGACATGTCGCCTGTGGTTGTTGCTCGGGGGACGGGCCTGCCGGCCTACCCGGCGGCGTTGACAATGGCTTCGATCTTGGCCACGGTATCCGCGTCCAGCTCCGGAACCTTGTGCGAGGCCAGAATCGCTTTCACCTTTTCGTTCAGCACCTGCCGGATGTCTTTCGCGCCCTGCGCGGCCCACACTTCCGGCTGATCGCGATTGAAGAAACGCGGCGACCAGGCTGCCGTCCGGCAATGGCGCGAAGTATGCTCCTGATCGAGATACTGCTGCATGGGGCCGACATCGTGGATTACGTCGAGCGCCAGCGTTTCGTCGCTGATCTCGAGCCCGCCGCCAATGGTGTTGACCATGCTGATGATTTCGTCGCACAGCAGCAGCATTTCCATGCTGCTGGTCAAGCCGCTGTTCAGATAACCGACGTCGTGAACGAGATTGTTGCCGGACAGTTTGGCCATGAGCAATTCATAGGAGGCTTCCGCGCCGGCCTGCGCGTCCACGATTTTGCTGTCGCTGGCGCCGGCCAATCCCCAGACCGGCATCTTGTAGTAGCGTGCCAGGTCGCAAAAGACGGCGTAGCCCATGTGAAACTCGGGCGCGGCGTAGGGGAAGTTGCCGGTGCGCATGTCCATCATTGTGACATTGCCGCCGTAGAGATAGGGCGCGCCCGGATTCGCCAACTGATGAATCACCAGCGCGGACAGGGTTTCGGCATTGGCCAGCGCCAGCGCGCCGGCCAGCGTCACCGGGGCCGTGGCGCCCGCATTGATGCCGGACGGCACGGTAACGGGTATGCCTTTGCGCGCGCAAAAGATCAGCATTTCGATTTCCTTGGCCGTATGGCGCAAGGGACTGACCGGCTCCGTATAGAGCATGGCGCGCGGACGCAGGCGAATTTCGTCCTCGCTTCCGTACACCGCCCGCATGATCCCGTAAATGGCGTTCATGTCCTTCATGCCCTGAGCCGTGAAGACCAGCGGCTTGAGGGTGTTCAGAACCATGGCCGCGTACTGGGCCACGAACGAAGCGTCCTTGCGGTCCTTGGCAATGCCCATGGACATGACAAAGTCAATGTGGGGCAGCGCGTCCGTGAAACGGGTGAAGCGGCACACGGTCTCGTAGGTTGTGGACACGGTCTCGCCCGTCTCGGGGTCCACGGTGGTCGCCGTATCGCTGCCCGTTCCGAAATGGCAGCGATCCCCGCCCAAATACATGGCGGGATGTCCGGCGCGGTCGTGCATGACAATGAGATCCGGCGCGCTGTTCAAGGCGGACTTGACCAGGCCCGGCAGGATGCGAACATGATTGCCCTGCACCACCGCGCCGGCGTTCTTGAGCAATTCCAGCGCTTCCAGGTCGTCCACCAGCACACCGGTCCGAGCCAGAATCTGTTCGGTGGCCTGATGAATCGTCCGGCAATCCTTTTCCGAGAGATACGGCATCATTACTCGCGGCGCTCTGTTCAACGAAGCGGAACTCATGTGGTCTTCCTTTCCTTATGCGATTCGAGAAACAACAAACCGAACCCTATAGAAACGACCGGAGCCTGTCAAGTCCTCAGGGCCCCGGTTCGGCGAGGCGGATCATGACGACGGAATCGGCCGCGCGTTCGCGGATTTGCTTCGGGGACAAGGCGGGCGCATTGTCCTTGGCGCGCACGGCAAGCTCGCGCACGGGCGCGGGCAGCGCGGACTCGAAGAGGCTCGCTTTCAGCACGAATTTCGTTCCGGGCAGGACGGCCCCGGGCGGCGCCACGACATGGATAATGCCGTTCACGCTGTCGGAGACCAGCCCGATCCAGGCGCCGGC
>SLKS01000142.1 GCA_007134465.1 Kiritimatiellia bacterium | reverse complement strand
CCGCGAATAGACGCGAAAAAAGTTCACGTCCCCATTCGCGGTTATTCGCGTGATTCGCGGGAAGAGAGAAGATCAAGAAATAATGTCCGCTAATCGCGCGAATCTGCGCGAATGGGGGAGGGGATGCGGTTTTACGGAACATACGGCAAGCGGTTGTTCGACGTGACGGTGGCGGGTTTCGCCCTGATCCCGCTGGCCCCCGTCTTTTTGCTGTGCATGCTGGCGGTGCGGCTGACCTCGCGCGGACCGGTTTTCCATGTTTCCGACCGGATTGGCGCGAACAACGCGCATTTCAACATGCTGAAGTTCCGCACGATGCGCGTTGATACGCCGCAGGTCGCCACCCATCTGATGACCGATCCGTCGGCCTATGTGACGCCGGTCGGCGCGTTCCTGCGAAAGACCAGCCTCGACGAGCTGCCCCAGCTTGTCAATGTTCTGAAGGGCGAGATGTCTCTGGTGGGCCCGCGCCCGGCTTTGTTCAATCAGGACGATCAGATCGCGTTGCGAACGGCCGCCGGTTGCCATGCGCTTGTTCCCGGCATTACCGGCTGGGCGCAGGTCAACGGGCGCGACGACATTTCCATCGAGCGGAAGGTGGAGCTGGACACGTGGTATTTGCGCCATCGGTCTTTCCGGCTGGACATGGCCATCTTGTGGAAAACCGTTCGCAACGTTTTCGGGCGGCAAAACGTTCGCCACTGATACGGGAAGGCTTATCTGACCGCGACGTCTGCCGTTCTGTTTTCCCAGGGAAAGACGGAGAATGAGCTTACGATGGCACGCATGGAACCGCGTCGGCGTGTATCCCCGCCGGCAACCGGCTCGATACGGGTAGGCCGCAAAAGGAAAGGCTTGTCGTGAACAGGCGGGAAGAACAGCTCGTCAGCGTCATCACGCCGGTTTTCAACATGGCGGACAGCGTGAGCGCCTGCATCGAGAGCGTGCGGCGACAGCCGTACGGTCGCTGGGAACAGATCGTAGTGGACGACGGCTCGGAAGACGACACCTGGCAAAGACTGAACGAATGCGCGCTGGCAGAGTCACGGCTGCGAATTCTGCGCCAGGAGCATGGCGGCATGGCGAAAGCGCGCAATGCGGCGCTGGCCCGGGCGAACGGAACGCTGATCGCTCTGCTCGACGCCGACGACCTGGCCATGTCCGAACGTTTGTCGGCGCCGATCGCGCATATGGCCGATCATCCGGAGATTGACGTGCTGGGCGGCGGCCATGGCGAGTTTACGGTTGGAGGAAGGGTTTTGGGCGGGAGAACGCCCGTCACCGATCATGAGACGCTGGTGAAGGACATGTGGCGGCGCACGCCTTTTTTCGTTTCCACCGTGACGGCCCGTCGCCGGTTTTTCGAGGAGACGGGCGGGTTCAACGAAAGCCGATGGTTCCGTCGTTCGGAAGACATCGACCTGTGGTTTCGCGGCGCGCATCGGTTTCGCTACGGAAACCTGACCGCGCCACTGGCCTGGTATCGGCGCAAGGAGCGCCTCTCCATGCGCGACGCGCTGTATTCATGTCATGCGCGACTGCGGGCGATGCTGCGCGCCAACAAGCCGCACCTGTTCTGGTACGCCCTGCGGCCGCTGCTGGCCGTTATCGCGGGCGCGGCCGGGTTGTATTCCCGCAAACCGTACGCGCCCTTGTCGGAAACGTTCCCTTCCGATTTGATCGGAAAGCGCAAGCCATGAACACGAATCGAACGCCGAACTTCTTTTTGCTTGGCGCGCCCAAATGCGGTACAACCTCGTTGTCGGCGTGGCTGGCGGAGCATCCCCGTGCGCTGATCCCCGCCCTGAAGGAAGCCCATTTCTTCAATACCGACCTGGCCAACCGGACGATTCGGAGCGAGCGGAAATACCGGGCGCTGTTTCGCAAGGCCGATGCGCGAACGCTGGCGGTTGGCGAGGCGTCCACCTGGTATCTGTACTCGCGAGACGCGGTTGGCAACATCGAAGCGTTCTGCGACCGGCCCAGCTACCTGGCGCTGATCCGCGATCCCGTTGCCATGGCAGTGTCGCTCTATTGGCATAACCGCCGGGTTCAGCACGAGGACGCGCCGACATTCGAATGCGCCTGGCGCTTGCAAGAACGGCGCGCGCGCGGACTCGATCTGCCGCGCGCCTGTCCGGAACCGGCGTTTCTCCAGTACCGGGCGGCCTGCTCGACCGGGAAGCAGCTCGAACGCTTGCTGGCCCGCGTTCCTTCTTCGCGCGTGCTGGCGCTGAGCTTGGAGCAGATGAAAGCGGATCCCGGAAGTGTCTATCGCCGCACGCTCGCTTTTCTCGGCTTGCCCGACGATGGCCGCCACGATTTTCCCGCGCTGAACCGGGCGCGCATCCCCCGTTCCCCTTTGGCGCAACGATGGCTGTTGACGGCCGGCCGCTGGCGCAAGCGCTTGCGAATCCCGGTGGGGCTGGGCGGACGGTATCTGTTGGCCATGAATTATCGGCCGCCACCCGATGGAATCAGTCCCGAACTGCGGGCGGAACTCGAAGCCGACTTCGCCGAGGACAAGGCGTTGGCCCAATCCTTCTTGCGCAGAACACAAAAACGGAACACGACTACGGCGACGACTACGGGGGACGACCTGCCCGCAGCGCTACAGCGTTGCAGGCAGGCTTCTGTCACTCGTAATCCGTCCCGACCGCGAAGCGCGTCGGGATCGCCGTAGTCGTCCACCGAATCTTCTTGTTGTTTGACGCAGCAATGCGGGATTAAGGCGCTAAAGAGGCGCGACTTGTACCGGAATGGCATCAAGGACGGAGACAAAACGTTTGAAAGCGCTTTTCGTGCATAGCACGCGACTGGTTCGAGCGCCGGACGGCCGCGTATATTCGCGCAGCGCGTTCCCCTACCGCGCCTGGGCGCGCTATCGCGAGCATTTCCCGCACCTGACCGTGGCGGCGCGCATGGCGGACGGTTCGGTTGTTTCGGAACAGTGGGACGTGTCGTCCGGCCACGGCGTCCAATTCGCGGGATTGCCCGACGATCATGGCCGATGGTGGCATCAGGCGAGAGCAGGCGCGGCAACAGATATTCTCGACAGGGAAGTCGCCGCTGCCGACGCAATTATTGTCCGCCAGTCCCGGCATGGCTGGATTGCAGCGCGTCTGGCGCAACGGCAGGGCAAACCCTGGGCGGTGGAGGTTGTGGGCGACGCCTGGCGCGCCTACTGGAATCACGGCCATTGGCTGGCGAAGCTGTATGCGCCGGTGGCCGCATGGCAAACTCGCCGCTGGATCGCGCAGGCGCCCTTCGCCCTGTATGTCACGAGTCGGTATCTACAAGGACTCTATCCCTGCGGCGGGCATGCGGAACACACCTCGAACGTGGACTTTCCGGGTGGGGCCGAACATGTTCTGCGCGAGAGAATTTCCCGCAGCTCAACCGGCGGGTTTGCCGCGTCCAGCCCGCAGGCAGGCATGATCGGCAGCCTGAACACGCGCTACAAGGGCTTGGCGGTCGCATTGCAAGCCCTGCGCCGGCTGAGGAAGAAAGGCTTTCCCGTGCGCCTGCGCGTGCTCGGCGCCGGAAACCTGGAAGCCTGGCGCACGGAAGCGAAAGCGCTGGGAGTGGACGATCTGCTCGAACTCGACGGAACGCTGCCGAGCGGCGAGCCCGTTTTTCAATGGCTAGACCGTCTGGATTTCTATATGCAGCCGAGTTTTCAGGAAGGGCTGCCGCGCGCGCTGATCGAGGCCATGAGCCGCGGATTGCCGGCGCTGGCCTCCTCGTGCGGCGGCATTCCCGAGCTGCTCCCGCCCGACTGCCTGCACCGGCCGGGCGACGAACGGAAACTGGCTGCCGACATGGAACGCATGATCCGCGATGCCGAATGGCGCGCCGCCCAGCCGCCCCGCAATTTCGAGACCGCGCGCGACTACTGCGCCGAAGCTCTGGAGAAAAGGCGCCATGCGTTCTGGGCGCGCTTTGCCGATTTCGCCCGCGCCCGCCGACCGGGCGAAGGAAGGTATTAATGCGGGTTGACGCCCGCAACCCAGAGGTCGGAGGTCGGGGATCGCTGAAGTTTACGGCAAAGGTGACGACGGAGTTGGAATCGGTGGTGTTTACGAGGCAGTTTGCGTTGGAGAAAGGGGCATGGCAATCTCGTCTGTTCCGTAAACTTTGCCGTAAACCGCATCGGAACTAACTCCACCGTAAACGTTGCCGTAAACTGCTTCGATTGCCCTGTGCGAAGCGAGTCGGCCAACGGTCGGCGACAAAGAGGTGTCAAACGGAAATCAGGACGTGACAACAGCGTTGCAGGCGGGCTTCTGTCACTCGTAATCCGTAATCGTCGCCGTAGTCGTCCACCGAATCCTCTTGTTTTTTGACGCAGCAATGCGGGATTAAGGCCTTAACGCCTTGGGGTGCGGGCAAAGCCCGCTACGGCACCGGGAATACGGACGGCCATGCGCCGCGAATGGCGCCACGATGAAAGGCCTGCGCGCCATCCGCCAGCGCCTTGGCCAGACGTTAGGCAGCCAGCAGTCTGCACACGGACCGTTGGTATTCGGTTAGAGACATTTTTCCAGCCTGCGGGCCTGCACATAGGCGGAACGGTCGCCGTGTTTCTCGATAGCACGAAGGCAGCGGCGCAAGTCGCCATCCGTTTCCGGCATGAATCCTTCGCGAAAAAAAAGCCGCAAGACAGACGGTTCCTGTCCCACAAGGCCTGAATCTGGCATACGCAAGAGATTTTTTTCTGCTGCGAGCGCCCTCAAGGGCCGAGCATTGCGAGGGGCGCAACGCATACGCCATCCTTCCGGCGGCGGGCAGAACCATTGCCCGCAATCACACACAGAACGGATGGCCATAGCTGCCATTCATCCAGAAGACGGGGTGTTGCGCCTTGTAGAACAAGAAACGGGGCAACATCCATTTTGATTGCCACGTCGGCATCCGTGTCGAAGCGTGCTACGCTGTTGCTGAAACGTATCGCCGTCTCGTTTTTTCTTTGCATTGTTTCGCCGACATGCTACGGAACGGAATGAACAGATGCGTTCGTGTTCCGGAATCGGGCCGCTGACGGTTTGGAGAAAGGACGGAGACCCCATGAGAATCGGCATTGTCGGAGCGGAGAATTCGCATAGCGCGGCCATTGCGCGGACGCTCAATGTTCGCAAAGCCATTCGCGGCGCGAGCGTAGACTTCCTGTGGGGCGAAACCGACGCTTTCGCGCAGGCCGCCGCCGAAAAGGGCGCCATCCCGACTATTGTCAAGTCGCCCCGCCAGATGCTGGGCAAAATAGACGCCTTGATCGTGGACCATCGCCATGCCCGCCATCATCTCCGAGCCGCTTTGCCTTTCCTGAAAGCCGGCATCCCCGTCTTTGTGGACAAGCCGTTCTGCTACCGCAGCGCGGAGGGGAAATCCTTTCTGGCCCTGGCTCGCCGAACGAAAACGCCGGTAACCAGCTTCAGCACGGTTCCGCTTCAGCGCAGTTTTCTTTCGTTGCGCAAAAAGATCGGGAAACTCGGGCCGCTGGCCGGCGGAGCGACCTTCGGCCACTGCGACTTGCGCAGCCCGTACGGCGGCGTTTTCTTCTACGGCGTCCACCAGGTCGAAATGGCCTGCGAAATATTCGGCTACAATGTCGCCGCGGTCCAGATCGTGCGCAATGCGGCCTGTTCGACCGGCCAGCTTCTCTATGGCTCGGGGGCCATCGTCTCGCTGCATTTCTTCCATCGCGAACGTCCTCCGTTCGCGCTGACAGCCGTTGGAAGCCGCGGCACGGTTCATGGCAAGATCGAAAGCGATGCGGACCCCTACGAGGCGGGCATCCGCGCCTTTACCGCCATGTTTCGCACAGGTCGCGAGCCGCGTCCGCACAGCGACATTCTGCAAACCGTCCGCATTCTGGAAGCTTTGGAGCGTTCCGCCAAATCCAGGCGCAAGGAAAAAGTTGCGTGAAAAGAAGTTGCGTTCCGCAGCCCGATCGCGTATAGACTGCTTTTTGCGTAGCGATGCAGCGGGATACGGTTAAGCCAAGCGAACAGGAAAAACAAGCCGAACCGAGCAACGGTTCGCTTTATAGAGACGGGACGACATCATGTCGTTTGTGAATTTTCTCAAGAAGGAAATCAACTTCAAGATTGTGTACTACGGTCCGGCGCTGTGCGGCAAGACCACCAATCTGGAAGTGCTGCACAGCGTCATGCCGGACGAGTCGCGCGGCGAGATGACCATGCTCTCGACCAAGCAGGATCGTACGCTGTACTTCGATTTTCTTCCGCTCAAATCCAACGCCATCAAGGGATTCGTCTCGCGCTTCCAGCTCTACACGGTGCCCGGTCAAACCATTTACAACGAGACGCGCCGACTGGTGCTGACGTCGGTAGACGGCCTTGTTTTCGTGGCCGATTCCCAATGGGAGGAAATGGAGCACAACGCGGAAAGTTTCGAGAACTTGCAGGAAAACCTCAAAGCCCACCATCGCAAGCTCTCTGACATCCCCTACCTGCTCCAGTTCAACAAGCGCGACCTGCCGAACGTCGCTCCGGTGGAATTCATGGATTTCATGCTGAACCAGCAGGAAGAGAAGGCGCCCTATTACGAATCGGTGGCCAGCCAGTGCGTCGGCGTGTACGAATCGCTGAACATGATCTGTAAAATGGTGATGGCCCAGTTCATTCGCGAACACAACATGGGCGCGACGACCGAAGCGCCCAGCGAAGACAATCTCGCCGTCAAGACGGGGGAGTAGAGAAGCATGGGAGCAGGCTACGCCATAACGGAAAAGCAAAGCCGGGCGCTCGATACCGCGCTGGCCGACCTGCTGGCGCTGTCGGAAGCCGAATCGGTGTTCATGAGCGACCACGGCGGCAATCTGATCGCCTCCTGCAGCGCCGAACAGGAAAACGACGCGCTGATTCAAACGGTGGCGGCTCTGGCGGCCGGCGCCTTCAATGCCACGCGCGAACTGGCCGCTCTGGTCAAGGAACCCGAGTTTCACGCCATCTATCATCAGGGCACGAACCGCAACATTTTCATCCAATCGCTCCCGTCCGATTTCATCATTCTCATCGTGTTCGGAGAAGCGACGCCCGTCGGGCTGGTCAAGCTGTACGTGGAGCGGACCGGCCGGGAAATCGAGGCCCTGATCCGCGATATCGGGCGGAACAGTTCGTCGTCCGCCGGCGGCCCGCGCGTGACCTTCGAATTGCGGGATGGCAACGACATGTTCGACCGCTAACGCAAGGCGCCGCTATGCAGATGCTCTCCGCAACCGTGCTGCTGTTTCTCGTCATGGGCATGCTGCTCGCCACCGTGGCCGTGGAAATGACTGTCAACGGCATCCGCCAGATATTCCTGGCTGCCGCACCGTGACCGACTATGGAATCCGTGCTGAACAGCGTTGACTCGCCGAAGGATCTCGAGAAGCTGGATCTGAAAAGCCTCGAACAGCTCGCGCAGGAGTTGCGCGGGCTCATTATCGAAACCGTCAGCCGGACCGGCGGGCATCTGGCGGCGAATTTGGGGGTCGTGGAACTGGCGATTGCGCTGGTGCGCACGTTCGAGCCGGAGCGCGACCGAATCCTCTGGGATGTGAGCCACCAGGGGTACGCCTTCAAGATTCTGACCGGTCGCCGCGAACGTTTTCCCACCTTGCGCAGACAAAACGGCATTTCCGGCTTTCTGCGCCGCGAGGAAAGCCCGTGCGACGCCTTCGGAGCCGGCCACGCCGGCACGGCCTTGTCGGCGGCGCTGGGCATGGCCGCCGCCCGCGACCGGCTCGGGGGCGACGAGCATATCGTCGCCGTCGTCGGCGACGGCGCCATCGGCAACGGCATTTCGCTGGAAGCCTTGAACAATCTGCAGCAAACAACCAGTCGCCTGATCGTGGTGCTGAACGACAACGAAATGTCCATTGCCGAAAACGTCGGCGCGCTGTCCCGGCATCTGGGCGGCATGCTGGCCAATCCCCGCTACAACCGATGGAAGGGCTCGGTTGAAAGTTTCGCGAGCAAGCTGGGTCTGGGCTGGTTGCGATCGGCCTACTACAAGGTCGAGGAAGCGACAAAGAGCCTGTTTCTGCGCAGCGCGTTCTTCGAGGAAATGGGCCTGCGCTATGTCGGCCCGATAGACGGGCACAATCTGCCGGCGCTGCTCGACGCGTTCGCCATCGCCCGCCGGGCCGCCCGCCCGATTCTGCTGCATGTGGCCACCCGCAAGGGGCGCGGATTCGCGCCGGCCGAAAAAGAACCCGAAAAATGGCACGGCACCTCCCCGTTCCATCCGGAAACCGGCGCGCCGCTTGTCGTGGATGCCCGTCCGACTTGGTCGCAGTCATTCGCCGTCGCCCTGGAATCGCTGGCCGAACAGGACAAGCGTATCGTGGCCATTACCGCCGCCATGGCGGCCGGCACCGGACTTTCCGGGTTTGCGCGCCGCTTCCCCGACCGCTTCTTCGATGTCGGCATATCGGAGGAGCATGCTGTCGTTTTCGCCGCCGGCATGGCCTGCCAGGGCTTCACCACCGTCTTCGCCGTCTACTCGACCTTTTTGCAGCGCGCCGTGGATTGCGTCGTTCACGATGTCTGCCTGCAGCAGTTGCCCGTCGTCCTCTGCCTCGACCGGGCCGGCATTGTCGGAGACGACGGCCCGACCCATCACGGCATCTTCGATCTGGCCCTGCTCCGCTCCGTGCCCGGCCTGACCATCATGCAACCGGCCGACGAAGATGAGCTGGCGCGCATGCTTGTCTCCGCCGTTCGTCTGCAACGCCCCGTCGTTATTCGTTACCCGCGCGGCCGCGGTCCCGGGGTTGCGCTTCCGTCCGATCCGCAACCTCTGGAGTTCGGCCGCGCGGAAGTCCGGCGCCAGCCTGCCGCCGGCACGGCGCCGGTCTGGATATGGGCGCTGGGCGACATGGTCTCCCTGGCGGAGAAAACGGCGGACAGGCTCGCCTGCCAGGACATTCCGTGCGGCATAGTCAACGCGCGATTCGTCCGCCCGCTCGATACGGAACTGCTGGCACGGCAAGCCCGAGATGCGCGCCTTTTCCTGACACTGGAAAACGCCGCAGCCAAAGGCGGATTCGGCAGCGAAACCGAAGAAGCGCTTGTCGAGCACCGCTTCGAAGGCCCGGTCCTGCGGCGCGGCTGGCCAGACGAATTCGTGCCGCAGGGCCAAACGGAGTTCCTGTTCGAACGCTGCGGCCTGACCCCCGACGCCCTGGCCCGCGACGCGCTCGCGGCGCTGCGCTGTCGGCAGGAATAGTTTGCCCATGCCGTCATCCCATGGAAGAATGGAATGTTAGAACGGGTTCAACAACCATGGCGCGAACACGGCTCGACACGCTGTTGACTGAACGGGGTCTGACGGAATCGCGGGCGCAGGCGCGCCAGTGGATTCTTGCCGGACGCGTACGCGTGAACGGACAGACGCTTGCCAAGGCCGGCACGGCGGTGAATCCCGACAGCCTTGTGGAACTGACCGCCCCGCCCCGCTATGTCGGGCGCGGCGGCGAAAAACTGGAAGCGGCGCTGCAAGCGTTCGCAATCGCTCCGAACGGCCTCGTCTGCCTGGATATCGGCGCGTCCACCGGCGGATTTACCGACTGCCTGCTGCAGCGCGGCGCGGCGCGCGTCTATGCGGTGGACGTGGGCAAAGGCCAATTGCACTGGAAGCTGGCAAACGACCCTCGTGTCGCAATCCGCGACCGCACCAACGCGCGCCATCTGAAGCCGGCAGATTTTCCGGAACAGGTTGACCTGGCCGTGGCCGACGTATCGTTTATTTCGTTGACAAAAATCCTGCCCGCGCTAGTGTCGCTTGTGAAGAAGAGTGGGGCCCTGATCGCGCTGGTGAAACCGCAATTCGAAGCCGGCCGCGACCAGGTCGAGCGAGGCGGCGTCGTGCGCGACGCGCGTGCGCGACAGGAAGCGCTGACCCGCATCGAAAACTTTGCCGAACGCGAACTGGGACTGAGAAAGATCGGCTCGATTCCCTCCCCGATCCGGGGTGGACGATCCGGCAACATCGAATACCTCGTCGGCTGGCGTCAAAGCCTGGCGGCGGAATCCGAATCATGAACACGCTTGCTGTCATTGCCAACGGCGCCAAGCCGCGCGCGCCCGAAGTGTTGCGCCGACTCGCCGCCAAAGCCGCCGAGCTGGGCCTTGAATTATACACAGACGAAGCCACGTCCGAGTATCTCAAGAAAGCCAAGGCCATTTCCGCCAGCGAAATATTCGATCTCGTGGACGGCGTCATGGCGCTGGGCGGCGATGGCACCATGCTGCGCGTGGCACGCGCCCTGAACGGCCGACCGAACCTGCTGATGGGCGTCAATATCGGCAGTCTCGGCTTCCTGACCAGCGTGACGGAAAACGAACTTGAAACCGGCCTCGCTTGCCTGGCCAACGACGAGTACCTGGTGAGTCACCGCAGCGTTGCCTATATCCGCGTGGAGCGGCAAGGCGAGCAATTGGCCTCCTATCGCGGCCTGAACGATGTCGTGATCAGCCGCGGCCCGTCCTCGCGCGTGGTCACGCTGGACGTCTTCATCGGCAAGGATCGCGGCACCTCGTACGTCTGCGACGGGCTCATCATTTCCACGCCCACCGGCAGCACCGGCCATTCGCTCTCCGCCGGCGGCCCGATTCTGGCGCCCGATACCGCCGCCTTCGTGCTCAGCCTGATCTGCCCGCACACTCTAAGCTCGCGCCCGCTGGTCGTGCCGGACCAGTATGATATCCAAATCAAGGTGGCGGAAAGCTCGGGAGAATTGCTGCTGTCCGTTGATGGACAAGTGGACAGGAAACTGGCGCAAGGCGATTCCGTGCGTGTCACGCGCAGCCCCAAGGACGTGCGCTTCGCGCTCCTGCCCGCCTACAGCTTCTACGCCGTCCTGCGCCAGAAACTGCACTGGCGCGGCAAGAGCGTGTGAAGGCGCTAAAAAGGGAAGCCGACGCCCAGCCGAACGCTTAGTTCGGAAAGGAACACGACATCCGCCTTGATCCGCAACCCGTTCTCTTTTGTCTCGTAGACGCCGCCTACGCGCAATCCGAACGGATTGTCGCGCTTCACATCCTTCTCTACGATCTTGTCGCCGACAACGTCAATCGTGTTGTTCCCAACCCGAGGATCGAAGGATCCGTCCTCGAAAACGACAAGTTCCACGCCGGCACGCAATCCGAACGAGGGCGTCAACGCGACATCGTACAGCGCTCCCAGAATCAGTCCGAACGCGTCGGCATCCGTAGAACTGGGCACAAAATCGCGGTCGCCGTAATGCTCCGACCAGTAGTGAAGGCGAGCCCAGCCTTTCAGACCTGACAGGTTCCGGAACGGAGCCAGCTTGGTTTCGCCGCCCACGACATACCCGCTTCCCTCTCCATTCCATTTCGCCCACTCGGTCTGGCGCGCCATGGCGTCATGCCGAGTCTTGAACGCGTAGCCGAATTCGCCCGCGAGACTCAAGCCGCCCAAAACGTCCATGGACCTTTCGAAGGCCAGACCCAGCAGTTGACGCTCGATGTCGCCATGCTTGTAGGCCGTGCGGGAATAGGCCAGCGACGGCGTCAATTCCCAAAGCTTCGGCTGCGCCGCCTCGTCTTCGGGCCAGGAGAAAGCCATTCCCGAAGACAGCAGACAAGTCGCGCACAAGAGCCAGAGCTTCATTCGTTCTCTCCTTCAGCCAGGGCCGACGACAGTGTGAATCGTCAAAACGGAATGCCGAGCCCGATGGTCAGGCTTTGCTCCGAAAACCAGGCCAAATCGGCCAGAATGCGCACCGGTCCAGCGCAATAGGTCGCGCCCAGTGCGACGCCGAACAAGGTGTCGCGCTTCATATCCGTCTTCACCCTCTCTCCGAATTGCGGCTGCCGGTAATACGACCCGCTCTCGAACAGAAGAAAATCAAGTCCAAGCCTCGCCTGGAATGCTTCGGAAAACGCATGGGCGTACCCGACTCCGAGAGTCGCGCCCATCGCATCGCCTTCCGCCGAAGCCCCTTGGGCGGACCCGTAGTCTTCGGAAAGATAGAACAGTCTCAGAAATCCGCGCAGGCCCGGCCACGATTCGAGCGGTGCCAGACTCGAACCCAGTCCCGCCGCAAAGCCGCTGCCTTCCTGAGACCAATGGGCATGCTTGGCCTTCAGCGCGTAGCCGGCGTCCAGCCACAAGTTCAATCCGTCGAAACCGACACGGCGCTTTTCCAGCGCCAGTCCCACGGTCTGTCGGCTGATGTCGAAATCTTCGTATGCCGTTTTGGACAGGGCGAAGGACAGCGTTGCCACCCAGTCTTTGCTTTCCGAAACAAGAGCGGGCGACGGGGTTTCCAGCGCAACGGATTCCTGCGCGGGCAAATCCGTCTCCGGCATCTCAGCCTCGTCGGCCTGCGCCGACAACAGCATTCCGCCCGCAAGCAAAAGACACGCGACCCAACGGAAACGACGGTTCATGCGTTCTCCTTTCCTGGGCGCTGCAAGCGCCTCGTACGAATTCATCAAGGAAAGGATATAACGCGATTCCAGAAGAGAAGACAAGAGAAAAAAAAGAGCCATTTCTCTCAATCGCTCAGTTCCGGGAATGATCCCGAACCGGTTTGCCCAAACGGCTCTTCACGGCCTTGGCCACCTCCTTGCCCGTAATAGGCTTCAGCAGCAAGCCGTGCGCCGGATTGGACAGAAACTTCTGCAAGGAACCGGACGGCGCGTAGGACGTGCAAAACAGAACGGATGGCATTTCCCAGTTGTTTGCGCGACAATGCTCTTCGATCTTGCGAAACGCGCGCTGCCCGTCCATCACGGGCATGTTCACGTCCATCACCAGAACGCCATGATGCCCCTTGCGAAACGCCTCGTATGCGGCCAGTCCGTTTTCCGCCGAATCCACTTCTATTGCCGGAATGTCCTGCCGGATGCCCACGACGAAAAGCGCCGCCACACCGCGCTCGTCGTCCACCACCAGAGCGCGTGTACGGTCGCACGGCTGCGGACAGCTTTCGTCGCGATCCCTCGCCATGCCAACGTATCCCCAGTGGTCAATGTCCGTTCCCATACAAGCTATCATGACGCGCCCCCTTCCCCTGCTCCACGTCACCGCCATGCACTGTTCCGCCAAATGTAAAAGCATGAAACGGGCCAACTCGCTTGCGCAACACCGAGGGAATGTCTCCTGAGGCGATTCGGCTGAAAAGCGCCTTTCTCGGACCGGTCGCGAGAGATGTCCCGACCCTCCAAAACCCACGCAGACAGGTTGTTCTGGTGACAGGAGGACCCGATTCTACACGCGCCGCAGGGTGGCGGCTGTAAAAGATTTTCTTTTAAAAGACAAGATGCAACAGTGAGACGTTCCGCTTGCGCGACATGGCGCTGGCCGCCGACGGCCGATGGCCGGATTGCTGGCCGCCGACGGCCGCTGGCGGCCAAAGGCAACACGCACTCAAAATGGCCGGCATTCGATGCGCATGGCTTATGATGCCAGTCGCCGCCGCACCCGCTTCCGGTAGGCCGAAGGACTGGCCCCGGTCTCCATGGCAAAACGCGAAGCGAAATGCTGCGATGACGAAAAACCCAGTTCGTAGGCAAGCGCGGTCACGGGCATGTCCGTTTCGCGCAAACGAGCCTGGGCTTCCCGAATTTTCGCCGCCAGCAGCCAGCGTTTGGGCGATAGCCCGTATGCGTTCAGGAAATAGCGCGACAACTGACGATAGGACAGCCCGCACCCAGCCAGAATGTCCTGCGCCGTTCGGCTTGTCGTCAGCGCCATGCGCAACGCCTCGCGCGCGCGTTCGGCGCACTGGCGCCCATAATCGGCCTCGCCCGGCAGCGCAATGCCGGCTTCGCACAGCCGAATCAGTTTCCAGGCAAGCACGCGGCCGATGCCAAGCAGCATGTCTTGCGATCCCGCTTGAGGAGCCAAGCCCTCGGCATGCATGAGTTCCGTCAGATTGCGCAGCGCCGGCGGCAACACCAACGTACGCGCCAACCCTCGCCACGCCTCTTCCGGCGCCGGATCAATGTAGAAGACGCCCCGGTATCCTTCCGAGCCGGTCGAAAGCCGAAACGCCGAACCAAAACGCAACAGCGCCGCGCCGCCAGACGTCAGATCCACAGAGCCGCCTTCGCTTTCGCAACGCAACTCGCCCTCCATCACGGCAATCCACTGAAATTGATAATAGGACGCCGTCTCGTAGGCATAACGCGGCGGCTGCGCCTTGATCCCCGCCGAACAGGAAAGAATTTCACGTCTCATATCTATACATTATTTAACTATTAATTGAACGATAGCAAACATTAGAATGTATATATATGTCTT
>SLKS01000304.1 GCA_007134465.1 Kiritimatiellia bacterium | reverse complement strand
GCAGCACAACGCCCGCATAGTCGCTGAGCAACAGTTCTTCCCGTTCCGCCATAAGGTCACCCAAGACGGCCTGCGGCCGCAACAGAGCAATCAGTTGTCAGTCATCAGTGATCAGTAATGCCAAAACTTCTGCGAAAACCGGCGCAAACCATAAGGGTTCACTACCGTAGCCGATCGTAAAGCCAAACCGTATCGCGGACGCCCATGATCGGCGTCAGCAGCGTATTGACAAAATCCGCCATGCGCCAGAGCCGCTTGGTTGGCACATAGATGGCGTCGTTGTTGCGCAATTCGACATTGCCGCTCATGTCTCTGCCATACAGGATATCGTTCAGGTTGACTCGCAGCGTCTCCGGGTTCTCCTGCGTGCCGCGCACCAGAAACACATGCCGGCGCGCGCGACGACGGTCCGGTCCGCCCGCCAGCGCGATCGCTTCGCGCAGGCGAAGGTTCGGGCCGAGCGAGTAGACTCCGGGGTGCGCCACATCGCCCAGCACGATGAAATGCAAGGGGATATCCTCGAGCGACACGGCGCCGCTCACCGTGCCAACCCTTTGGCCGGACCCGATCGCGCCCAGCCGCGTGCGCTCGACGATGACCGTCGCATCCTGCAACAGGTCCGCGAAATGCCGACGCAGCCGATCCTGCAACTCGCCGGGGGTCAAACGAACGACCTCGATCATGCCTGCGTGCGGAAAAAAAAGAACGCCGGTCGCGGTTGCTTCCGCTTCCAGCGGATAGCCTTTCAGTTGCGTGACACGGTCGCGCATCCACACGTCCACGCGCAAGCGGTCGCCTTGCCGAATCGGCGTGTCTTTGCCGATCGGATTCGGAGCAACAGCTGCGGATGCCGTTTCGGACGCCGAAAGCATATCGGCCGTCTGGGCGGCGAGCAAAGCCGCATCCTCGTGCCCGGCCCGTTGCGCCGATTTGTTTCCTGAAAGCGATCCGCATCCGGCGCCGAACAGCGCCAGGATGGCAAGAGCGACAAGAAGCGACTTGGGAACGCCAGGCTTGAGCATGGGATGCGCCATGAAATCCGCATGACGAAATACCCTTGCCCTTCGCATTTCGGCTTGGTCCCCTGCCGCCTTGCGCGGCAGGGGCCAGAGATTGGGGTGGAAAGACGCGCCTATCCACCCCAATCTCCCGTTCCCGCGACGCAAGGTCGCGGGGGACGGCGTCGTAATGCGAATGGCTGGAACCCTAACCGCCAAAAACCGACACGATAATTTCATGACGCTATCCTCGGCAGATCATGGAGAAAACAAGCGGGAACACGCCTTCGGCGAGATCCCTCGCAAGCTCGGGATGACGGATCGTTGGAGAATGCGGCGTCATAAGCCGTGTCATTCCGAGCGTAGCGAGGAATCTCGCCCGCAGGGCGCCGGGTTCCGGGCGCAAACCCTCCTGAACTGTTTTGCCGAAGCCCCGTCTTGCGCCGCTTCTGTCCGTTCACGACCGCCCTCCCTCGGCGCGAAGCGTCCGCGTTACGGACAATACGCGCGTTTCCTTCAAATCCACCAGTTTCAATGTCTCGGGATGCCGGCCGGCCGAATCCACGAGAATCTTGACCACCGGCCGCAACGGCATGTTCCTGTTCTGCATCGCCACTTCGCCGATCGCACGATTGCTGAGTTCCACCAGCGACCCGATCGGGTAGTAGCCGATCAGCGCCATCATGTTCTTGATCAGCGTCGTCTTGTATGCCCCGTTGCATTTCGCGTACACCTGCGACAAGCCGGGAATGTCCGAATCGTCGCGTTCCAGGCATCCGGCCGCATCAATCATGGCATGCTCGAAAACATTCGCCAGCGCCACAATTTGACTGCTCGCCGGCAAGGCGTCGTCTTGCAGCCCTTCGGGATAGCCTTTGCCGTCCAGCCGCTCGTGATGATGGCGAATCATGGTCAACACCGTCTCGGGCGCGCCCGCGCGGCGGGCCAGCGCGACACTTTCCGGCACATGCCGCCGAAATTCGCGTGTCTGCTCGTCCCGCACCGCTTCCCATCCTCCCGGCATGGCGACGAAGCCGACATCGTGCAGCAGGGCCGCGCCGCCGATGTCCTGC
The DNA here is from genome assembly GCA_007134465.1 of Kiritimatiellia bacterium. Lineage (GTDB taxonomy): Bacteria > Verrucomicrobiota > Kiritimatiellia > UBA8416 > SLMC01 > SLMC01. The sequence goes on along the minus strand of SLKS01000304.1, from coordinate 12,248 downwards.
ACTGACACGCCTGTTTCCTCCTGCGAATAGGCGGCGAGTTCCATGGCCAGAATGGCGGTGTACAAACAATGCCAAACCAGCGGTTCCTTCTTGACCCGTTCCCGGCAGATGATAGTGGCAATACTGGCGTCCTTCTCCACGATGCCCCGGATTTCGGCCGCAACGCTCAAGATCATCGGCCATGCCATGTCCTGATCCTCGCCAGGCGAAGCCAGCTTGCGAAAAACCGACGACAGGCACATCTGCGTGTTGCGCAATATTTTTTCGCGGCTGTCCGGTATGGCCACACCGAGCGCCTTGGCCACCTCGTACGCGCCCAAAGGTTCCTTGTCGTACAATTCCGTATCCGGATCCGGCTGCTTGTCGGCAGAATTCGCAACGGCTTGCGCTTGCCCAACCGCTTCCGGTCGGTCAAGGGCGAGCGTTTCGGCCTTGACGAAAGTCGGTTCGCCGTTTTCGGCTTCCGTTCGTTCGGCCGACATGGTGACGGCTTCGCCGGAAACCGGAACGGCAGGCGCCGGCCGTTCCCGAACCGCCGCAGGATCCGCCAGCAACTGGTCGCCAATATCCGAACCGCTCAGTTTCATGCGAACTCCAAAAGCTATTTAAAGCCAGACTCTTTGAACACCCGCTTCGCTCAAGTTAACAAAGAAACAGAGTCTTGCCCGCTTCGTTATCTTCGTTGCCTTCTGTTCAATTCTATTGGATGGGGGGAGTTTGCCAGCCTCACCCCTGCTCTTCCTGGCATTTCTGAAGAATATCCTTGAACTTGGCGACGGAGAACGTTTGCTTGTCCAGCACGAAATCGGCTTTGCGCAGCAGCTTTTCCTTTTCCTCCTGCGAACAAACCGCGCCGGACAGCACAACCGCCGTCTTGTCTTTCGTGGCGGGCGTATCGCGGATCAGGCCCAGAATGTCCCAGCCGTTCATCTCCGGCAGAATGAGGTCCACGAAAAACAAATCGTAAGGCTGATCGTTGCCATTGAAGATCGCATGGACATCGCGCAGGGAATAGACGGCGTCGGCATGGATGTCGAACCGCTCGCACAGTTTGGTCAGCATTTCGCGAATGGTTTCGTCGTCGTCAATGATCAGCGCTTTTTCTATCGTCTTCATTCGCGTTCCTTCCAGGCTTCCTCGACGGTCGGTTCCGTAATCCGATCCGCTTTCCCGATATGGCCGATCAGCAGGCACAAGTCGCACAGGGTGTTCACCTCGCGCGCGTTGCCCTTGCTCAGCGCCGCGATGCGGCGCAGCGCGTCGTCGGCGAATATCTCGGGCGCGCCGCCCGCCATGCGCAAACGATGCGCCACATAGGCGCGCACTTCCCCGTCCGTCAAGTTGGGAATGTGAAACTTGAGCGCAATGCGCTGCATCATCTGCGGCGTGGCCTTGAGCATGTCGCCCAGCTCGGTTTGGCCCGAAAAAACCAGCGTGAGAACCGGCTTGCCCTTGAACTCCCGGTTCAGCAATAGCCGCAAATCCTCGAAGACGGACGCATCGAGCGCCGTCTGCGCCTCGTCCACTACCGCTACGCAATGCCGACCGGTCTGGGCATGCCGGTCCAGCAAAGTGTTCAGAGCCAGCAGCGCGTCGTACTGGGACCGTGCCGGCGGGGCCTCGCCGAGCTGGCGAATCAGTTCGCGGGTCAGGTCGAGCGCGTCCATGCGAGGGTTGCGAATGAAGGCCGTCTTGAACTCGTTGGCCGGCAGCTTGGCCAGCGCCGTTTCGCATACCGTCGTCTTGCCAACCCCGTAATCGCCGGTCAGCAGCGCAATCAGCTTGCGGCCCCGCATGGCATACAGCAGGCGGGTCACCGCCTCGCGATGGCCGTCCGACTCGAAAAAGAACCGGGCATCCGGCGCTGAATCGAACGGCTCCGCCTTTAATTTCCAGTGGTCGAGATAGGACATGGCGCCCCTTCGTCAAATGCGTGCAAGCTAACGCTGTTCGCCCCGCCTGTCAAAGGAAAAGTCAGTTTTTGCTGAAACTGATAATGCTCAGCGGCGGGCGGCACGGCGCTGAGCATACGCTCCTCGTCCGCAGGTCATCGGGTCACCCGGTCACCGGGTCCTCGCTTCCCGACTCGGCGCCCCGGTGACAGGGTGACCCGCAGGCGAACGGGCAGCGTTTCCGGAAGCGGAATCGGGATGCGGACGAAGTTCAGCATCAGGCGCGCGCCAGCGTTTCGAGCCGGGTCCAGAACGACGAAAAATCAATGGGTTTTTGCACAAACAGATCGAAATCGGCCCGGGAACAGTCTTCCATCTGCGGCTCGTTGAAATCAACCGTGCCGGACATGGCCACGATCAGCGGCTTTCCGTAGCGGGCCGGATCGGCTCGCACGGCTGGCGCGACCGACCATCCGGTTCTGCCGTCCGCGAGATTGAAGTCCAGCAACAGCAGGTCCGGGCGCCCGCTGGCGCAAAGATCGAGGGCCGCTTCGGCTGTCTCGCATTCCAGCACGGTCAGGCCCCGCGCCTCGAACCGCTTCCGCAGCGTCAGCCGCACCGTGGCCTCGTCTTCGACAACCAGAACCTTTTCCATCGCCGCCGTCTCCTTTTGATGCGATTTCGTGCGACCCTAGCGCCTAACCCGCGCGTGTCAAACCCCTTTTCTTTCTGTTCGTGGCGCTCCGCTTTCCCGATCCCGCCGGGCTGGCTTGTCCGCCGTAGGCTTTGCGAAGGCTGGATGCCGGCGGTAAAGGAAGTTGAGGGATGGAGCGCAACGCCTTCTCCCTCAACGTTTGCCCCTACGGGACAAGCCTCCACCGGCGCAAGGCCGGCGGGCGGCAACGGCGCGGAGCATACGCTCCTCGTCTGCGGGTCATCGGGTCACTCTGTCATCGGGTCCTCGCTTACCGACTCGGTGACCCGGTGACGGGATGACCCGCAGGCGAACAGGCAGCGTTTCCAGAAGCGGAAGCGGCAGGCGGCACGACCCCGTGCGAGAAATGGCGCCGTTTCATTTTCCGACGAGAAGATCGGGATGTCTGCCATTCAGTGCCGGCTCCTGCGGGAAGCGTAGGCTGGCGGCGGTTCACGCACGACCAATTGTTCCTGTCCCTTTTCCGGCGGCACTGGGAGGTCGAAGACCTCCGCCAGGTTGACCCGCAGCTTAGGAAAGCGCGGACTCCTCAATACATCATCCTTCTTGTACGCTTTAACCAAACGGTACGTTTTGCCATCGAGCCGGTAAACTTCGACAAGCGATGGCCAGGGTGTGGCCAGCCAGACTTCCTTCACCCCGGCCCGCGCATAAAGTTCCATTTTCGCTGTGCGGTCAAGGAGCGCGGTCGAGTTGGAAAGAATCTCGACCACAAGCGTCGGCGCCCCTTCCATGTGGGAGGATTTGATCTGATTGCGATCGCACACCACAAGCAAATCCGGCTGGACGACATCCTGATCGGACAGCTTCACGTCGAACGGGGCAGTAAACAAACGGCAACGGCGCCCTTTCAAAAAGGCGCCAAGCTGCAATCCAAGCGCAAGTTGAACGGCCTGATGATTCGCCCCCGGCGATGGCGACATTGCATACGCACGGCCGCCGACAATCTCCCAGCGTTCGTCATCCGGCCAGGAGCGGTAGTCGGCCCAATTGAAACCTTCCAACCGTCTTGCCGCTTCGCTCATTAGAGCCCTTCCGGTGAAGATACACGTTTTTGCGTGTATCTTTTGTCCCTGGATTGTTTGAACACCCGCTTCGCTCAAGTTAACGAAGGGAACGAAGTGTGCCCGCTCGTCATAGTTCTCTTCGTTGCCTTCTGTTCAACTCTTTTGGGTTGCGGGCGAAGCCCGCGTTAAACCATATCTCCTTTCGCCTTAACTAGGGATTCTGCCCCGGCAACGCAAGAAAATTCCGCCCACCCTTACGGCTTGCCATGAGGCGGGCTGGCGGCTATCTTGCCCTTCGATTTCATGCATCCGCCACAGGACTTGTCATGCCGCAACACCATACGGCCCGCCTCTTCGATCCGCGCAATGCGCTGGCGCAAATCGAAAAGGCAACCGGACAGGATTGCCGCCGCTGTTTCCGCGTGGCCGGGATCGCGGTGGCGCTGGAGCGGGAGCCGATTCTTGCGGACATCCCCTTCGCACCCGCTTTGGCGGCGTTTGCCGTGACCGGCGGCCGGCGCCCGGCTGTGCTCTATCGTCACCGCTTCGATTGGCCGCATCTCGCCGGCATGGATTGGGGACGCGAACTCTATCGGCGGCCGCCCTGGATCGTTTCGCAAAGAAACGGAGTCTGGCTCTACCGCTGCGTAGCGGCAGGCGCCCGGCAATGCCATCGGCTGGCCGTCTTCAACAACGCCCATACGCGCGGAATGTTCTTTGGCAAGCCGACCGAACGGACTCGGCTTCGGACCGGCCCATGGCCGTCTCTGTCCCTGATGCCCACCGACCAGGTCTGGCTCGCCCGGCTCGTCGCGGACCGCCATGCGCTGCTCCTGCATGCCGCCGCCGCGATCGTCAACGGACGCGGTTATGTTTTTCCCGGCCATGCCGGCGCCGGCAAATCCACCATGGCCAGACTGTTGCGAAGCTGCCCGGATCTTCGCCACGTCGAAATCCTGTGCGACGACCGGATCGTCGTCCGCCGACATAAGAAAAGCTGGACCGTTTATGGCACATGGTGCCATGGCACGGTTGCTGACGTTTCGCCCGCTTCGGCGCCGCTCTCGGCCATTTTGTTCCCCGAACAGGCGAACCGGAACGAGATTGCGCCCCTCTCGCTCCCAAACGACGCGCATCTACGGCTGCTGGCCACACTGGTTCGGCCTCTGGCCACGGCGGACTGGTGGGAAAAGGAACTGGACATCTTGCGGCAACTGCTTGCCGAAACACCCTGCCATCGGCTGCGGTTCGATTTGACCGGTCGGCTCGGCCTCGTCTGGGAACAGCTTGCCGGGGAAACGGAATGAGCGAGAGTCCCTATGTCCGCACAAGGAACACCGCCGAGCATGCGTTCCAAGCGCCGCTCGACAGCCTGTTCGTCGAGTTGACCGAACGGTGCGACAACAATTGCGTTCATTGCTGCATCAACCTCCCGCAGAACGACACGAACGCCCGTCGCCGGGAAATGACCTTGCCGCAAATCGCGCGCGTTCTTGCCGAGGCGGCCGAACTCGGATGTCTCGATGTTTGCTTCACCGGCGGCGAGCCGCTGTTGCGGTCGGATTTCGAGGATATCTACATGGCCGCGCGCCGCCAGGGACTGCGCGTAACGCTCATGACCAATGCGCGGCGAATTTCGCCGCGGCTGGCCCGGCTCTTCGCGCGCGTGCCGCCGCTGGCGCCCGTCGAGATCTCCGTCTATGGGATGACCCGGGAATCGTACGAGTCCATCGCGCGCGCGCCGGGCTCGCACCGGGAATTCCGCCAGGGTCTCGCCCGTTTGCTCGGCCATCGGGTTCCTTTCGCCGTCAAATTCCCCGTGCTGCCGGCCAATCGCCATGAACTCGATGCGTTTGAAAGCTGGGCCGCCACTCTGCCCGGGTTCCGCAAACCGCCGGGGCTCGTGCTGTCGCTCGCGTTGCGGCATCGGCGCGACGATCCGGCCGCGAATCGAAGGATTCAACGTTTGCGCCTTTCGCCTCGCGAACGGGTCGCGATCCTGGCGCGCAGAAAAGAAACGTTCGAACAGCAGGCAACCGTTTTCCGGAAACGGTTCATGGGAACGGCCGCGGCCTCATGCGGCGCGGGCCGCCATCCCTGCGTGGACGCCTACGGCCGCGTGCAACCCTGTCTGTCCATGCGCGATCCGGCTCGGACCCTGAACGTCTTCGGTGCGGACGCCGCAGAATCCCTCTCGTTGCGCGAAGCCCTGAACGCCTTCCGCAAGCAAAACTACATGCCCGCCAATCCCCGCTGCCGGCCCTGCTCGCTGCGCGGATTATGCGAGCAATGCCACGCCTCATCCTGGATCGAACACGGCGAATCCGGCACCCCCGTCCAATACCATTGCGACGTCGCACGGGAACAGGCCCGGCGGCTGGGCTGGAACGACGAATGAACCATGAAAAGGGAAGAGCGAAGAGTGGAACATGTGTTTTCCCTCCTTGCCTGCGGGGCATCCTCGCCTGCGGGTCACCGGGTCATCCTGTCATCGGGTCCTCGGCGCTGGCTTGCGCAGAGCATCCCGACTCGGTGACCCGGTGACAGGGTGACCCGCAGGCGAGCGGCAGGCTAGCGGAGTGCGGCAAGGCCGGCCGTATCGGCTTCCGCCGCACGCGATTTTTCTGAAAACCGCTTGACCCAACCGCCCGTATCGGGTTAGAGTTTCTTTCAGTTCATGCAATAAACACGGGCATGCCCGTGCCACATCTCCGTGGCATGGGCGTCCCGCCCATGAAGGGCACAGCTCTTGACTGTACCACGCCCGCCGCAGGAGAACGCCATGAACAGTTCGCCGCGCAAGAAAGTCTGGGAGAAGCCCGTCCTGACCGTGCTGGTGCGCAGCAGGCCCGAAGAACAGGTGCTCACGGCCTGCAAGTTCGCCGGCACGGCCGGGCCCAACCGGCCGGCTGCACAAGCATGCGCTCATCCTGCTCGGGGGCCTTGTTCCGCCATTGCTGTAACGTGAGAACCGATGAACAGCCGCCCGACCGTCAAATCCGTTTGCGCGCCGTCCGAAAATGTGGTCGCCCGCGAAATCGAAGGCGAGATGATCCTTGTCCCGCTGACCGCCGACACAACCGACGCCGATGCCGAGCTGTACACGCTGAACGAAACAGGCAAGATGTTCTGGCACAGGCTCGACGGCAAGGCGACACTGGCCGAGATTGCCGATGCGCTGGCCGCCGAGTTCGACGCGTCCGCGGAGACGATCGCCGCCGACATCCTCGGCTTGGCCGGCGAACTGGCGAAACGGAGCATGCTGACCGTTCGCGACCCCTGATCGCAAAAGAAGCGCGCTGCGCGCGCAACCCAACTTGTTTTTCCGCCACGGATGCTACTTCGCTAAAGCTACGAAGCACAAGAAGCGCGGAAGACACGGAAGAAAGAAAAAGTTTCCGAAGCCCCTTCATGTCCTTCAGGCTCTTCATGGTGCGGCTTTCGCAAGAATGGAGACACAAAGTGAAAACAGCATGCTCGCCATACGTGGCCTATGGCAAGGAACGGCTGCTGACCAACGCCGAGCAACTGGTCTTGCTGCGCGAAACGGTCGCGCACGGCGCGCACTGGCGCTTCGAGGCGCTCGGACACAGCATGCGACAGGCTATTCGCGATGGCGACATGGTCACGGTTGCGCACGAAAACGGCGATCCGAAGCCGGGCGACATCTGGGCTTGCCGCCACCCGCGCAACGGACGGCTGGTCGTCCATCGCATCGTCGCCCGCACAGACCATGGCTGGCTCATGCGCGGCGACCAATGCCTGACAGACGACGGCGAGATTCCGCCGGACGCGCTGCTGGGCCGCGTGATCCGGATCGAGCGCCGCCCCGTCCAACGCCTGCGGCGCAAACTCGCCGCTCGACTGGCGCGGCTCTGGCGCGCAGCGTGGCATAGGGAATCATGATTCGATCCGTGCATATCGGCGATGCGCACTTGTGGAAGAAACTGGATCGTGCGCCCTGGTCGTTCGACCTGGAAATCACTGCCCGCTGCAACCTCGATTGTCGGCATTGCCAGATCAACCGTCCCGCAAGCGATCCCGTCGCGCGCGCGAGCGAAATGTCAGCCGACCGCATCCTGGACATCGCGCGGCAGGCCGCCGACCTGGGCGCGGTCGGCTGCCTGATCACCGGTGGCGAGCCGCTGCTGCGGCCGGATTTCGAAGACATCTATCTCGCGCTGAAACGGCTTGGCCTGCTTGTATCCGTCTTCACAAACGCGACGCTGATCGAAGACGGGCATGTCCGTCTTTTCCACCGCTATCCGCCACGCGTCCTGGAAATCACCGTGTACGGAGTGACGCGCGAAACCTACGAATCCGTCACGCGCCGACCCGGTTCATTCGACCAATTTCAGCGCGGACTCGACCGGCTCCGGAACGTTCCGGTTCGCCTGAAAGGCATGGCCCTGCGCTCAAACCTGCACGAACAGGACGCGATCGCCCGTTTCTGCCGGGAGCGCACCCGCGATTACTACCGGTTCGACGCCTGCCTCAACCTGCGGTTCGATGGCGATCCGGCCCGCAACCGCGACATTCTTGCCGAACGCCTTGCGCCGGACGAGATCGTGGCGCTGGAGCAAGCCGATCCGGACCGCGCGCGTTCGCTGCGTCGCAATGCCGACTCTTTGGTCTGCGAGGAGTTCCGGCAACGCGCATGCGATCATCTCTTCCATTGCGGCGCCGGCCGCCACAGTTTCACGGTAAGCCCAGCAGGCATCTTTCGGCTTTGCCCGCCGCTCTGGGCCGACGGCACAACGTGCGACCTCGCGAAAACCTCTCTGGCCGACGCCTGGCATTCCCTGGCGCCAGCCGTGCGCGATCTCCGCTCGCGCGAACCGGCATACCTGGACGGGTGCCGACAGTGTCCGCTGGTCAACTTGTGCCCATGGTGCCCCGCCCACGCCCATCTGGAAACCGGAAGAATGGACGGATCGGTCCCGTACTATTGCGAGGTTGCCCGCAAGCGCGCGACGCTGGCAAAGGAACGAGGCGAACGGTAAAACCTTAAGGCGGGCTTCGCCCGCAACCCAATTTGTTTTTCTACCACGGAAAACGCGGAATACACGGAAAAGATACTCGTATAATCGTATGACTTCCGCTTCTTACAGCCCGCAAGCCGAGAGCCGGTCGCTCGAACCGCTGCTGGCCTGTCTTCGCAACTCGGCGGAGCGAGCGGACATGGTGCGCCACATGTCGGAGACCGACTGGCAAACGGTCCTCGCCATCGCCCGCCGTCATGCGCTTGCGCCTCTGCTTTTCCATGCTCTTCGCTCCATGGACGTTCCTCAAGGCGCCCGAGAGACCTTGCGCCAAGCCTACTACGCCACGGCCGCGCGCAATCTTCGGCTGTACCGGCGACTGGGCGAGCTGTTGGCCGCTTTCGCTGCGGCCGGCCACGAGGTTCTGCTTCTGAAAGGCGCGTATCTGGCGGAATTCGCGTATGGGAACCCCGCCCTGCGGCCGATGGCCGACCTCGACTTGCTCGCCCGGCCGCAAGTGGTTCCCGCTCTGCTCGAGACGCTGGCCAGCCAAGGCTATGTCGCCATCTCTTCCGCCTGGGGCGCCTCGCTGCGCCATGCGGTTCCCTATCGCGGCCCGGACGGCACGCTGATCGAAATCCATGATCGGCTATTCGAAACGGTTGCGGCGTCCGGCGAGGAGACAGACGCGCTGTGGGCGCGCGCCATTGCCGTTTCTCTGCCAGAGTTTGCCGCGCGCGCGCTTTGCCCCGAAGACGCTTTGGTGCATTTGGCCATGCATACAGCCATGCAGCATGGTTTCGACAACGGGCTGCTGCCTTTTCTGGACGCGCGCCAGATCGTGGAGCGGCACGGCGCCGCCATGGACTGGCCGGCGCTGCGTACACGAAGCGAAGCATGGGGCGCGGCCAGGGCCGTGCGGCTCGTGCTGCGGCTCGCCGATCGCTATTTCGGGCTGACTTTGCCGCAGGAAACCTTCGCTCTTTTCCCGCCCTGTCCGGAAGAGATGGCGGCGGCCGAACGGCTCGTTGTTCGAGCCTATGGCGAAAACACCGGGGTCACCGAAGATTTGGCCCGGCTGTTCGGCGAACGCGGTCTGCGCGCGAGGATCCGCCTTCTGCGGCAGCGGCTGGTTCCTCCGTCAAGATCCGGCACGCCGCCGGTCGCGCGAACGATCGCCATGCGTCGTTCGCTGGCGCGTGCCGGCAGGCTTACAGGCAAATACGGCCGCACCGCCCTCGCCGCGCTGCTGGGAAAACGCGATGTCAGGGCCGCGCTGCATGCCGAACAAGAACGCAACCGGCTGCGGACGTGGTTGACAACGCCCGGTGAAGAATGGTAGACGGGACGCGATCCAGCTTCAGGAATGCTCAGGTGGAACCCATGTATTCAACATCGCGCGCCAGGCCTTGTCTCTTGACTCTGCTTTTTTTGTCGGGCATCGCCATGGCTTCGGACATGCGGGCGTGGACCGACCAGCAGGGAAATCAAGTTCGCGCAGCGTTTTCTGAAAGAATCGAATGCGGACAAGCCGTCCGGGTTCGGCGAGCCGATGGAACCACGATAGACATTCCGTTCTCGAGATTGAGCACGGAAGACAGAGCGTATGCGATTCGGCGCACTGCCCGCGACCTGCGCCGCCGCCCGCACGGCTTCGCGCCATCCGCCTTTGTCTATCGAACGACGACTGACCATAGCGTTCTGTATCGTGTGTCCCGCACCATTGACACGGGCCGCAATGTACGGATCGGCTTTTTCGCTTCTGTTCCGGAACCGCCACGGGCTGGCCAGTCCGCAACATTCAATATTCAAGTGTATTCTCCGCCAGAAGGTCTTTCGTTTCGTCCGCGAAACGCGCGCCAGGCCGCATTGACTGTCCATGGGGAAGCGCATGCGCTCGGCTCTCCGGTTTTTTGGGGAACGACAGGCCATGAATGGTTCTCGTACACTGTCGAACACGACTTTTTTCTGCGGATCGCCCATGCGAACAGCGTCACACTGAGAATCGGCCGACACGATTTCGCTCTGACACACGAGCAACGGGAGGGAATGCGCGTGTTGCTCGACCACATGGGACTTGCCGGCAAGGGCGAAAGGAACGACGCCATGCCCAGCCCGCTGTCAACAGGTGGCGCCGAACGGAAGCTTCCTGAAGGGCTTGTGTATAGACCCTCCCGTTTTCTCGATGTCGGCTCCAACGTGGAAATCTCGTTTTCCGCAAGCGGTGAAAACTACGAGATGCATGTATCGTCCTATTCCCCAAGAGCTCGTTTTTCCGCGAACAAACATGCGGAAATCTACATGGACGGAAAAATCCTGAGCCGGGATGCGCGCTCGGCGCAGAAGCTTGGGGGAAGACGGGAAACGTTCGAAAGGATTCGCTACTCGTTCACGCCCGATCTGTTCGAAAGAATGGCACGGGCCCGAATCGTGGATGTGAGAGTCGGCGACGGCGCGTTCACGTTGACGCATGCGCAACGGCAAGCCATGCGCGTTCTTCTGCAAGCCAGGAAAACGCATGGCCGAGAACACATGGCTTTGCCGGATTCGCCGGGAGCGCACGACTCCGCCGTGTTCGTTTTCGGGACAGCGGGCGAGGGGCTGCCGAAAGAACATGAACCCCATACGGAAACAATGATCGCAGGCGACAATGTCCGCGTCTCGTTCTCGGCAGCGGAACGAGACCGGATTGCCCCCTTCCGTATGGGCAGCTATTTCCTGACTGTCTTCACGGTGTCCGACCGCGCGCGATTCTCAACCCGGTTTTCGCGAAAAGCCGAAATCGAAATGGACGGCCTGATCCTCGACGTCCGCTCTCCAAGAGCAGGAAACTATGAAGAACGTCGGCGGGTTCATGAGGTCATGAGCTTCGCATTCACCCCCGAATTGTTCGACAGAATGGCACGGGCGCAGGATGTTGCCGTGCGCGTTGGCCCCTTCGCTTTCGACCTGCCCTTCGCGCAGCGAAAACGCATGCGCGAAATCGCGGGCGCACTGCCCCCTTAAACCTGAAAAGAGCAGTAACCAGTAATCGGTGATCAGTAATCAGTTCAACTTGCGCTTATGCATAAACGCACCTGTTTGGTCAGGCTTTGCGAAGGCGGGTCCCGCCCAAGGTTAATGCCGAGAAAACACGGGCAAGATGCCCGTGCCACGTTCTGAAACAGCGCCAAATCATTTTCCGGCGAGATCAGGAACTCTGAATTTAAGACAGAGGCGCTTGCAAAACCACTTGCGGCGGCAGAGGCCTGCCGCCCTCCAGCGTTTAAACATACGTTGTTTTCTGGAAATGGAGGGCGGCAGGCCTCTGCCGCCGTTGTCGGGAAGAGGTTTTGCAAGAGGCTCACTACTCAGGTAGCCAGAATTAGGTTTATCGGGATTGTATGTGAGTGCGTGGGGTGCAAACCCCCTCATACTCACACACCCACACACTCAAAAACATGTTCTATCAAGACAGATCTTTAGAGAACCACTCTAGCGCTCTGTATCGAACTCAATCAGAACGCGGGAAATATCCGGGTTTTCGTTCGGCCGAACGGTGGGGAACAGCCTGCGTGCGTCTTCTGCGGACACGCCATCGGATGAAGACGGCATGGCTGCAATGTTGATTTCCACCGTCTGCGCAGCGACGCGATGCGCAACGCCGATCCCG
>SLKS01000409.1 GCA_007134465.1 Kiritimatiellia bacterium | reverse complement strand
CCGTTTCACCGATTATCCTCTTCAATCCTCTTGCAGCGGCATCGCTTCCTCTTTGCCCATCGGCGTCCGCAAACGGCACAAGCCAAATGCTGGAGAACAGCAGCAAACAACAACACGTTTTTTTCTTGTTTATCATACGGAGCCCTTAGCGAATCTTAAATCTTGGTGTGCGGCCACTTTTAGGGGCCTTCCTCATGCCACCGGTTTTCCGCCGGTGGCGCTGATTCCGGGGACTGGCGCCTCTTTGTTCGGCCCAGATTTTGATGCTTCTTCATTGTTGCTACCGAAAGGCGGGGTGCACAACGTCGTACCTCGTGACGGGCCGGTATGTCTTCGGAATTTCCAGCTCTGTTTCGTACGGTTTGCCGACGGGGTCCTTTCGCAGATCCAGTGGCCGGAGCGGAACCCAGGACTCACCGACGCTCATCTTCAGCATTTCTTCGCTTTCGCTCTCATGGCCCGGCGGAAGCTCCTCGGTTGGCAGGACCAAATAAACGTTGTACTGGCCGCGCGGCACCGAAACTTCGAACGGCTTGCCGACAGGCAGGTCGTCCGTCACGGGGATACCCGTCTGCCGGTCAAGCAGGACAATGCCAATGCGGCTTCCCGTCTTCTCGATCAAAGCCCACCTTTCCGCGACAGCTTCGCCTATCGGCAGCGACGCCTTGACCTGCACGGGCGGCGCGATATCAATGGCCAAACGTTCGCCGGCTTTCGCCTGCATCGGTCCGATCCAGACCGGTTTCATGTTCTTGCCCATCACAACGGCAAAGCCGGGTCCTTCCAGAACGGACATTGTAGCCTGTGTCGCGCCGCCGGCAAAAGGCGTGCCACCTATCGGTCCGGCGGCATCCACGGCCAGAACACCTTCCAAATCCCTGCCGTCACGGCCTGTTACTGTCACGTCCATCTCGACCAGGCGGCGCAGCGCGACCGCCACCTCGCGGCCGGACAGAATGCGTTCGGTGCGCGAAACGGTCTCGTGACCCGGCGCCGAGACGGTCGCCTTGTGCTCACCCAGCGGAATCTCGATTGTCGCCGTTCCGTCCTTGCCGGTTGTTCCTTGCAGCGGTTCCTTGCCCTTGCTTTCCAACACCACTGTCGCGCCCGCAACTGGAGCGCCGCTTCCACGCGATCGCACAACCACGCGCGCCTTAACCGTCCTCGGCGCCAGAATCGGCACGGTCATCTCCCGATTCGCGCCTGCCTCGGGCAAGGGAAAGCGGATTTCCTCCGCAAGTTCGAACGCGCTGAAATCCCGCGTGAACTTGAGCAGGCGCGTTTCGATTCCCGCTTCCATATCCGGCTCGTAAATGCCAAAGCGGCCGTTTTCGATTTGCATGTTATATTCGGCTATCTGATTCGGCCCCGTCCGGAACGCCACAAGAACGCTGCCTTTCAATTCCGACAGTTTCTTCTGCCATTCCGGGTCGTCCACGCGCAAGCGTCCGGTCACGCGCGGCGTCGCGCTTGTCAGAACTATGGGCTTGCCATCCCGAAGGTTCTGGCGTATCCGGTCCGCCGGTACCGTCATCTCTTCGATCCGGTCGGCACGGCCTATGGAATCGAGCATGCTGTGCCTCACCACCACATCCTCGTCGCCATACACCATCACGTCCACGAATCCTTGATCGTCCGTAGTCTCATCCCGAGAAACCCAGGACAGACTCCCTGTCACATCCAAGCGGCATCGCGCAATCCCTTCGCCCGTGGCCCCGGATACCAGTCTAAGTCTTGCCTTCAGGGAAGGATCGCCTTCCGCAACCCGCCGCACATAACGGACAGGCATGACGACCTCCAGTTCGCGGAGATCGGGGTCCGTCACCGTCACCGGCTCCGGCTTGGCATTCAAGGGAACCTCCCAGGGGAAATCGCGGCTTGTGCCCAGCGTAAACCGAATCCAACACTCGTCGAACCCTTCGGCTTCAACTTTCGAGCGAGCGCGAACAGATTCGAACGCCTTGCGCGGAGAATCCATCCATGTCTTTATTACGCCATCTGAATACTCTATGATCTCAAAGCGTTCGCTGGCGCCACCTCTGTAATGTTTGTTTTCGTAAAACTGCATATATGCTCTTAGGCCCAAAACCCTCGCAACGTCCTCTTTGGCGATAGTTTGTGGCAAGGCGCGCGCCGGATCGTTGGAAACCAGGCGGATGGTTACCAGCGTTCGGTCCTTTTCGTCCTGTGGTTCCTCGCCATGGGAAACAAAAGCCCAACACGCCAGCATGGCCAGCGCGCATAGCACCCGCTTCGCGAATCCCTTCGATGGTTTATCTGTCATCACTGCTTCTCGCCAGTCGGAAAGGCGAAATCGTTGGCCTTCCCGTCCCGCGTTACAACAATATTGATTTCCGCCAGCAACCGCAAGGCAAGGTCTCTGTCGCGCCGATTGTCGAGTCGGTTCCCGTATTCGTATATCCTTGCCGTATACGCGCCCGGCGTCAGCATCATGACCGATGTGTGCGCCATGCCTGGAGTCTGGCTGTGAGGCATGCCCGGAATCCGGCGTTTTGTCCTGATGGACTGACCGACTTTCTTTCCATCCGTCGAGAAAGAATCCAATGCAAGCGGAATCGTATTGTCAGGTTCTCGGTACGCGCCAATCACCAGAAAATCCCTGTCATGCCGGAATTCATCGGGCATATGCAATCTTGCCTCGACGAAATGCTTCTTGTCGAACACTTCGTCGGCGTCCCGGGGCAATAGCATCGGCTTCTCGCCCGCTTTGCGAACGAGGCAGAGCGCCGATCCTGTGTGCCCGAACTTATCGTAAATGACAAGAGGCCGTTCCGTCTCGTTCGCTTTCAGAATGAAACGGCCGTCTTGGCCAATGAGCATACTGGGGTCGTTCGCCAATCCGCGGCTTGTGAAATACCAGGCAGACATATGCGGATGCCGGTTTTCCAGCATGGCGCCTTCCACGGTTCCTTGTATGGCGAAAACCTTGGGCGTAGGCGGCGTCTCTTCCTCATATTCGGTCAACAGCCAGTCGACGGCGTATCGTTTTCCCTTTTCTAGAGTTTCCGGGATCTCAAGCTTGACCCGAGCCTTCTTCAACGACGCCTTTTTCCCTTCTTCCCCATAGCGAAACGGAGGATACAAAGTCAGCGTGTACGTTGTCCCCTTCACAAATAGGCTGAAACTTTTCCCTTCATAATTCGCCGCTACCGCCGCGAACCTCGCGCCGGACACACCCTTAGGTTTGTCCGAACCGGCAAGCGTCTTCCCTCCGCCAGTCTCATGTCGTCTGGTGTCTCTAATTTGATCCAGTTGTTGGAGAGAAAGCCCTCGATCCATGTAGTCCGGTCGCATGTTCATGTCTCTCACGAAACAAGGGGTTTTACGTCCGCTCTCGTCATGGGTATAAAAGAACAAATCCACCAAGGCGACCTCATTCGTACCCTCGTCCACAAGAAACGAGCCTATGCCCAGTTTATGGCCTGTTGTATCCCCCGGCGCTTCCCTGGGCACAAGACGGCTCTCAGCCGAAGCTGACAAGGCCAGTATGCATGCAAATAACAAACATCCGATTTGTTTACTCACCATACTGTGATTGGCATGTTTTCGGTTCATGATTCACCCTCCTTCGCAACAGATTGTTCCATATTCAATTGCTCAGCCAAAGCTTAATCTCAGCCGCGTCCTTCCCGTCTGATCCGGCCTGGGCCGTCGCTCGCGCTTTTCGGCCTGATGAAGAAATCCAGGTCCATCTTCGAACAGACTCCTGTTGCGAGAGAACCGGGGGTCATCCATTAAAGGCGGGTGTCAAGAGACAAAAAACCCCTTCCGTTCCCCTGAACGGGGAAAAGCTAACATCTGCTTGACACCCCAGACCGGTTAGCGCAACCCCTTCCGTCAATT
>SLKS01000224.1 GCA_007134465.1 Kiritimatiellia bacterium | reverse complement strand
TATCATTTGGCCGTCACGATCGGCGGACTCACACCGGAAACAACGGTGAAAACCGCCAAGCTGGCTTCGGCCGGCGCCTTGGACGGGCTGCCCGCCGCTCCCTCGCCGGCCGGCCATGCCTACCGCGATCTCGACTGGGAACGCCGAACGCAGGCGCTCTGCCGCGAAACCGGATTGGGCATGCAGTTCGGCGGCCGCCATTTCGCTTTCGAAACGCGCGTTGTCCGGCTGCCGCGTCATGCCGGGTCCGTCCCGGTTGCCATCGCCGTCAGTTGCAACGCCCATCGCCAGATACGCGGACAGATAACGGAGCGCGGCGCTTTCCTGGAAAGGCTGGAACGCAATCCGGCCCGCTTTCTGGCGCGGCACGACAGCCTCGTCTTCCCGTCCGTACCCCGCATCAATCTCGATCAATCCATGAATGAAATTGTCGCGGCGTTGAGCCGTTGCCCGGCAGGCGCGCGCGTGGAACTCGACGGCACCCTGATCGTCGCGCGCGACATCGCGCATGCGCGCCTGAAAAGCATGATGGATGCCGGCAAGGAATTGCCGGCGTGGTTTCGCGAGCATCCGGTCTACTATGCCGGCCCCGCCAAAACGCCGACGGGCCGCCCGACCGGCAGCTTCGGCCCCACTACGGCGCAACGCATGGATCGCTACGTACCGGAATTCATGCGGCAAGGCGCCTCGCGCGTCATGCTGGCGAAAGGAAACCGCGACGACGCCGTGCGCAAAGCCTGCCGGAGTTTCCGCGGATTCTACCTGGCCACCATCGGCGGCGCCGCCGCGCTGGTCGCCGACCGCAACATCGTCTCGTCGGAAGTGGTGGATTTCGCCGATCTCGGCATGGAAGCCGTACGCAGAATCCGCGTCAAAAACCTGCCCGCCTTCGTCGTGTTCGACAGCCGCGGCCGCAGCCTCTATTGACGCCTGTTCAGGGTTTCAACACGTCTTCCAGAAAACCGATGAAATTTTGCAGGTCGGCTTTCGCCAGCGGGTGTGCCTGCCGGAGCTTCTTGACAATGAAGTCTATGCGGTCCCAGTCGTATTCCAGATCGAAATAGTACCGTTTGAAATGCCGGAACCGCTGCAGCTCCTGCAAGGGGCCAAACGCCGGTTCCGAAACGGCGGCAACGCGTATCCCTTCGATGCGCAAGGTCATTTTGTTCAGCAAATCAATATGCCACCGTTCCGAATCAAGGCTGTTTTCGAAATGCTGCGATATTTTATGATACGCGGTTTCCAGGCATGAATAGTAGTTCTCGACCAGACCGGCCACCATGACGGCGGCGTTCCCTGTTCTTCCGATCTTCGGGATGTCGTTCCGCAGCGCCTTTTCAACGGCTGCCAAGAGATTGTCGGCTCGATCAAGCTGTTTTTCCAGCACGCTGATCAGTTCCCGTTCCTTGCTCATACACCAGCCTCCCGTTCTCTCGAATATGTTCGGCATTCGTTTCGCCTACCGACTCCATTTCGAGAATGTCCAAAGGAAAGGCGGACATCTCCTGTGCCTTCCCACGCACGGCGAAAAACTCTTGCGGCCCGGTCAAGCCCTCGATAGCAATGTCAATATCCGAAATCTCGCTGAAGAATTTTCGGTCCAGCAGCGAACCCCATTGCCAAATGCGCTTGGGAGCATGGCGGGCAATCAGATACTCGACAATGGCGTCGAAATCGCGCCAAGCTTCGCGAAAGCGCTGGTCAAGCAAGGCCTGCCTCTTTTCTTCCTTGCGGCGAAGAAAGGATCGAACCTCATCGAGATTGACGGCGGAACGCGAGTTGGCTTTTTCCATGATCGCACGCTTTCCGGGAAGCGGCCTTTTGCCGATCCTGCTTTCCCATATTGAATCGCACCCTATCGGAAGTAGCGGACGGAGTCAAGGTTTATCCGGCCCTCCGGCAATGGGGTGCATTTCACTTCTGGCGGTGTTGAGAAAGAGGCAAGGGGTAAGATGCACTCGGAAATCAGAATGAAGCAATGTATTTCGAGACGATCATACCGACGGAAACGATATATCCCCCGGCAATGGGGACATGGCTTTGCCTTTGCGCTTCCGCGCCCGCAAGCTGCGGAAGCCCGCTTGCGAAACCGCAATCAGGCTCATTGCCGGCGACACGGACGGATCGTCCAGCATCGGGCAGCGCAAGGCGCGGTCGCAGCCGAGCGTCGGCACATAGGGAAAAGCGTAGCGTCGCAGATCGGGCATGCCCAGACGGGCGGGATGCAGCAGGCAGCCTGCCCGCCCGCTTGCTCGATCGAGAATGCCGGCGAAACAGCAACTGCCCCGGTAGCGCCGCCACAGCAAGGCGCTCAGCCCGAACGTCGGCCCCGCCAGCAAAGCCGCCAAAACGAAGTCAAGCCAGCCGCCACGGGCGCGGTGCAGGCGCGACAGCTCCCTGCGGCCCGGCCGTCCCCGCGCGGGAAACAGCGCTTCGGCGGCCGCCGTGTTGGCCTCGAGATAGCGCAGAACGCGCGCCGGCTTCCACCGCATGTTCACGCAACAGCCCACGCAGCCCTGCCGAAAAGCCTGGCATTCGGCACGAAACGAACGAGCGTTCGCAGCGGAATCCGTCATGGCCTGCTCTCGCGGAGACCTCCTCGCTTATTCCGGGACAAGACAACGCCGCAACTGCTTCATATCACGCACCGCATGGCGATACAGGGTTTCGGCCTCCTCGTCGTCCGCGCCCACCCCTTCGGTAAATTCGATGGTGAACGATCCGACAAAGCCCAGAGACCGCAGCAGCGCGACGCGTGCGCGCACCGTCTCGTCGGGAACGGGGCCGTCGGACGAAAGGCAGACGTGAATGTGCGTGATGCGGTCGCCATGACAGGCGAACTGTTTCCGTATGCCATCGTCGGCGCCGCCGAATCCGTGAATGATCACCTCGTACTTCTCGCGGCCGAGATCGCGAAACACGGCCGAGGCCCGCTCCGGGTTCTCCATGGTGGTTCCGCCATGACATTCGCACAGAAAGCGAAAGGGGTCCGGCAGCATCGCGCGCCATTCCGCAACGTTTCCGACATAGCGCTCATGGCGGTCGGCGATGCGGCCGAAATTGAATTTCATCCCTTCCGCGCCAAGCGCCAAGGCCGTTTCCGCCGCCAGACGGCGGGCGGCCAGCGTCTCGTCCTCGCAGCGGTCGTACGAATTGAACAGCGTCACCGGAACGGGCAATGCGCGCAGCCTCTCGCGCTCCTCGTCGGAAGCCAGTACGGCATGGTTTTCCCACAGTTCCAGACCGTCGAATCCGTCGGAAGCGATGCGCTCCGCCCAGTCGGAAACCTGCAGGCTGGGCTGGCGCACGCCGTCCACCCAGCGGTTCTTCTCCAGCAACACCGTTCCCAGATAGATCTTGTCGCGATAGGAATTCATGCTTGCCTCTTTCGTCACGTCATTAGCGAATAGCGTTTTTCATCGATCTCGAAGCTCAACGGCTTGCCGGCGACAAAGGCCCGAATGTTGTCCAGATGCACGCGGGACCGTCTCAAGGCCACTTCCTTTTCCTCGCCCGGCCACGGCTTGCCCATGAACTCGTGGCAGGTCCAGATCAGGTTTTCCCATTGCCGGGCTTCATGATCGGGCGGCAAGTCGTCCGGCCACAGCACATCCAGCCCCGCGCGCAACCGCCCGGCCTTCAGCTCGTCGAACAGCGCCGGCTGATCAATGATCGCGCCGCGCGCCGTGTTGATCACCACCCCGTGATCCGGCAGCATGGCCAGCATCTCGCGCGAAACGGACCCCTCGGTTTCGGGCGTCCAGCCGGCATGAATCACCAGCGCCTGCGACGTTTCCATTAGCTCCTTAAGGGAGGATACGCGAATGCACGGCTCGGGTATGCCCTCGGCGTATGGATCGTAGACGCGAATAACGGAGTCAAAAGGAATCAGGCGCTTGACAAACTGACGCCCCGCGAACCCGAACCCGTACACGCCCACGCGCAGCCCCGCCAGGCTCCAGCCCACGCTTTGAATGCCGCGGCCTTCTCCCTTGCGCACGGCCAGAATTCGCTTCGGCAAATCCTTCAGCACGGCCATCAGCAGTGTCAGCGAGGATTCGGCCAGCCCCGTCCCGCTGGAGTCGCCCCAGTTGGTCACCTTGATTCCCGAGCGAATGATTGGCAGCCCGATCACCTTGCGCATCGTGCCGTGCAGGTAGCAGATGTACTTCAAGCGGCCGGGATTGTCGGCCAGTTCGTCCGGCGCCTTCGGCGTCCGCGACAGAATCAGCAAATCCGCTTCCCGCATGCGCTCGGCAAGCTCCGCCGGACTCATGGCTTCGCAGCCTTGCACGCGTTCAAGCGTCAGACCCGGCACGGCCGCAATCTCGTCCAGCAACGCGGACGATACAACTTCTTCCACCCGTTCGAAAAACAACGCCTTCTTCTCTTCCATGCTTGGGCCTCCCGTTGCGCATGCCTGTTCGGCAGGCATGGCCATGACGGAAAACCTGCCACGGAGCGGAAAAAGGCGCAACACTATTCTTGCCGATTGACATTTCAATTGTGTCATGAGAGCCTTGACACAACAACTTAAGGAGGAGAATTGAAATGCGATCAAGAAGCGCCATAACGGTATGTTTAACCGCAGTTGTAATCGGTCTGGTCGCCATCTACACGCAAGGCGAGGCCGACGCTTTGAGAGCGCCCAACACGGACGCGGACAACGCAGCCGGATTTTCGGCCCTCCCGGGCGGGAGCCGTCACCCAAATCAGGCAGCCGAGAGCAAAAGCAAGGATGAAACCACTGTCTACCGGCATGGGTACATGTCGTTGTGTTACCATGCGGCGGGCTGGGAATTGCTCGATGTGCGCCGAATTTGGCCAAGCGCCTCTCTGTCTGGAGGCGATACGCAGAGGTCGCACACGGCATTTACGGATCTGGCTCGTTTTCGGGACGCATGGCACTGTGTTTTCAGGGAAGGCAAAAACCATTTCATCGGCGGCCATTTGCGTGTCATCCGTTCTCAGGACGGCAAAGAGTGGGAAACAGCTTTCACCTTCACTCCCGAACCGCCTTTCGTCGACGCCCGCGATGCGAAGTTGCTGGTTGCAGACGACCGTCTTGTGATTGTCGGGCATGAAGTGGGAACCAGCATCCGACGTTCCATGCAGTGGATTTCAGAGGACGGGACGTCGTGGGATGGTCCTTTTTACTCCGAGGGGGGCGATAACACCTGGATATGGGGTGTCGCCCGGCACAAGGGGACGGGTTACGGCGTGGCCTATGCAGGGAAGCACGAACGTCGCGGGGCTTTCTATCGAACGGACGATTTTAAAACTTGGGAGCTCGTCGCCGATGCCATTTTTCCAGGCGGGGCCGGCACGGAGGCGGCGTTCTTTATTGACGATGACGATCGCGTCGTGATGTTGCTGCGCGATGCCGGCAAGCGGAGAAGCCTTGGCTTCTCGAAACCGCCCTATGATCAATGGCGGTGGGAAAGTCCGAAACCTCCTATCGGGTCAACCATCGGCGGTCCCGCGATCATCCGGCTTTCCGACGGGCGTGTAATCGTCGGCGGCCGTACCCCGGCGCCGGTTGGCGGTTGTCCGCATTCAGACCGGCAAGTCATGTTCTTCGAATGGGACTTGGAGAACAACAATTTTTACTGGCTGTTCACCTTGCCGGCGATGATGGACAGTGGTTATCCTGGGTTTGTGGAGCATGACGGCGAGCTGTGGATCAGCTACTACTCCACCCACGAAAACCAGAACCCCACACCGCATTATCACCATTCCAACCCGGCGATTTTTCTGGCCCGCGTAAAAATTGGCGGAGTACGCAAGACACGGCAGTCGTCACCTCGATAGCGAGCGGTCGGCGACCGAGTGGATCCAGGGGTCGTCTCGCTTTCTTAAGCGTACACCTCAACGCCGCCCTTGCCCGGATACGCGACCCGCTTGACGGAGGACTTCCAAAGAGCGCCCCCATTTCGCTAATTCCGTAGAATATAACTGTTCGGCGAGAGAAAAACTGCTTGCACCAGACCTATTCGCATCTATGACGCAAGGTGAAAATTTCGACGACTTGAAAGACAGCCCGCGTGATCTCCTTGAGCTCTTCGGTGCCGAGGAAACCTGGGCCGGTTGTTGCCAATTCGTCCTGCCAGTGGGAGTGTGGAGTCATGACCTTGTCTTTTCTGATCGCGCTGTTCATATTTCTGCCTTTGCTTGAGCTGGCCGTACTGTTCCGGATCTACGAACAGACCGGTTTCTGGGCGACCTTCGGGCTGGTGATTTTCACGGGCGTGCTGGGCGGATTTCTCGCCAAGCTGCAAGGCATGCAAACGCTCCGGGCCATTCGGCGGGATTTGGGCTGCGGCCGCATGCCGGCCCGGGCGCTGATGGACGGGGTCATGATTCTGGCGGCCGGCATCTTGCTGGCAACGCCCGGGGTTCTGACCGACATCGTCGGATTTTTGCTGCTGGCCCCGCCGATTCGGGCGGCGGTCCGTCGCTGGCTGCGCGCGCGGTTCGAGGCCCGCTTGCGCACCGGCTCCATCGAGGCTAGCTGGGAAGAACCCGGCCCGGATTAGCGCCTTTTTCAAGAAGACACACGCTCTTGCGCATATCTTTCTTCCTGGATTGTTTGAACACCCGCTTCGCTCATGATAACGAAGGAAACAAAGCGTGTCGCCCAGCTTTGTTTTCTTCGTTGCCTTCTGTTCAATTCTTTATGGTTGGCGGGCGCAGCCCGCCGCAAGAAGACCGGAACGGGAATCAGCGCGAGCTGATGATACGCACGGCGGCGTCCAGGCTGGTTGTGCCGTCCTTGACTTTATTGAGGACGGCTTTCGAGATGGGGATCATGCCGTTCTTGATGGCCTTGTCCCGGATGCTGTCCGACGGCTCGTTTTGCATGATGGACAGGCGAATGTCGTCGTCGATCGGAAGCACTTCCATAATGGACGCTCTTCCCCGGTAGCCGATTTTCTGGCACTTGATGCAGCCGACAGCGTCGTATACGGCGCTGCCGTCGAATTCGTTCGGATCGATTTTGTGCAGCGCCAGCAGGTCCGGGTCGGGCGTGGCGGGCTTCTTGCAGGAGGGACACAGCTTTCGGAAGAGGCGCTGCGACTGGGTCAGGATGATGGACGAGGCCAGCAGGAAGGGTTCGATGCCCATGTCGAGCAGTCGGGGGATTGTGCTGGGCGCGTCGTTGGCGTGCAGTGTACTGAGCACAAGATGCCCGGTCAAGGCGGCCTTGATGGCGATTTCCGCCGTTTCGGTATCGCGCAGTTCGCCGATCAGCACGATGTCCGGATCCTGGCGCAATATGGCGCGCAAAGCGGCGGCAAATGTACAGCCGGTGGGCGTGATGCGTGACTGGATGATGCCCGGAATCTGGTATTCGACCGGTTCTTCGCATGTGACGATGTTGACGTCTATCTTGTTGAGTTCCTGCAGGCAGGAGTACAGCGTGGTCGTTTTGCCGCTGCCGGTGGGGCCGGTAACCAGGATGATGCCGTGGGGCTGGGAAATGGCGTGGGAGAAAATTTTGTAGGCTTGCCTGTCGAGATCCAGCGCCGCAAGATCGGGGAACAGTGCGTTCTTGTCGAGCAATCGCATCACGATTCGTCCGCCGTGAATGGTGGGCGTGATGTTGACGCGTACGTCCATCATCTTGTTCAGCGTATTGATGCGGAAACGGCCGTCTTGCGGAATGCGCTGTTCGCCAATGTCCATGTCGGCGAGAATCTTGATGCGGGAAATGATGGCGGAGCGCAGGGTTCCGGGCAGCTTGGGCCGTTCCACGAGCTGTCCGTCAATGCGGTAGCGCAGCCGGACGTAATTCTCCTGAGCGTCGATGTGGATGTCGTTGGTCCGCATGCGGACGGCTTCAATGAGAATCGTGTTGACCATGCGGATGATGGGCTGATCCTCCGCATCCTTCATCATGTCCTCGAGATTCTGGTCGTCCTTTTCTTCCACGGTGCCGTATTCCATTTCGGCGTCCTGGTCCTGCATGACGTCTTCCATGTCGATGTGCTGCTCTTCGTTGGCGTAGGCGCGCTTGATGGTTTCGATCACATCGGATTCCTTGGCGACGAGCGGGACAATGTTCAGGCCGGTGGCGGAATGCAGTTCTTCCATGGCCATGATGTTGAACGGATCGCCCATGGCGACCGTCAGGGTTTTCCCGAACCGAGCGACGGGCATGATTCTGTGCCGTTGCAGAATTTCGGGCGGAATGGATTTCAGCAGCGTTTCCTCGGGAGTGAACCGGAGCAGGGAAACCGGAGCCAGTCCAAGGTATTCGGCCATGACCAGCGTCATGTTGTCGGGCGAGACGGTCTGGTTTTCCGTCAGGACCTTTTCCAGCGGCATATTGGCTTCGCGCGCGGTTTCCTCGGCTTCGGCCAGCACGGCGGGCTCTGCCAGTTTTCGTCGCAGCAGAATCTCGGAGACGTTTTTCGGCGCTTTGAGGGCCATGGCAATTCCTTAAGGCGGGCTGCGCCCGCATTTCGATTCTCACATGTCGCATATCCCGCGATGCGACGCAAACGCACCGCTTCCAGGAACCGTTCAGTTCATCCGCCCGTGACGTGCAGGGCGGCGTCCAAACTCGTGTCGCCGTTCTTGACTTTCGAAATGCCGATGTCCTTGAGCGTCATCATGCCTCTTTTCTTGGCCATGTCGGCGATTTCCTTGGCTGTCAGGCCTTGCACGATGGCGTTGCGCAGGTCGCGGTCGACCTGGAGCACTTCCATGATCGCCATGCGGCCCTTGTAGCCGATGTTGCGGCATTTCACGCAGCCTTTGGCCTCGTACACCGTGCAGTCCGCGAAGGTTTCCTTCGGGATGTCGTAGGCCTGCAGGACTTTTTCCGGGAGAGATGACATGGGTTTTCTGCAGGCGGGGCACAGTTTGCGAATCAGGCGCTGGGCCTGTGCCAGAATGAGACCGGAGGCCAGCAGGGAAGGTTCGACCCCCATGTCCACCATGCGGGTTACGGAGCTGGCGGCGTCGTTGGTGTGCAACGTGCTCAGCACAAGATGACCGGTCAGGGCGGCTTTGATGGCGGTGCTCGCCGTTTCTCCGTCGCGAATTTCGCCCACCAGAATGATGTCCGGGTCCTGGCGCAGTACGGCGCGCAGCGCCGTGGCGAACGTGAGCCCGACAAACGAATTGATCTGAATCTGGTTGATGCCGGGCAGTTCGTACTCCACCGGGTCTTCGCAGGTGATGATGTTCACTTCCGGCTGATTCAGCTCCATCAGGCATGAATACAGGGTGGTGGTCTTTCCGCTGCCGGTCGGACCGGTCACCAGTACGATGCCGTTCGGTTCCGAAATGGCCTTGCGCATGGCGCGTTCGGGCAGCGGCTCCAGGCCCAGCGCCGAGAGGCTCGGCTTCAGATTTCCGCGGTCCAGCAGACGCATGACGATTTTTTCCCCGAAGATCGAGGGCAGCGTGTTGACCCGCAAATCCACCTCCTTGCCCAAGGCGCGGATCTTGATGCGGCCGTCCTGCGGAATGCGGTGTTCGGAAATATCCATGCCCGACATCAGCTTGAGGCGGGACAGCACTGCGCCTTGCAGGTTTTTCGGCGGGCCGGGCATTTCGACAAGCGCGCCGTCAATCCGGTAGCGCAGGCGCAGTGTGCGTTCCTGCGGTTCCAGATGAATGTCGCTGGCGCCCTGGCGCAGCGACTCGATCAGCATCATGCTGACCATGCGGACGACCGGCGCGCCTTCGGACCGCTCGAGCAGCGCGTCTATGCTTTCGTCGTCGTCTTCGCCAACGTGCTCGTGCACGATTTCCTGATCGTCGGCCTGCTCCAGAATGTCGTCAATGCCGACGGTCGAGGATTCGTCCTGGAACAGCCGGGAAAGAATTTCGGCGATATCCTTTTCCGAGGCGACCAGCGGCACGACTTCCAGGCCGGTGGCGGCTTGGATTTCGTCGCGGGCGACCAGGTCGAAAGGGTCGGCCAGCGCGACGGTGAGCAGTTTGCCGATTTTGGCGAGCGGAACGGCGTGGAGCCTTTTCAGCAACGGCGCTTCGATCAGTTTCAGCAACGAGTCGGCCGGCTGGCAGTGCGCGAGGCGGACGGGAGGAATCTGGAGATACTCCGCCAAAGCCAGGGTCATGTCGTTGTCGGAAACCAGTTTTTTGTCGAGCAGGTGTTTTTCAAGACGGACGCGCGACGCGTCGGATTCCTCCTCGGCCTGCCGCAACGCTTCCTCGTCGATCGCATGCCGCCGCAGCAGAATGTCCGAAATTTTTCCGCCGTATTGTTTCGCGGGCATTATGGCCTTTCGGGTTGCGGAGGTGTTGGCGGCTTGTCGCGGCGAACGCGCGCGCCGCAGGGTTCGTCGCCGGCAAGGTCCAGCGCCATGGCGATTTCGGGGCAGGTGAATGGCGAGTCGAATTTGGTGCAATTGATGCAGCCGGCGTAGATTTTGTGCATAAGCGATTGCTTGGAAACTTCGCGAAAGCCGAGTTTTCCGAAAAAGGCGGGCGCGAAGGTCAGCACGACAATTTGCGCCGGATGCAGCGGCCGGATGTGACCGATGGCTTCCTCAACCAGCGCGCGTCCGATGCCGTTGCGCAGCATGGCCGGTTCGACGCAGAGCGATTTGATCTCGACCGAGGGCAGCTTGGGCGGCCCGATTTCCGGCAGGATCTGCCACGAGACCGTTCCCGACACCTGGCTGTTTTGCTCGCACACGAGAAAGCGGTCTATGTTCTGCACAATATCGCTGATCGGCCGGGGCAGGACTGTGTCCGGATGTTTTTTCACGATTCGGAAGATCGCGCTTGCATCCCGAAATTCGGCCTGACGAATGGTGCGATCGGCTTTCATCAGTTCTTGTCTCGACCCGCGACACCCCGGGTCTTTCGCGTAACCGTGCGGGCCTTGTCGGCCGGTCGGAGCGCGCGCACGGCGGCGCCGGCGCGCCACATTTCCGACTGGCGCAGCGCGGTCAGTTCCTTGTCGAGAAGCTGTCGGTAGTTCTTTTTGCCGCAGGCGGTGATGACCCGTTCGGTTTCCTTGCCGGATTTCACGCGCCGGTACAAGTCCTTGAAGACCGGCAGCACGGCGTTCCGGAACTTCGGTTTCCAGTCGAGCGCGCCTCGCTGCGCGGTGGCGGAGCAGTTCGAGAACATCCAGTCCATGCCGTTTTCGTCCACAAGCCGGATCAGGCTTTGCGTGAGTTCCTCGACTGTCTCGTTGAACGCTTCGCTCGGCGAGTGGCCGTGGCGGCGGAGGATGTCGTACTGCGCCTCCATGACGCCGGCCAGGGCGCCCATCAGTACGCCGCGTTCGCCGGTCAGGTCGCTGTACACTTCGTTTTCGAAGGTTGTCGGGAAGAGATACCCCGACCCCACGCCGATGCCGAGAGCCAGGCAGCGTTCGCGCGCGCGTCCCGTGGCGTCCTGAAACACCGCATAGCTCGAATTGATGCCGCAGCCGGCCAGGAAATTGCGGCGGACGGATGTTCCCGATCCCTTGGGCGCCACCATGATCACGTCCACGTCCTTGGGCGGAATCACACGGGTCTGCTTCTTGTAGACTACGGAGAAACCGTGTGAAAAATAGAGCGCGTCGCCCGGATGCAGCCGCTGTTCGATCATCGGCCAAACCGCCATTTGCGCGGCGTCGGTCACCAGCATTTGCACCACCGTTCCGCGCTGGGCCGCTTCCTTGATGTCGAAAAGGGTTTTGCCCGGTATCCATCCGTCCCGGCGGGCGCGGTCCCAATCCTTGCGAAAGGCGCGGGACTGGCCGACAACAACGCGAAAGCCGTTGTCTCTCAAGTTAAGCGCCTGAGCGGGGCCCTGTACGCCGTAGCCGATAACGGCAATGGTTTCGTGCCGGAGAACTTTCCGCGCCTTGCCCATGGAGAATTCCTTGCGCGTGACGACATTCTCTTTCACTCCCCCGAAATCAATGCGAGCCATAACCGTTCTCCTTGCGTATAAGACCTTTGTCGCACGCCGACTGTCGGCGTGCCGAAATACAAGCGAAAAGATAGCGTCTTGCTCGCCAATCGGTCAACAGGAATTTTGTCTTCGCTCCGCATGGGGGCGCGCACATTGTTTTCCGTCGAGCGCAGCACGGAAGGAATTGCGCCCGTGCGTTTTTTCAACATGCCTCTTCCCATGGCCGATGAACTTTGCTACGTTCTGTTTTCACATCGCGCGTCGGCATTTTTTTGGCGGGCATGCCGCGTCCGAAGGGCCGCTGGCCTGGCGCCGGCTGAATAATTCGCGTGGGGAAAAGGCGGTCGCGCGCCTTGAGGAAACGAAACGACACCATGACTTCGCATGCCGAACGGACCTATGCCTTGTGCCTGCTTTCCGGGGGGCTGGACAGCCGTTTGGCGGCCTGCGTGCTTCGCGAGCAGGGTGTCGTTGTGCATGGGGTCTGTTTCGAAAGTCCGTTCTTTTCCGGGGACTTGGCGCGTCAGGCGGCCACGGCGCTCGACATTCCGTTGCACACGCTCGACTTCTCGTCCGATATCATCGCCTTGCTGGACCGGCCGAAGCACGGGTTCGGGTCTCGCATGAATCCCTGCATTGATTGTCATGCCGCTATGATCCGGCGGGCAGGCGCGCTTATGGAAGACATGAAATTCCATCTTGTCGCCACGGGCGAAGTGCTCGATCAGCGGCCGATGTCGCAAAACCGGCGCAGCCTGGACATCGTAGCCGAGGAATCGGGATATGGCGACCGGCTGTTGCGTCCGCTCAGCGCCCGGCTCCTTGCCGAGACCCGCCTGGAAAAAGAAGGGCGAATCGACCGCGCGCGCCTGCTGGCGATTCACGGTCGGAGTCGGCGACAGCAAATGCTGTTGGCGGAAAGCTTCGGGCTCAAAGACTATCCTTCGCCAGCCGGCGGCTGCCGCTTGACAGAGCCGAATTTCTGCAAGCGGCTTGAAGACCTGCGCTCGCACGGCGAGCTGAACGGCAAGCGGTCGCTGGAACTGCTCTGCTACGGACGGCATTTCCGCCTGGGCGACAGCCTGAAAGTCATTGTGGGTCGCAACGAGCGCGACAATGCCGTGCTGGAAGGAGGGGCGGAGCTGTACGACCTGATTCTTAAAGTGGACGGGTTTCCGGGGCCGACGGGATTGCTTTCATTCACAGCGCGCGAGGATCAGGTGGCCGAAGCGGCCGCCATTTGCGCGCGCTACAGCGATTGTCCCAAAGACGGTGAGGTCGTAGTCAAGATACGTTCGGCGCGCGAGACGCGCAAGATACTCGTGCGCCCCGCCGACCCCGGCTTCGCCGACCGGTTGCTGGTGTGACGCCTTCCCGGTCCCGGCCCGGCGCGCGCGTGCGAACGCATGCCGTTCCGCGTCACCCCGATTTCGTTCTCAGGATCAGGTACGCAAAAACGACCAGCAGCCCGAGCGCGACGACGCCCAGCGCCACGATCAACCCGATCCATTTTCGCCGGTTGTCCTTGCGCGTAGCGAACGAAGCCGGCCGGTCGGTTGAAGGCGGGGGCGCGGGCGACATGAGCACGGTATTCGACGGGCCGTGCGCGAGTTCGGGGGGGATGTCCGCCACGTCCACATCGTCGCCGTCGAACAGAATTTCGACGCCGCCGACGGCGACAATGTCTTTCGGCTTCAGCCGAGCCTCCCGGATCATGATCCCGTTCAATGCGGTGCCGTTCGTGGAGCCCAGGTCCTTCAGCGTGTAGGCGCGGCCGTCGCGGACGATTCGGCAATGGCGGCTGGACGCGGCGGCGGACGAAATGGGCAGATCGTTGTCCGGCGCACGCCCAAGGGATGTTTCGTCCTGCTCGATTTCAATGCGCGTATCCTTCGCTTCGCCCGAGAGCGTTTTCAGAAAAGCCATGGCTTGCTCCGTCGTTGATCGGTTCGATGCGTATCCGTGAGCCATTCCAAGCCGAAAAGCCGCCTCGCGTCAAGAGGATTTTGCGCCCCATGTTGGAGCGCCCCGAAAAAACGTGGCGACGATCCGGCCGCTCAGACGCCGCCCGAGAAAAGGCGAGTTGCTCGACAGCGAAGCGAGCATCTCCGGCCCCGCCACAACAGTGGCGTTCGGATCGAACAAGGTCAGATTCGCCGGCTGGCCTCCCGCCAGCGACGGCGGCGGCAGACCCAGCGCTTCGGCCGGGCCAGCCGTCCAGCGGCGCGCCCAGTCGGCAAGGTTCATGCGTCCGGAGACCACACAGGCGGTATAGGTGACGGCCGCAGCGGTTTCGAGACCGATCGCGCCGAACGGCGCGCGCAGCAAGCCTTGCCGCTTCGCCTCCGCCGTATGCGGAGCATGATCGGTGGCGAACGCCTGCAGCGTTCCGTCGGCGACGCCGGCCAGCAGCGCGTCGCGATCGGCGCGCGCGCGCAACGGCGGATTCATTTTG
>SLKS01000150.1 GCA_007134465.1 Kiritimatiellia bacterium | reverse complement strand
TACGTTCCGCTTGGGTTGCGGGCGAAGCCAGTATTATGTCGCATATGGTGTCGTTGGGCGGGCGAAAGATGGCTCCAGAGCGAAATCCGGCTGGCCCTTCGCGTATTCCGCCGAAGCGTCCGTTTCCCCGATTTTACTGGCGGCCGGATAGCCGATCAGCAGCGTGGTTGCGACAACGCCTCCAACCCGACAGGTCTCGAATTCCCATTGATATTCCGGCGAAGCCAACGGCTCGATCATGGCGCGCAATTCCGGTTCGGTATAGGAGCGCAGAGCGGAAACGATTCCGTCCCAAAGAATGGCGAGGGGGATCACAGGCACGATATAGGTCCAGAACAGGCGCGAGAAACGGAAAGGCCGGATGAACGGAGTCAAGGCCCAGACGACGACCGGCGTGAACAGCATAGACAGGATATCGAGCGGACGCCGGCGCGTATGCTCGAAAACCGCTATGCCGGTCCCCTTGTCGAAGGCGTCTTTCAGGATGTTTCGGGCCTGATCGGGCGGAAAATGGTGGAAACCGGCAAACAAGGTGCGAAATCCGCGTAAATGGTCGGGGACGGCACGCGCATCCACCGATGTGCCGACATGACCGAATCGGGCGTTTTTCCTGCTGATTTCCGCGTAGGTGGCGGGATGCGGAGCTATATCGGTGAGCGTTACCTGACAGGCTCGGCCTTGTTCCGCTTCCATTTGCGCGAGAATCGGTTCCAAGTGCGTTCCGCTGCCGGAACACAGGTCAACGATGCGCCGACAGCCGATATGCCGCATCGCACGGCCCAGCTTGGAAACGGCTGGCCGGTACAGCCCGAGCAGCCTGTTGGCCGCGCCCAGATACTCCGTCTCCATTTTTTTGAACCGGTCCGGCCACCAGTCCTGATCCATCAGCTCGAATAAATGTCTTCGTTGCATAGCAATCGCCTCCTTTAACTAGCCATACAACGGGAACCGAAGAGTGTGACGCTTTTTTTCGTGATAAATCGGCAATCGGTGAAGTTACACGCTTTTGCGTGTATTTTATCCGTATTGTTTGCAAAAGGGGCCGACGAGGACGTCGGCGTTCCCAGGGGCGCCGTCTTCGGTTTCCAGATCCTTGTCCCGATCATTGTCGGCCTGCCCGCCGTAGCAAGCGGAGCGCGAAGGCCAGGTTCTCCCATCCTTGTCTCGATCATCGTCCTGATCGTTGTTGACGAAGATCAAAGGCGGGCTTGCGCCCGCAACCCAATTCTTTTTTCTACCACGGATGCTACTTCGCTAAAGCTACGAAGCACAAGAAGCGCGGAAATGCTTGGACGAAGGCGGGAGGGATGAAACCTGAATGCGCCTGAGTGAGAATGTGATCAGCGAGCAGGGTTTCGGAGCTACCCCCTAATCTTTCGCCGTAATCTTTCGCCCTAATCTTCTTTTCCGCTACGGACGGACCCCATTGGGGTCTGTCCCCGTTGTTCTCACAGCAACCGTCGGTTTCTAGCCTTGCGTCGGCGTACAGCGCGGGAAAATTTCTTTGCAAGTTCTTCCTGCTTTTCAGGATGCGTAATAGTGTCGAGCGCTGTTCCGACAAAAGCGTCGGCATTGTGGCGCAGGCCTTTGAGCATGGCGTCGAATGCGTAGGATTGCGCAACGATACGGCGCAGTTCCGGGGACGAGCGCGCCACCTGAACGACCGCTTTTCGGGCGACCGGGCTGGCCGTGCCTTCCAGACATTGCTGCAGTGCGTCTTTAAACTGTTCGGCGTCCATCATGGCTGTATTTCCTAAGAAAACCATAGTTCCAACATTCCATCATTCCATTATTGGGATGACAGTATCTTGGTTTCACTATGCTATTCGCCGTCGGATTCCGACTGTGACAATGATTCTGCGAAAACACGATTTTTTTTGAAAAAGAGTGACACGATGCGGCGTTTATTATCATATACCTTGCAGAAAGGCCAGTGGCAAAGCGAAAGGGGCTGCGGATAGGGCGCATCTGCGTTTCGTTGCAATTATTCACGATCCCACCGGCTTTATGCCGGTTGGTGAAGAAAGATTGTGTTGTGGTGGCCTTTCTCTTTCTCAACGTTATCCTCCACCGACACAAGGTCGGCGGGCGGGTCGGCGCAACAAATCGCAGATGCGCCCCTGCGGATATTTGGAGTGCGGCGGCTTGCTTGTCCTGCGTAGCCTTCTTGGCGAAGCGGGGACGCCGCTTTGTTTCGTGCGACCTGGCGCGCGGAATGAAAGGAAAGCATGAACGAGCATGAGTCAAACGAGTGGCGCGACCGGCTGCTGAAGGAAGCGTTCGGATACCGGGACGCTTTGCTGACGCAGGCGTTCGCCATGTTGCGCGACTGGGCGGCGGCCGAGGACGCGGTGCAGGACGCCTTTCTGGTGGTGGTCAACAAATACGAGTCGTTTCGCGAGGGCAGTTCGCTCCTGGCCTGGACTCGGCAGATTGTGCGCAACAAGTGCCATGAAGCGATCCGGACCCGCCAGCGCGAATTCGCGGTCGAGGACGAAGCGCTGGAAAGCGCTGTTTCTGATGCGCTGGAGGAACAGTTGACCGAACGCGTGGCCGAGGCGCTGGCCGAGCGGCGGCAGATTCTGGAAGCCTGCATGGCGAAGATGGGGCGTCAGGCCGTGGCTATGCTGGCCGGATTCTATGTGGAAATGAAATCGTGCGAAGCGCTGGGGCGCGCGTATCGGCGCAGCGCCAATGCCGTGCGGCTGGCCTTGTCGCGCGCCCGGCGTGTTCTGAAAGACTGCGTTGAACGGAAGGCAAGGATGGTTTCCGCATGAACAAGCCGCAAGAGCTTTTCGAAAAATACATGGGGAACCGGCTGTCGAACCGTGAAAAAGCCGCTTTGACTGAGCTGTTGCGCGAGGAACCGGCTCGGGCCGCCTTTACGCGCTATGTCGCCGACTGGACGTTGATGGGCGAGGCGATCCGGCAGATTCAGGGCATGGAAACGGAACGGAAACGTCCCGCGTCCAAGCCGGGCGCGCGCCGGTTGTGCATGGCCTGGCGGCCGGTGCTGGCGCTGGCCGCATCGTTGTTGATCGTGGCGGGGATTTTCGTGGCGCAGACGCGTCGCGGGGCGGGCGACTGGATAGCCGACGTGCGCACCGTAGGGCAGGTGGAGACGGACGGCGCACGGTTTGTTGTCGGACCCGATTCCTATTGCCGCATTGATTTGCGGGACGGTTCGCGTTTGGCGCTGGCGCCCGGCGCGGTGGTGGTTCTGGCTCGCGAAACGGAGACCGGTGCCGTCTCCGTCTCGCAGGAAGCCGGTCAAATGTTTCTGGATGTCGCGAAACGGACCGAGCCGTTCATTGTCCGATCCGGCGCGGCCGCCATTGACGTGCTCGGCACACGCCTGCTGATGGAGCCGGACAAGTTTCTGGCCGTGCTGAACGGCAGCGTCCGTTTGAACTGGAAAGGCTTTACGGCAACAGTCGAAGCCGGTCAGCGGGCGGCCTACGAGACGGAGCCCGGGACGGAGGCCGGGACAGTCTTCCTTCCGCAGCTTCGCGTCTGGCGCGAGCGACTCTTTCTGACGGACTTGGCCTGGCTCGAACATCTGGACATGGATCCCCGGCAGATATTGGGGGAAGCTGCGGCCGCCTCCATGCGGGGCGCCGGGAATCGGCTGGATTTCGGGGCCTACGCAATGCAAGGCAACGGAACATGGACGATCGACCGCTCGCCGGCGGGCGCGGTGACGATTCGCCAGACCGATCCGCAGGCCAAGGCGAATATTGTGCTCGGCGCTAGGCGCTGGCGCAAAGGCATGATATCGGCCCGGTTTCGCATCCTGGAACGGCCGGGCGATAATTTCGCCGTCGGCATGGGTTTCCATCACGAGACGGGTGCGGACGCGTTTACGTTGTCGAAAGCCTTGCGACCTTGGCT
>SLKS01000001.1 GCA_007134465.1 Kiritimatiellia bacterium | reverse complement strand
GATCCGGAAAGTGCGAACCGACCGTGCCGTTTCCGCCAGGCGTAGACAAGAAAGCAAATGGAGGATGCGCCACCCAAGCCAGGCGGCTTCGGGTTCCGCGCAAAGCGCTCCACCCGAAGCGCCTCAATGCTGACGCTGGCTTACGGTCGCAGCGGCAGGATGCGTACGGGGGTGAACCGGGAACCGGTTGGCAGCAGTTCGCTGCGCATGAGGACAACCCGGTTGGCGCGAAAGCGACCGAACGCGATTATCGCCAGCCGTTCGAGCTCCCGGGTCAGTTCGAGCCGCTGCGGCGGGTTGGCCCGCTTGACGCGGCCGAGCGTGATATGCGGGTGGAACGGGCGCGTGTCCGGCAGCATGCCCGCGCGGCGAGCGACATCGGCAACGACATGCTGGAGACCGGCCAGTTGTTCGGCGCCGTCGGCAATGCCGGCCCACAGCACGCGGGGGGACCCCGGTTTGCCGAAGCTGCCCGTCCCGCGAACGTCCACATCGAATGCGGACCGATCGGCGCAGACCGCTTCGAGGGCGGCGCACAGCGTTTCGATGCGGCATCGCGGCTGATCGCCGTGAAACGTCAGCGTAACATGCAGCTTTTCCGGAACGGTCCACGACACGTGCGCGCCGCAACGCCGCAAGCGCTCGATGCCGCGCGCCAGCGCCGCACGAACGGATTCATCGGCCTCGACACACGTGAAACAGCGCCAAATCGGTTCTTCGTTCATGAAGCGCAACTCTGCGTTACGGTTGCATTGCCGACAACAAAAGAGGAAGCATGCGCAGAACGGCATGCACGCACACGGCCACGAGAACGAGAGCAACGGGATAGGCGGCGGCATAGCTGGCGGCCGGCTTGCCGGAGTCCGCTTCTGCCACCAGAACGCCCAGCGCGGGCGTGGACGTCATGCTGCCGCACAGGCCGCCCAGCGTGGCCAGCAAATCGAAGCGCAGCAGTCGGCGGGCGGCGACATAGGCGACGGACATCGGCAACAGCGTAGTCAGGACGCCGGCGAAAAACAGGGACAGCCCGTGCTCGCGCAAAACCGGCGCCAGCGTACCGCCCGCATTGACCCCGGCATCGGCCAGGCAGAAAACCAGTCCGAGCTCCATCAGGGTCTGGCGCGCGGCGCGCGGCAAATGACCGGCCATCCAGCCCCGACGCCGAAAATGGCCAAGCAGCAAGGCGACAAACAGCGGGCCGCCGGCCAAGCCGAGCCGAAACGAAGCGCGGCCAGGCAGTCCGAAGGGCGCCAATCCCAGCCCGACGCCAAGCGCCAGCCCGAGCGCCAGCGTGGCCAGATCGCTCTCGTGCAAGGTTTTTTCGCGATGTCCGGCCGTGTGCGCGAACGCCGTCAGCGTCTCCGGTGTTCCCACGGCCGTAACAATGTCGCCATATTCGAGCGCCATGTCGGTCGTGGCCAGAAACGTATGGCCGTCGCGCGCAATGCGCGTGATCACAACGCCGTGGCGAGAGAGCAAATCCAAACTCGACAGGGCGCGCCCCAGCAGTTCGGGCCGGGTGACCACAATCTGCGCGCGCTCGTGATCGGCATCCACCAGCATTGGACATGCCGATTCCCGGCCCAGTTTCCGCACGATGCCCTCCATGCGGTTGCGCGGGGCGACAACAAGCGCAACCGTGCCCGTGCGAATCGTGTCCGTTGCGGCAACCGGCGCCAGCCGATCGTCGCGCCGTATGCGCGAGACGCAAAAGTCGCCAGCCCCCGCCGCCGCCGCCAACCGAACCGGAGCCAGGCCATCGAATTCCGGGTGAACAATTTCCACAAGACGCCGCTCGAGCGCGGTTCCGTCCGGCTCGTTGTCGGGACGGCGCAGCGCATGACCCAGCAGCCGCGGCAGCAATTGAATGAACAGTACCACCCCGGCCACGCCGAACGGGTAGGCCACGCCGTAACCGATCGTCGCCGTCGCGCCCTGCTCGCCTAGCGCATCCAGCGCCACCGCCAGACCCGGCGTGCTGGTCAGCGAGCCGGTGAACAAACCGGCCGCCAGCGCCGGAGACAAACGCAGCCGCCAGGCCATGCCCAAAGCCGTCACCGCTCCGCACCCTACCGTGATCGCCGCCAACGCTGCCAGACCGCCGCCTTGCCGCCGTAAAGAACCGAAAAAGGTCGGCCCCGCCGCGAGCCCGACGCAATAGGTGAAGAGGACAATGCCCAGAACCCCGATCCCGCCAGGTATGCTCAAGCCCAGATGGCCCGCCAGCAAGCCCGCGAACAGAGCGCCCGAACTGCCCAGCCCGATGCCCTTGAAACGCACGCTGCCCGCCAGCAAGCCTGCGCCCAGCACAAGGAACAACGTCAGCAACGGCTGGCCGGCCAGCCATTGCAGAACTGCCTCCGGCATGTCCGCCGCGTTCGCCAGATTGACGGCGGCCAGTCCCGCGCTATCCATGGGAGCCATCATCATGACGCTGTATCCCTTAACCCCTCTTCCCGCTGTCGGGCGCGGGCAGGGTCTTGGCCACGGTTCGAATATGGGCGGCCATGTCGGCCCGCAACTCGTCGCGCATGAGCGCAAAGGCGATGTTGGTCTTCAGGAAGTCCAGCTTGTTGCCGATGTCGTAGCGCCGTCCGCGAAACCGCATGCCGTACATCGCGCGGGACGCCACGAGCGAGCGCATGGCGTCGGTCAACTGAATCTCGCTGTTCTTGCCGGGCGGCGTACGCAGGATCGTCTCGAAGATTTCCGGGGTAAGCACGTAGCGGCCGGCAATAGCCAGATTGGAGGGCGCCTCTTCGGGCGCGGGCTTCTCGACGAAATCCTCCACCAGCAGAATGTCCTGCGAGATTTCCTTGCCGCTGACAATGCCGTAGCGGCTCACCTTGGCGGGGTTCACCTCTTCGAGCGCGACGATGGATTCCTGATACCGTTCATAGGCGCGGATCAGTTGCCGCGTGACCGGCGAATCCGATTCCAGCAGCGTGTCGCCCAGCAGCACGGCGAACGGCTCGTCGCCCACATGGTTGCGCGCGCATAGAATAGCGTCGCCCAGCCCCTTCAGTTCCTTCTGCCACACGAAATGAATGTTCGCCAAATTGGAGATGGCGCGGATGGCGTCCAACTCGGCCTGCTTGC
Organism: Kiritimatiellia bacterium; assembly: GCA_007134465.1. Lineage (GTDB taxonomy): Bacteria > Verrucomicrobiota > Kiritimatiellia > UBA8416 > SLMC01 > SLMC01. Next base: position 812 of record SLKS01000001.1, on the reverse strand, counting down.
CTTTTTCCGCCAGTTCGGCTTCCAGTTCGAAATTGCGGTCGAAATGCTCTTCGATGGCGCGCTTTCCCTTGCCGATCACCATGAGGATGTCGGTGATGCCTGCGGCCACCGCCTCTTCCACCACATATTGAATTACCGGCGTATCCACGATGGGCAGCATTTCTTTCGGCTGCGACTTGGAGGCGGGCAGAAAGCGCGTGCCGAATCCGGCCGCCGGAATCACCGCCTTGCGTATCGTTCTCATGCTGTTCTCCCTCTGTTTTCCTCTCCATTTCGGTTGACGAGAACGGCGACGCGAACGGTGAACGATTTGGACGACATTGGCTCGTTGTCCGTTCTCGTCGCCGCTCTCGTTCACCGCTGTCCAGTTTTCATGTTCTTCATAGAGCTTGTGACAGCGCCGTTTCCGGCAATGACATGGTTTAGTTCGGTCGTTTCAAAAAACTCTGCCTTTTCCCTCTCGCCCTCGTCCTCGCTCTCGCTTATTCCCATGCGCTTCTTCGAGAACGAGAACTGTTCGCTTCGCTCACGGAGGACGAGAACGATCTGTCACTGATTACCGTTCACGGGGGGGCGCATCCGCGATTGGCTGACCTATCGTCCTCGTCGTCGTTCTCGTTCTCGTCCTCGATTTCTCCCGTCAGCTTTGTCGAGGACGAGGACGATTCTCCCGCCATCCTCCATCGTTGGTTGTCACGTCCTGATTTCCGTTTGTCACCTCTTTGTCGCCAACCGTTGGCCGACACGCTTTGCACAGGGCAATCGAAACAGTTTACGGCAACGTTTACGGTGGAGTTAGTTTCGATGCGGTT
>SLKS01000202.1 GCA_007134465.1 Kiritimatiellia bacterium | reverse complement strand
TTCTGTCAAACTTCACAGTGCCCTTTTCTGCGCAACTGTCATTTTTTCAGGGCGTTAGCCATCTCTCGGCTTTCTCCCCCGTTTTTCCTGTCCATTTCGGTCAACGAGAGCGGCGACCAGCCTTCGCGCGGATGCTACGGCGGGCATGCGAGATTGGTGGACGATTGAGGGATTTCCTACTCGTTAACCGCTCTCGTCGCCGCTCTCGTTCACCGATTTCCCCTGTCATGCTTTTCATTCATTTTTCGCCTTTAAAGCCTTTTTCAACAAAACACACGTTAAAACGCGTATGCTTTCCGGAGGATGAAACCACGAAAAACGCGAAAGGGAAATAAGTCCGCCTTAACCTGTTACTTCGTTTATCGGCGGCGAAATATTGGGCTTGCTCTTTCTATTCCAGAACAATCCTGTAGAATCGGGCGGGCATATCCGGCTCGCCCTCGTCGGTGTAGGTGTTTTGCGGGGGGGTTGCCGCAATGTTGGACGCGACCGTTTCGTACCCGCCGGCGACAAGGTTCGTCCAGCGCCGAATGGCGTAGCGTCGGCCGGGCGCGCTGGCCCAGGCCAGCGTCGCCCCGTTGGCCTCGGTTTGCGTAACGGACTCCATGCGCAGGGCCGACTGCGCATTGGTGGGATTGGTGCCAGCCAGCCAATGCTGCCAAGCCGTATGCGTGCCGCCGTCCAGATAATCGTCGGGATGAATGCCGGTTGAGCTGCCGGAAAAGACCCATTCCCACCAGTCCGGCAACCCGTCGCCGTCGGCATCGCCATCCATACGCAAGAAAAGGTTCACGTTGTCCACCTGCCAGTACCCGTCGTGATGGGCGGCGTTGCGGTAATGAAAACGTACCATGGCGTATTGCTGCCCGGCCAGATGCTCGGACACGTCCAGGCGAACGGTTCCGGAATACTCGTTCGTGCGCTGCCACACATTGGTCCATGAAAAACCGAACATCGGGCTGACATCCACCTGCGCAACGGCCTCCCCGCCAGCGGTCAGGAAAAACGTCTCGAACGACAATTCCACGACTGCGCTCCCGCGGCAATCCCTGTGAGGCGAGTGCAATTCCATGTCTCTGACATGCGACGATGTTCCGTATCCGCTGTCGGCGATGGCGAAGCGGCCCGTTCCTCCCGTTCGGTTGCCGCGCCCCATCGGGTCGTCGAACCGCCATGCGTCGCCCGACGAGGAAACAAGCGTCCAGCCGGGCGGCGCGATTTCGGATTGGAACGGTTCTTTCAGCACGTCTATTCGCGGCAGACGGACGGAAACCGGAACTTCGCGCTGGACAAGGCCGTCCTTGTCCTCGGCCATGAATACGACTGAAAAATCGCCTGTAGCGACCGGGCGCATCGTCAAGGGAACGGAAACGAACCCGGACGCCGAGGCGGCGGGAAACTCGATGTTCAGACAGGCGGGCGCCGACAGAAGCCCGAGCGCGACCGGATCGTAATCAATGTAGTCCCAGGCTGCCACATCCAAGCCGAACGTTTCGCCCACTTCCATTTCGACAGGGGCGATCGGCCCGATGACGGGGGGCTGGTCCGAAAGCGGAGCGGCTGGCCGGCCGCGAACCGTCAATTCCAGCCGCGTGATTTCGCCAACATCCAAAGCGGCCAGGTCGGCCACATGGACATGCCAGCGGCCCTGGGCCTGCTCGCCCCATTTGCGCACCGTCATGAAGGGCCAGGCGTCGTAATCGTCCCCCGGATCAATGCGCCGTTCCGCCAGTACGCTTTCCGTACCCTCGGGCGAAATCAGACGAATGCCCAGATCGCCCCGCCACGTATGCGTAATCGAGGCCGCAAGCTCGACATGCTCCACGATCATATTGGCGCCGACCAGATCGAAGTGGACCGTAACCCCGTCGGGATCGTTGTCGGGTATGGCCAGCGACAGGTTGGTAACGATCGTATGCGAGACTGCCGCGCTCAGGTTCGTCCAGGTTTCGGCCATGGACACGGCAGCCGACGCGTCGATCAGCCCCGCGCCGTATTTGTGGTTGAAATGCAGTCCGGCGGCGTTCACAATCCAGTCCGAGTCGTCCGGATCGTTTTTCCTCGCCGAGCGCACGAGAATTTCCTGCACATCCCGCCAGCCGAGTTCCGGGTTGGCTTCCAGCATCAGCGCAACCGTCCCCGACACCAACGAGGCGGAAGCGGACGTGCCGCTGAAATGCCGGGTGTAGGATTTGTCGTCGAGGTCGCCGATGGTCGAGGCTCCATTGTAGCCGTTATTGCCGACAAGGTCCGTTGTGACAATGCCCAGGCTGTCTTTCGACACGCCTTTTCGGGTCGGGGCGGAAACCACCACGCACGCGCCGGGCGTCGCATAGGTTGTGGGGCCGCCATCCGGCGCCACGCCGCCGACCACCAGCGTGTAGGGGGACGTATTCAGCGCATTGTAATTGGCGTCGTCCTGTTGCGTTCTGCCATTGCCGGACGCGAACACGTAGATCGTTCCGCGCCCGTCACGTCCTGATGTCGCGCCCTCGAGGAAAGCCGCCAGCGGCATGGCGCCCGGATGCCCCAACCCGCCCGGCTCATACCCCCAACTGTTGTTCTTGACCTGAATCTGACTGTTCGCATGCAACATGGCTTCGGCAATGTCCTCCTCCGTCGGTTGCCCCGCCACCAGCCGCATGCCGACAAGCGCGGCCTGCGGCGCCACGCCCGCCACACCCGTGGCGTTGTCCGCGATGGCCGCCGCGCAACCGGCCACGGCGGTGCCGTGAAAATCGCTTTCCAGATCGGGGCGCGGATCGTTGGTCCCGCCCGGCGCGCCGTTCCAGTTGCGGCCCAGCGCGGTATTCACGGCGAGGTCCTCGTGCGTCGCCTGCAAGCCGTCGTCCACAATCCCGATCGTGACGCCGCTTCCCCAATAGCCGAGCGCCCACGCGTTGGTCACATTGACGTCCACGCCGGGCTTCGCTCCGTTCTGGCCCGTGTTCAGCAAGTGCCATTGCAACGGAAAATACGGATCGTTCACCGGCGGCGTCATCTTTTTGTAGAGCCGACCGGTCAGCGGATAGGCCAGCAGCGTATCTTCGCGCGCCGCCAAGACGCCGGACGCCGTCAGCGCCTCGAACGCCGAGTCGAACTCGAAGATGAAATAGTCCCGGCCGACCGGGCCGGGCCGCACGGAGCGCGCGCCAACGTTCGCCGCCAGAATCTCCGGAACGATGCCGGGCAGCAGGCGAACAACCGCGGCTGGATGCGCAATGCGGCGCGTCCAAACGGTACGAGGTCGGCCATGCTCGTACAGGACAAGGCCGGCGGGCCGATCCGCATCCGGCTCCGCCTGCCGGACAAAGCCGGCCAACGCATGGCCCGATTCCTGGGCCGGCACGGGCTCGACCGTCCAGACACCACCGCGCTCGACCGCCATCTCGTCCAAGGCAAGGACGAACGAGCCGCCTCCGCCGCCTGTTCCGAATTCGTACAGGGGCGGCGGCGGCGCAGCCGCGACAGAAACCAAGCCAAGCCCCAAGAAAATGCTTATGAGCCATAGCCCGCGTTTCATGCCTGCTCCTTTCGTCAAAAGCGCACCCGTAATCCAAACGCGAAACCGAAACCAAGGAGAATACGGTAGCCTTTTCGCGGAAGCATGGCAATTCTTTTAAGCTAGAGCACTCGGAGCAACGCGGAGGGTGGAACGGTGAAGTGCAAACACGGGACACCGCGTCATCGGGTCATCGAGTCGCACGCTGCGGCAGAGCCGCAGCCGGCAAGCAGTGAAGCACTGAACCTGAAAAGAGCAGCAAAACGTTCGGTTGACGACTACGGCGACGACTACGGATTACGAGTGATCGGAATCGTTTGCCGTCCCGACCGCGAAGCGCGTCGGGATCGCCGCAGTCGTTTTTCGTTACTTCGCGATTTGCCTGGCGGGCATTGCCCGCCAGGCCTGTCGCGAACAATTACTCGGAGG
>SLKS01000101.1 GCA_007134465.1 Kiritimatiellia bacterium | reverse complement strand
GCTTTCAGCCTGGAAAACCGGAAAGAGTTCCGAACACCTGCGCATTATCGCCGCATTCGCGCCGAAACGCGAGGTGAATCGTTCGCCCGAAAAGCAAGGCGCGGAAATCGGGCCTTGATTCCGGCCGCATGTCCGATATGTTTCTTCCAGGACCTACGGGAACGTTCCGCAGACAGAAACGGGAAAGAATGCGAAGAAGCGCCTGAACGCGCCCCGAAGGGCTGCCCTTATGCGTTTTTTTTCGTTGCGTTGTTAGCCGGGGCAAACTAGATTGCCTTTGTCTAATCGGATGGAGGAGGGGCATGTGAATACGGAAGAATCGCTGTCGGCGTCGCAGGAAGATTATTTGGAGATGATTGTGCGCCTGATTCGCTCGAAGGGGGCGGCGCGCGTGCGGGACATAGCGGACCGGTTGTCGGTAGCAAAATCGTCGGTTTCGATCGCGTTGCGCGCGTTGAGCAAGCGGGATCTGGTGCACTACAAGCCGTACGAGCTGGTGACGCTGACGGAAAAGGGCGAGGCGATGGCGGACCGGATCTTGGAGCGCCATCGTTTTTTGAGTTCGTTTTTGAGTTCGACGCTGGCGATGGACGCGGACGAGGCGGAAGCGAATGCGTGCCGGATGGAGCATGCGGCCGGGGAAGAGGTGATCGAGCGTTTGCGTGCGTTTGTCGCCCTGATGGAAAACGGCGACATGCCTGCGCGCGCGTTGCCGGGCGCGTTTCGCGAACAGTGGGGCGGCCGTCGTCGGCGGCGCCGCGGGCGGGGCGCGGCAGGCGCCGTCGCCGACCCGCTGGGTGCAGCGTCCGGCTGGACACTGGCGGATGTTGCGCCGGGCGAACGCGCGCGCGTGCTGCGGACAGGCGGCGAAGCGGCGGACCGTTTGATCGAAATGGGGGTGACGCGCGGGGCCTGGGTCAAGGTGATCCGCACGGCGCCGTTGGGCGATCCGATCGAAGTGGACGTGCGGGGGTACCGGTTGTCGTTGCGCAAGGCGGATGCGCGGGCGATAGCGGTGGAACCGGAAGGGGCGGGCGGGCAATAGAGACTTTTTCATAAAAATAGCCGCAAAGAGCGCAAAGAACTCAAAATGTATTTGTGTTTATGCGCTTTTTTGTGGCCAATACAATGGGTTGCGGGCGAAGCCCAGCCATTCGCATTAAGACGCCGTCCCCCGCGACCTTGCATGCCGCGCCGTAGCTTCCGATCTAAGGCGGGCGTCGCGGGAACGGGAGATTGGGGTGGAAAGGCGCGTCTTTCCACTCCAATCTCCGGCTCCTGCCGCACGAGGCGGCAGGGGGTCTGATCATAATTAGAACTGCGGGCGAAGCCCGCCTGATACTGCTACATCATCTAATTGAGCGGCGCTCCGAAACGGTGTTGTTTGCGAATATAAGACCTTGTCTAAGGGGCGTTCGAATTAGTGGCTAGTGTTGGATGGAAAGGGGCGGCATGACGAAGAACGGGCATGAGGCTGCGCTGGCCGAGAAGCGGCGTACGATCGCGTTGGCCGGCAATCCGAATTCCGGGAAGACGACGCTGTACAACGTCATGACGGGTACGCGTCAGCATGTGGGCAATTATCCCGGGGTGACGGTCGAGCGCAAAGAGGGGGAGGCGCGGCTGGGCGACCGGACGTTTTCGCTTCTCGATTTGCCGGGAACCTACAGTCTTTCGGCGCGGAGCGAGGAGGAAATCGTCGCGCGCAACGTGTTGATCGAGGAGCAGCCGGACGCGGTGGTGGCGGTGGTGGACGCTTCGAATCTGGAGCGCAACCTGTACTTGGCGGTGCAACTGGCCGAGCTGGGCGTGCCGCTGGTGATGGCCCTGAACATGTGGGACATGCTCGAGGCCAAAGGGTTGACGGTGGACCGGGAGCGCATGAGTTTGCTGACCGGCGCGCCGGTGACGGCGACGGTGGGCAACACGGGGCGCGGCGTTCGCGAGGCGTTCGCGCTGGCGGCGGACGTGGCGGAAGGCCGGCGGCCGGCGACGTTGCGTCAGGTGGATTACGGCAACGAGATCGAGCCGCATCTTCAGCAGCTTCAGAAGCGCATAGAAACGATGCCCGCCCTGCGTCGGCGCGCGCGCTGGTTCGCGCTCAAGACGCTGGAAGGCGATCCGGAGACGCATCGCCGCATAGAGAAGCTGTGTCCCGAGACGGCCGCCGCCCTGTTCGCCGACGCCGAAGGGCACCGTAAGCATATCGAGCAGGTGTATCAGGAGCCGATCGCCGCTCAGTTGGCCGACCGCCGCTACGGGTTCATTGCCGGCATTTGCGCGGAAACGGTGTCGCAAACGGGCATCGCGCGCATATCGCGCAGCGAACAGGTGGATCGGATCGTGCTCAATCGCTGGCTGGGTCTGCCGATTTTCGCGGCGCTGATGTACGCGGTGTTTCATATGACGTTCACGCTGGCCGAACCGCTCATGCAGGGCATGGAAGCGCTGTTTTCCCTGCTGGGCGATCGTGTGGGCGCCTTATGGGCGCCCGGCTCGGACAGTTTGCTACGCAGTCTGCTGGTGGACGGCGTCATTGCCGGCGTCGGCGGCGTATTGGTGTTTTTGCCGACCATACTGCTCCTGTTCCTGGCCATTGCCATGCTCGAGGACAGCGGCTACATGGCGCGCGCGGCTTTTATCATGGACCGGTTCATGCATGCGATCGGCCTGCATGGCAAGAGTTTCATTCCCATGCTGCTCGGATTCGGCTGCACGGTGCCCGCCATCATGGGTACGCGTACGCTGGAAAGTCGGCGCGATCGGCTGACGACCATCCTGGTGCTGCCGCTGATGAGCTGCGGCGCGCGGCTGCCGATCTACGCCTTGTTCATCCCGGCCTTCTTCCCCGAGCGCTGGCAGGCGTCGGTTCTGTGGGGGCTGTACGTGACGGGCATCGTGCTGGCCGTGCTTGGCGCGAAGCTGCTGCGCAGCACGGCGCTGAAAGGGGAGAGCGTTCCGTTCGTCATGGAATTGCCGCCGTACCGGTTGCCGACCCTGCGCAGCATGCTGATACACATGTGGGAGCGTGCCGGCTACTTTTTGCGCAAGGCGGGTACGCTGATCCTGAGCGTGTCCGTAATCCTGTGGGCGCTGTCCACCTGGCCGCGTTTGCCGGAGACGGCGGAGACGGCGTTCGCGAACGAGCGGGCGCGGATCGAAGCGGAGACGCCGGACGGGCCCGAGCGCGAGGCGCTTCTGCAGGAGTTGGAGTACATGACTGCGCAAGCGGCCTTGGATTATTCGGCCGTCGGCCGGATCGGGCGCGCGATCACACCGGCCTTTCGCCCGCTCGGCTTCGACTGGCGCGTGTCCACGGCGCTGATCGGCGCGTTCGCCGCCAAGGAAGTGTTCGTGGCTCAGTTGGGCATCGTATATTCAATGGGAGAAACGGACGAGGAATCCGTCACCTTGCGCGACCGGCTCAAGAACGACTATTCGGCCTTGCAAGCGCTGGCGATCATGCTGTTCTGTCTGATCAGCATGCCGTGCATCGCCACGGTGGCGGTCACGCGCCGGGAAGCGGGCGCGTGGAAATGGGCCGCCTTGCAGTTGTTCGGGCTCACCATACTGGCCTGGATCGTGACGGCGCTGTTCTATCAGATCGGCAGCCGGCTGCTTGGCTGACGTGATGGCGTCCTTGGCGTCAACTTTCGTTTGCCAAGAAAGCCGGCGCATAGGCAGATTTGCGAACAATGCCGTTGACACCCGTTATGGTTGTGTTATGGTTGCAGGATGAAATGATGGCGCGCTGGCCAACATTGGCGAGGCATGCGCTGCTGGCGGCGGGCTTGGTTGCTGTTGTCAGCCTGGCTCTGTGGCTGTTCGGGCCGGAACCGGATTTCGGGTTCGCGCCGCGCGTGGAGACGGAAGACGATACGCAGAGGATACAGGAGGAATTCTCCCTATGACTTGCGTTCCGGACGAAGAAGCCGG
>SLKS01000028.1 GCA_007134465.1 Kiritimatiellia bacterium | reverse complement strand
GGTAGAACCTTTTCAATTCTCACCGGCAGAGCCGGTGGATTGGTGATGATTCAGGCTCGCGAGAAAAAGGCGCTTTTTTCATGGAAGCTCCGCCTAATCAAGGGTTCCCGGCGCATTTGATTGTGTAAGCCGCTTGCCATGCATGTGTAACTGATTGAAAATACAAGATGTCGGCGACGAAAGCAACCGGAATGAAACGCGTTCTCGAACCAACCGAAGCGCTGTGCGACGACGATGCGCACGAGTACGACAGCCTGAGCCGAAAGCATTGGTTCTGGGTGGATCGGCCCTTTGTTGCGAAGGCCGCCAAGCTGGGGGCTGGCGGTCGGTTCGCGCTCGACATTGGCTGCGGGCCGGGACGCGTTGCCGTCGCGCTGGCGAAACGCTGTCCCCATCTGACCGTCTATGCGCTCGATCCGTCCGAGACCATGCTGGACATCGTGCGCCGCAATGCCATCGAGGCCGGGGTGGGGGATCGTGTCGTACCCGTCCAGGGCGACGCCTGCGACATCCCGTTTGCGGATCATTGTTTCGATCTCGTTCTTTCGCTGCATGCCTGGCATCATCTGCCAGACCCGCTGCTGGCTCTCAAAGAGGTTCGGCGGATTCTCAATCCGTCAGGATCCTGTTTGATTCGCGATCTCAGAAGGCCGCGAACGAAGGGCTCTTCCAATCGGCTTGTCGCCTGGTACGGAACCATGCTTGGCTACAGCGCCGGGGAACGCCGTCAATATTTCCATTCCCTGCGCGCCGCCCTCACCCCTGACGAAATGCGGCAATGGGCTTGCGAGGCCGGATTGTCCGGAGCACGGGTCGCGAGCCTGCGCGCCCAGCATCTCGATCTGGTTGCGCGGCCGACAGTTTCTGTTCGCAGCTCGGCCCGAACCGTGACGTTCGGAAGCGCGTTGCGTTGGGCGCCCTCCTTGGCCGTCGCCGCCTCGCTGCTCCTTTTGGCCGGGATTGGCGGATGGCGCGCATGGCCGCGCGCCGCCAATCCGGGAACCCATTCGTCCTTGCTCAGCTTCGAACGCGGTCCCGTATCGGCCTTTGAACAGTCTTCCGAAAACGGACTGCGCGAAACGCTTATCGAATCGAAGGCCGGCGGATTCGGCCGCCTCGACCATGCCGACGGCACTCGCCTGGCCATCTCGGAGAATTCGCGCCTCGTCTGGAGGGAGAGAAACCAGGCAAAACAACTGGAATTGCAGACAGGCGAAGCGTTTCTCGATGTTGCCCCGCAAAACAAGCCGCTAACCATAGCCTATGCTTCCAACCGCCTGATGGCCGAAATCCTAGGCACGCGCGTTCTCGCCACTCGCACCGCCGACGGACAGGAACTGTTCTGCCTGCTCGGCGGCAAAGCACGTATTCTGGCGGGCGACTTCGATGTTCCGGCCCAGCGCATGATCAGCAACCAAAAAGATCTCTTTCATTCGATCATCGGAGGCCAGACGGCGTTGACGCTTCAACCGGGCCAAACCGTTCAAGCCTACCCGAGCCGAACAGGCTCTTCTCGCGTGATTCTTCATCAAGGCATTCCGGAAGAACGTTTTGCCCATTGGCTGCCGCAGGCGGGAGTGGATGCGATACTGTCCGGAATGCCTGCCATGAATCCGCTTTCGCAGCTTGATCTTTCGGTGGCGGTTATCGCCTGGGGTTCGTGGCGGGCCGACAGAGAAGGCGATGATATTCGGCTGCATTATGCCGACGGCGAACTTGGCGGAACCGTTACCTTCGGTCATGCCGAATGGGAAAGCGGAACGCTGTCGGCGAAGTTCGCCCTCCCGGCCATTCGCCGTGACGAACCGGTTCATGTCGGGGCGTCTTTCATTACGCCCGAGGGCGACATTGTCTCGGCGTATGAAGTGATTGAGGGCGGTCCCGCCGGCATTTATCGGATGCGAGCCGAGTTCGAGGTCTTGCGCGAGAAGAATACGGTTTTGCTGCACAGCCTTGCGATTCGCTTGCTGGGCCGCAAAGGGGCTCGCTCCGAACGTAACGATTGGATGCTGCGGCGAAATGTACGATCGGAGTCCGAACCCATCCGCACTGCGGCGCCGGGCGTCTATATCAAAGGCGCCAACGCAGAAATCTTCGACATTCGCCTCGAACAGGCTGTTCAAGCCGCCCGATAACGTCTTCTCGCAACCGCATGCGCACATGGGATTGGGCTCGGGCAGAGCCTGCCTTGGGATGTAAGCTTTCAAAACAACGCAAAGGCAGGCCCTCAATCGGCAGGCGGGAGATCAGGAAAATCCGGCCCACGGCGGCCGCTAAAGGCGGCTTTAAGCCGCCGATCAGCGGAACCGGCGGCACGACGCGCAACCGGCGGCCCGACACGAAGCGACACGGCCCGCCGTTCAGCCCGGCTATTTCGCCATTCGTCCCAGGTCCATCGCGTCTTAAGGCGTGGATTCGATCTCACGAAGAACCTCCTCCCGCAATTGCCCAAGCTCTCGGACAATATCGAATGACGGCAGTTTCGCCAGCCGCTCGACTTCGGACCAGTCCACCTCCGTAACGCCGCTCAAACAAACCGCCAGCAGTTTTCGGGCAACCGATTGGCCATCGGCATCGGCGACCGGATAAAACCCCTGCAGCGTTCTCTCCACAATCAGCAATTCGGGCGGAATCAAAACGACCTCGCCCAGCGGGGTGTTGATTTCGCGGTATGGCGTGAGCGCCTCGTTCTCTAAAAGACCGAGAAGATCCACATACAGTCCGCCAACAAACCAGCTTCTAGGACCTCCTCTGGCTCCGATTCGCCCCATGATCTCCTGCGCCTTGCGCAAGGGAATGGATGCGGCCGTACGGCGACACAAATCAATGTCGCCGGACATATAGGCGCCTTCCGTGTAAAACTCGATTGCCGCCCCGCCTACAACGACCAGACGGAAGCCTTCCTCGGAGAAAATACGGGTAACCAGCGCGGCGAGCATCATTGCCCGCTCCACAGGGTCCTCGACCCGCGAAACCATCTCAATTTCATTCATGCCAGGTGTTCCCAAACGATGGAACGATGAACCTGTATGGAGGTCGTATTCAGCCGTTTTGTACCGGAACAGGGGCGAATAGTCAAAAAAAATTTTTTTTGCGCCTAATGGTATGGCTCCCGGTCATTGTCTATTGAACACGCGAAAGCTTGGGTAAAGTGACGACAGGAAAGGGCGCCGGCCATGAACGACACAGCCAATCCATCGGGCAAGATGCTGGGCCGCAATAGATTCTCTTTTTTCTCAGCCGTTTCTCGTTTGCGAACGCGCCGGCCGATATCCGTCAATAACAGCCTTTCGCACGGCATCTGCAACTACAACTGCACGCTGTGCGGCGTCAACAAGCCCAGCTACTGCGGCCCCAGGGAATTTCAGCCGAAAGAGGTCACCGAAAGCCTCGTGAACGGCATCCGGCAGGCGGCGAAAGAAGGCTTGCGGGTACGCTACGTGGCGAATGCCGGCGATGGCGAGCCGACCCTGCATCCCGAATTCGGCGCGCGCATGGACATGTTCGGCCGCATGATTCGCGAATGGGATACGCCTGCCGTGCCGGCGCCTGAAGTGTCCGTGGTGACCAACGGCGCAAGGCTTCTGCATCCGGGCGTGATGGATACGTTCGAACGCAATCCGTTGACCATGATCGTTTCTTTTCCGACGTGCGACCCCGAGGCGTACGGGGAGCTGATGACCGGCGACCCGCGCAAAGGTCCCACGTTGCTCAACAAGGTCGTTCCCGGCATCCGGCGCGCCTTGGCGCTCTACGGGCAGGGCCGCATCCGTCGCGTGCAGTTTCACATGTCCCCGCCGGACCGCGAGGTTGTGCGACGCGATTTCGAACATACGCTCGCGTTCCTGGCTCGGGCGTCGCGGGAGTCGGGCGTGAAGAAACTCGAAATGATCCTGTTCCCGGCCACATCCAATCGTTCCGGCCTGATTCGCAACAAGATCAAAGGCTGCGACATGTACGGGGACCTGATTCGGCGCTATCACGGCAAAAGCATCGAAGGCGTTCGCGTGAGCCTGACCCTCAGCTTCCAGCGTTTCTTCCCGAGCTGGCTCGAATTCGTCGACCTGCTCCGCGCCTTCGATTATCCCTGCACTTGGAATTCGCAGCTTTTCGTCACCGCCGCAGGCGATTCCACCTGCTGCAACGATCAGGCCGTGCGCAACCCGATGGGCAACGTCCTGACCCATAGTTTGGCCGCGCTCATGGAGAGCAAGGAAAACTATCGGCCGGGCCGGATTTGCGCAGGCTGCGACCAGCGCCCCGCCCGCATGTCCGGTTCGCCCATGACCGTTCTGTTCGCCAAGCTGGCCCTGCTCAAATACGCCTGGACGGAACGGAAACGGCCCGCGTCGCACCGGCCCGTCGCCGCGATCCGCCCGGCGGGCTTGCTGCTCGAAGAATAGCGCCAGCGCCGCCTTGACATGTCTCCTCCTGGGCTCTATAGTAGCCTCTGTACATTCTCATAATATTTGATTCCTGCGAAAAGGAGGGGCGTATGACATCGCGATTTGCCAGTTGCGCACTGAGCTTGCTTGCCGTGCTCGCGGCGGCCGGGCACGGCCGCGCGGAAACCGTCTGTTTCGACGCCGGCAGCGCCGAACATATCGAGGCGCCCATGCGCAAGACGGACGCTTCCGACCCGGAAACCGTGAAAAGCGGCGCGGCCATCGCCGGCGCGGCGGGAGATGTCTATCTGGAAATCCCCGCCATCAAAGAACCGACCGACAAGGACAAGCAGGCGCACGCGCGCTTTCGCTTCACCGTAAAGGAGGGGGGCGAATACTTTCTGTGGCTGCGCGTGTGGTGGAACGACGAATGCTCCAACTCCTTTCGCGCCAGCCTGAACGATCAGGCTCCCTTTATTATGGGCCGAAACCGGACGTTTCGGCAATGGCACTGGGTCAAATCCCCTCCGCGCGTCCGGCAGCTGCGCCTGAAAAAGGGCGAACACATCCTGACCATTCGCTATCGGGAAGACAACGTGAAGCTGGACCAGATTCTTCTCACCACCGACCGCCGCTTCGTCCCCGTGGACATCGAACCGACAACTGAATAAGGTAAGGCCCCGGCTCTGTCGGGGATGTCTGAATTGAGGCGGGTGTCACCCGCATGCCAAGGTCCGAACACGTCGTTCCTCACAGCGACAATTCGCGCTGGTGGCGGTCGGGGATGCGGATGCCCATCCGCTCGTAGCAGCGCTCGGTGGCGACGCGCCCTTTCGGCGTGCGTTTCAGGTAGCCTTCCTGGATCAGGTAGGGTTCGTATACTTCCTCGATGGTGTCGGGTTCCTCGCCCACGGACACGGCCAGCGAGTGGACGCCGACCGGTCCCCCGGAAAACTTGTGGACGATGGTCTCGAGGATGCGCTTGTCCATTTCGTCGAGGCCGAACGGGTCTATGTCGAGCATGCGCAAGGCCTTGTCGGCCACGTCGCGCGTGATGCGGTTGTCGGCCTTGATCTGTGCGTAATCGCGGACGCGGCGCAGGAGGTTGTTGACGATGCGCGGCGTGCCGCGGCTGCGGCGTGCGATTTCGCGCGCGCCTTCGTCGTCCATGTCCACGTCGAGGATGCGGGCCGAACGTTCGGCGATGGCCTTGAGGTCGTCCGCGCCGTAATAATCGAGCCGGTTCACGATGCCGAAGCGCGAGCGCAGCGGCGCGGAGATGAGTCCGCTGCGCGTGGTGGCGCCCACCAGCGTGAAGCGCTTCAGCTCCAGCCGCACCGAGCGCGCGTTGGGGCCCTGGTCTATCATGATGTCCAGCACGAAATCTTCCATGGCGGCATAGAGATATTCCTCCACGGCCTTCTGCATGCGATGGATTTCGTCTATAAACAGCACGTCGCCGGTTTCCAGGCTGGTGAGCAGGCCGGCCAGATCGCCGGGTTTGTCTATGACGGGGCCAGACGTCGCCTTGAGGTTCGTGCCCATGGCGGAGGCCAGAATGTAGGACAGCGTGGTTTTGCCCAGGCCGGGCGGGCCCGACAGCAGCACATGGTCCAGCGCCTCGCCGCGCGCGCGCGCGGCGTCCGTGGCCAGCTCGAGCCGTTCGCGGACGCGGGCCTGGCCGACGAAATCGGTGAAGTGCGCGGGCCGCAAACTGATGTCCAGTTCGCCGTCGGGCCGGTTCAGTTCAACAGAGGGTTTCCCAGTAGCCATTACAACCCTTTTCGGAAGATGCAACTACGAAACACGCGAAAAGCGCGAAATTCCCCACACAATAGTTTTTTCGCGTATTTCGCGCATTTCGCAGTTGCAAAACAATACAGCTATTCGGGCTTGGGTATTTCGGATTTCGGGTTTATTACTGTCCCAGCGCCAGGCGGATGACGGATTCTACGGTCAATTCCGCCGTTTTCTTTCCGTGCAGCGCTTTTTCGACCATCTTGTGCGCCTCGTTCTGCTTGTAGCCGAGAGCGATCAGGGCCATGACCGTGTCGCGCAGCATGATGTCGCGCTGTGACATCGGCTCGGCGCCGGCGACCGCTTCCAGCGATTCGCTTTGGCCAATCTTGTCGCGCATCTCGACCACCATGCGTTCAGCGGTCTTTTTGCCGATGCCCGAGACGGACGCCAGCCGTTTCACATCGCCGCCGGCGATCGCCGCCTTGAGTTCGCGCACGGTCAGGCCGCTCAGCGCGGTCAGCGCCAGTTTTGGGCCGATACCGGTCGTACCGATGAGCAGCCGGAACATGGCGCGTTCCGCTTCGCTGGCGAATCCGAACAGCATGTGCGCGTCGTCCCGAACGATGGCGTGCGCGAGAAGCCGGCACTCTTCGCCAGTCGCGGGCAGACGGTCGTAGCTGCTGAGCGGAATCAGCGCTTCGTAGCCGACTCCGTTCACGTCCAGCGCCACGCGTGTGGGCTGTTTTTCGATCAGGCGTCCTCGCAGAAAGCAGATCATCGTTTGGCCGCGCCTCCTATACGGTTTCGTTCAGCAGGTCGAGCCAGGGAATCACATACTTGATCAGAAACAAAATCAGAAAGGCGGTTCCGACCAGACACAGGATGGTCCAGAACAGTTTGCTGACCTGTCCGACGAGTTTTTTGCGACGATATTTCCCCGCCGAGGGCGGACGGTATCCGATCATGACGCGCCTCCTCGCTTTTCGCCGCGTCTGGCGGCAACTTGTCAGGGCCTGGCGCCTGCCGCGCCCGACCGATTAATCTTATAGGCGGGCCGGCGCCCGCAACCGAATTTCGGAACCATGAATGAACTCGAATACGCACGAATAAGCATTCGACACCAATGCATAGCATTTCGTGACGGTACCGTCAATTCCGGTTGTTGACCCCGCAGCAATTCGCATTATGGCATCAGGACGCGCCGCTGAAGCGGCGGGAGAGCTTCCGGCTGAAGCCGGGACTCTGACAACACGAGCCAGAGTGCCGCCTTTAGGCGGAAGTTCTCCGGGGCTTTAGCTCCCGACAGATACAGTTGGTTGCCATAAATAGAACGTCCGTCGCCACCGGCAATGGTTGGATATGGACTCATGTGACTTCTCCCGGCAACAGATGGCGTACGCAGTTGGCCAGTTTCAGTATGGCCGCTCCGTTGCTCCAGACGTCCAGCATGGTGACAGACGCGTTTTCGATTTCGATCAGGATGGATTCGCGCGCGTCCTTGCCGCCGAGCATGGGCATGAGGCTGCGGATCAGGTTTCCGTGCGCGACCACCAGTATTTTCTGGCCCGGCCGATGCTCGTGGCGCAGTCGGTTGGCGAAACGGTTCATGGCGTCTTTTTCCTGTTCCAGCATGGCCGGGCAGGACGGATGACAGGCTTTGGGCACATGGATGAAATGGTCGCGGCCAACCTCCATCAGGTCGCGGGTTTCAGCATAGGGGGTATGCCTGTGAAACTTGAGAATGGCGTGCGCCGTTTCCGTGCAGCGTCTCATGACGCTGGCATAGGCGTGGCTGAACCGTTCGGTTTGCAGGCGCCGAGCCAGCCGTGTCGCCTGGCGACGGCCCAGCGCAGTCAGCGGCGGGTCTTCCATGCGCGACAAGTCGCGCGTGTCTTCCGTCGCCTGCGCGTGCCGGACGAAACAGACGCTGAGCGGCAGTTCCTGACGCTTGCGCGATTCGGTTGGCTGATCGGTTTTTTTCACGGCGTACCGTTTCATGGCTGCTGAGCAGCCGTCGCAGGCTGTTGGTTCGAGCGTCTTGCGCTATTGCGGATCGAGCGAAAACACCACAATCCGTTCTCCCGTGACCGTGCTGATGTCCGTATGCATGCTGCGCACGTGCCGGCCTGCGATGTCCTGAATCAGCGCCACGAGCAGTGGCCGAGCCTGCTCGATCAGTTCCATGCGCACTTGCTTGATCAGGGCGCGGCCCTGGGCGCCCTGGTCGGCGCCCGACAGCCGTTTCTCGGCCGGGGTCAACACGCCTTGCAACCGCACGATGATCAGATCATGGAGGCAATAGGTTTTCGCCTCTTCCGGGCCGCGGCCCATGTACTCGCGCTCGAAACGGATGATCGCCTCGCTGATATCCGCCTCGATTTCGCCTCGGCTCCTGGTCTCGCGCGTGGTGTCCGCCATGGCGTCAACGCCTTTCCGGCAATAGTGTTCCGATCACGGACCTATGATCGCCGATCGACGCAAATCAGCGGCGCGGTTTGCCGCGTACGCTGGATTTGCTGGTTCGGCGTGCCTAGTTCAATTTCCGGCGCCGGGGCGCGGAATGGCCTGCACTTCCGCATCCGATTTTTCCACGGCGCGCGTCATGGCCTCGCGATAGGCGGCCAGCTTGGCGCGCAGTTCCGGCCGGTCCAGCGCCAGAATCGCCACGGCCAGCAAGGCGGCGTTCTTCGCGCCCGCCTGCCCGATCGCAACGGTCGCCACCGGGATGCCGCCCGGCATTTGCACGGTGGACAGCAAGGAATCGAGTCCGCCCAGATCGCTGGTCTTCATGGGCACGCCGATCACCGGCAGCAGGGTTGTCGAGGCCAGCACGCCGGCCAGATGCGCCGCCTTGCCCGCGCCAGCAATCACGATTTTTACGCCGCGCTCCTCGGCCGTCAGGGCGAATTGGCGGGCCGCTTCCGGCGTCCGGTGCGCGGAAATCACGCGCATTTCATGGGCAATTCCGAATTTGTCCAGCACAAGCGACGCTTCCTTCAGCGTCTCGTAATCGGATTGACTGCCCATCAGAATCGAAACCAACGGTTGCTTTTCGCTCATGCTCTTTCTCCTTGCTGTCGGCTAGCGGCCGATATTCCCATACGAATAACCCATACATACCGATTTGGGCTTCGCAAGGCAAGCGCTCGTTTTGTCGGGAAAATAATTGTTGCGACTGCCGCGGACTCTTGGCATAAAGGCGGGCATGGAACGATTAAGGCAATTTCAGGCGCTGGCGGGCTTGACTGCGCTCGAGGCGTTGCGCCAGCCGTTGTTTCTGCTGCTGACGGCCGCGTGCGTCATGGCGACAGGCCTGGCTCCGCTCGTGCTCATGCATCAGTTCGGCGAGGAAGGCCGTCTGGCGCGCGACGGCGGCTTGGCTTTTCATTTCGTGTTCGGCCTGTTTGCGGCGGGCTATGCGGCCAGTTCGTCGCTGTCGGGCGAGATGCGCCGGGGCACGGCGGCGGCCGTGCTGAGCAAGCCGGTGGGGCGCGCGACGTTCTTTCTGGCGAAATACGCGGGCGTGGCTGCCGTCGTGCTGGCGTTCTCGCTGTGCGCTACGGTGGCGACATTGCTGGCGGAACGCGTGGCGGAACGGTTCGTGATGGAACCGGGCATCGCCGGATTCGTCACGGATACGCGCACGGGCGTTCTGTTGGGGCTGGCGCCGCTGGTCGCGTTTGCCGCGGCCGGCTATGTCAACTGGCGCCGGCGCCGGCCGTTCGAGTCCACGGCGTTCGTGCTGCTGGCCCTGTTTCTGGCGGCGATCGCGGTATGGGCCTGTTTGTTCGACCGGCTCGGGCGCTGGGCGCCGTTCCGTACGCCGACGCAATGGGCGATCGTGCCCGCCAGTCTGCTTGTCGCCTTGGGCCTGCTGGCGCTGGCCGCGCTGGCGCTGGCCCTGTCCACGCGACTGGGCGCGACGCCGACCATGGCCTTGCTGGTGGCGTTCTTTCTGCTCGGCCTGATGTCGGACCATTGGTTCGGAACGCGCGCGGCCGATTCGCTCGCGAGCGCAACGCTCTATCGGCTGCTGCCGAACTGGCAGCATTTCTGGATGGCGGACGAGCTCGGCGGGGGCGGGACGGTCTCGATCCGCTACGGGATGCAGGCGGCGCTGTATGGCGTCGCGCATATCGTCGGCGTTCTGTGTTTGGGCGTGGCCAGTTTTCATGGCGCGGACGTGGAGACGCGAGGATAAGGGGACGATAATGAATGCCGGATTGGCGATCGAAACGAACGGGTTGGTCAAGGTTTTCCGGGATTTCTGGCGCCGGCCGAAAGTGCGCGCCGTGGACGGGCTCGATCTGGCCGTGCGGCCGGGCGAAATTTTCGGGCTGCTCGGCCCGAACGGGTCGGGCAAGAGCACAACCATCAAGATGCTGCTGGGGCTGCTGCGGCCGAGTTTCGGCGCCATACGCGTGCTGGGCCGCGCTCCGCGCGATGTGGCGACGAAGAAACGGATCGGCTACTTGCCGGAGGAAACATGCCTGTACAACTATCTCACGCCGCGCGAGACGCTCGATTTCTTCGGCAAACTCTTTCATCTCGAACGCGCGGCGCGCCGACAGCGTACCGAACAGCTTCTGGACATGGTCGGGCTGGCCCACGCGGCGCATCGGCGGGTGGGCGAGTTTTCCAAGGGCATGGCCCGCCGCATCGGACTGGCGCAGGCGCTGGTCAACGATCCCCAGCTCGTCGTGCTGGACGAGCCGACTTCCGGACTCGATCCCATTGGCTGTCGGCAGGTCAAGGATCTGATGCTGGCGCTGGCCCGGCGCGGCAAGACCATTTTGCTGTCGTCGCATCTGCTGGCGGATGTCGAGGACGTGTGCGACCGCATCGCCATTCTGTACAACGGGCGCGTGCGCGCCCACGGGTCCGTGAAGACGCTGCTTCGGCAGCAGGACAGCCTTTGCATGACCATGCCCGCCTTGCCGCCCGCCACGCTGGAACGCGTATTGAAATCGGTGCGCAAGCTGGTCGGGGCCGAGCCGGAGGTGAACTGTCCGTCCATGGATCTGGAGCAGTTCTTCCTGCAAGTCGTGGCCGAGGCCGGCCGCGTCGGCGAGGTTCGTTCCGGCGTTGCCCATTCCGATCAACTGGCCGATTTTCTGACGAACGAACGGGCGGACCCGCCGCCGGGAGCGCCGCGTCCATGATCCGATCCACCTTGGCCATAGCCGTGCTGGCGTTGCGTTCGGCCATCCGCTCCCGGCTTGTGCTGTGCCTGCTGGCCGCGCTGGCGGCCGGCTGGATTGTCGTGCCGCGCATGGTGCACGGGGACGGGACTCTTGCGGGACGCGTTCATGTAACGCTCGTGTACAGTCTGGGTTACTCGGCCATCATGCTCTCGCTGGCCACGCTATGGGCGGCCTGTCGGCTGATTGCCGACGACGTGCGGGGCCGGCAGATTTGTCTGGTGGCGGTCAAGCCGATCCGCCGTGTTCAGGTGTGGCTCGGGAAATGGCTGGGGCTCTTGGCCATGAATGCCGTGCTGCTGGCCGGCACGGCGCTCTGGACGGGGCTGACGGTGGCTTGGACAATGAGATCGGCAGAGGCGCCGGCCGCCGAAAAGGCCGAAGTCCGCGACACGGTTCTGTCGGCGCGGGTCGGCGTGCTGCCGCGCGAGACGCTGTCGGACGAACAGTTGCATGTCTGGCTCGACCGTTTTCTGGCGACGCGCACGCTGCCCGAAGACGTGCCGGCGGAAATCGCGCCCGTCTTTGCAAGGCTGCTCCAAGACGGCCAAGCCTTGGACAGCGCGACCTGCGAGCAGGTGTTTCCCTGGTTCCGCACTGTTGCGCGCCGCCGCTTGGCCACCGTCGAAACAGGCCAGACCAAACGCTGGGCATTCGCCGTGCCGCCCGGCCGGATGCGGGCCTTGCGCCGGGCTTCCTCCATGCCGGTCACGCTTCAGTTCCATTTGTCGCATCATGCGATGGACCGCAAGCCGGTATCGGGCGAGTGGCGGATCGGCACGGCCGACAGCCCGCATCTCGTGCGCGTAATCGTGCGGGACCGCATGGAACGAACCCATCGTTTGCCGCTTGTCCTGCCCGCCGAAGCCGTGCGCGACGGTGGCCCGATAATGGTCGAGTTCTTCAATGGCGATGCGGATACATCGAATCGCGCGGTGTTTCAGCCGGACCGCCCTGTGGAACTGATGTTTCGCCAAGGCGGCTTCGCGGGCAACCTGGCGCGCGCCACGCTGATCCTGTTCGCCAAAGTCGCTTTGCTGGCCGCAGCGGGTCTGTGCGTCAGCGCCATGTTTTCCTTTCCCGTCGCCTCGTTTTCAGCCGTGGCGGCCATGCTCATGGCCTTGTTGGTCCATTATCTTGCCGTGACTGGCGGCGAGATTGGCGGCTGCGGGCACGATCACGGCCACGGTCATGGCGAGAGCGCATTCCTGCATGTTGGCGAAGAGTTCGCGCGCCTGCTGAATGTGGCGATCGAACCGGTCATGCGCGTACAGACGCTGACCCCGCTCGCCGACGGCATCGCGATCGGATTCGGTACGCTCGCGCGCTCGCTCCTGCTCCTGTTGGGGCTCTATCCGGCCCTGCTGGGGCTGGCGGCCGGAACGGTGTTGAACATCAGGGAACTGGGCCTGCCCGGAAAGGACGGATGAGCATGTTCGCGCGATACCGAATGGCGGCAGTGGCCGGAGCCGGATTGGCTTGCCTGTGGCTGGCCGGCGGCTTGCACGGCGACCTGCTCGCCTGGCGCACGCGCAACGATCCGCCCGAGATCGGCGTTCTCGACCAGGCGCCGCCGCTGCTGACCTTGGCGACGGTCGCGCTGGGCGGGTTCCGCGGAATCGTGGCCGACATCCTCTGGTTGCGTCTGTCCCATTTGCAGGATGCCGGTCGCTATGTCGAAATGGTGCAGTTGTCCGACTGGATCAGCAAGATGCAGCCCCATACCGCCGAAATCTGGGAATTCCACGCCTGGAACATGGCCTATAATGTCAGCGTGATCATGGCAGAGCCGGAGGATCGCTGGCGCTGGGTCTGGCACGGCGTGCGGCTGTTGCGCGACGAAGGCTTGATATACAACCCGCGCGAGCCGCGTTTGTATCAGCAGTTGGCCTGGATGTTCTTTCACAAGATCGGCAAGACGGCCGATACCGCCCACGAGCATTACAAGGAACGGCTGGCCGAAAAAACGGTGGCGGCGCTGGGCGGCACGCATGCCGATTACGATCTTCTGCTTCGCTCGCCCGAACGCGCGCAACGCCTGCGCGGCACGCTGCGCATGGACCCGCGTTTCATGCGCGAGACGGAATCGGAATTCGGGCCGCTCGATTGGACACGGCCCGAAAGCCATGCCGTCTACTGGGCCAACCTCGGGCGTGCGCGCAACCCGGACAAGGACGTGTCCTGGTGCGAGCGCATGATCGTGCAGGCGTTACGGGCCATGGCCGAGCAGGACGCCGCGCGCCCGTACGATCCCGACTCCGCGACCGATCCCGATCCGGCGCCGCCTCCCCCCACTGTTCCTCCCGCCAGCGCTCCGGCCATCCTGACGCGCTGATTCCAAAAACAGTGAAGCCATAGACAGGAAGTCTGAAACGAGTACGCATAATCCCCGAAGGATGCATCTCACTATGCGCCCTCCCCGAAACTAGAGAAGGACGGCAAGAAGGCATTCGCCGTCTTGCCTTACGAAGAATTCCAGAATGTGCAGGAGGAACTTGATCACTACGAAGATCTGAAGGATCTTCGCGCTGCCAAGTCAAGAGAAGCAAGCGCTCCTGTCGAGCCTCTCAGTTCAGTGCGCAACACACTGAATATCTGAGCGAACCAAGCCCTGCACGGTACCGCTGACAGCCGCGCAGACGCGTCCGCCAGCGTCCCGTGAGGGCACACGTTGGCCTAAAACAACACTTGACCCAAGATGCAATACGGGCTATACATGGGATAAACAAGAGGAGGTGTTCCCATGGTTACAAAAGTGCAAAGCTGGGGCAACAGTCAGGGGCTCAGGCTTAATCGGCAGGTGCTTCAAGAAGCCCATATCTCTGTTGGCGACGAGGTAGACCTTGTCGTGCAGGACGGTCTAATTGTCATCTCCCCCACTAGGCGGGTTCGGGGCAGATGCAACTTAAGGGATTTGATCGCACGGATACCCCGCAACTACAAGCAGCAGGAAGTTGACTGGGGGAAACCAGTCGGGAAGGAGACATGGTAAATGCAGTCCTATGTCCCTCGGAAGGGAGATTATATTGCGATCACTTTCGATCCGCAGTCAGGTCACGAACAGAAGGGAAGACGGCCGGCCCTCGTAATTAGCAATGACCTGTTCAACCGACACACCGGTCTTGCTATAGTCTGTCCAATTACAAACACACGTCGAAACTATCCTTTCCATGTCGCGGTCACCGGCAGCGATATCGTTACCGGTGTTGTCATGGTTGATCAGGTCAAGTCCGTTGATTTCCGTGCTCGCAAGGCGAGAAGAATTGATCGAGCAGAGCCAGCCTTGCTAGACGAGGTACT
>SLKS01000051.1 GCA_007134465.1 Kiritimatiellia bacterium | reverse complement strand
TGCGGAAGCGATGTTGTAGGGGGCGTAGGCGTAGTTGATCATACTAAACACGGGCGGGACGCCCGTGCCACGGGGGCGCGCAGGGTCGTAGTCGTAGGCGGCGTAGGCGTAGGTGGCGCTGTTGCTTGTGCCGGGGATGAGCGCGCCCTGGTGGTCGTAGGCGTAGTTCGGGCTCGCGGCGGGACCGGAGTTCCAGGCCGGACAAGGGGGGATGGCTGTGAAAAAGCTTGCAAACAAAGGGGGTTGCGGTTGCGGAGTCCGCCGGGTTCTGTTTCGGACGCAGGGGCGTTTCCCGTAGTCGTAGGCGGTTCCGCGGACCGCGGGCAAGCCTTCCGCGCCACGTCTGGGGTCGTAGTCGTAGCTGCCGGGAATGGTTGATGGTTTATGGTTGATGGTTGCGGAAGCGATGCTTTTGGGGTCGTAGTCGTAGTTGGTCGTGCGAAACACGGGCAGACCGCCCTTGCCACGGCGGTTTGCGGCATGGGCGGCCTGCTTATGGTTGCGGAGCGCGGGCAAGCGGCTTTTGCCACGAAAGGGGTCGTAGGCGAACACGACAACGGAGTCCGACGCCGAAGTGAACGCGTGCCGCAGCCGGCTCAGCGCGCGGACGAACCGGGATCGCAGGCCGGAGACGGTACGGTCGGATTCCGAAAGCGTCTTCATGGTGTCGGAACCCTAGCCCGGAACAGTTGCGCTGTCAAATCCGAAAATCGGGATTGCCGCCGGTCTCAGGTTCGCTATGGATATGCCGCGCCATTGTCGCGAGGCCGTCCGGCCGGGACTCCGGTTTCCTTCCCGGGATCGAGCGGAAACGCGGCGGCCCGGCTCCACTTGGCGGGTATTCTAACGATTCGAGATGGAGGCAAAATCAATGCCGCCCGTTATGTTCTTCACGTTTGAATCGTCGCCGTCATGCCATCCGTCGCTCCCCAACCTGTTGATCCATTGTGCCGAGTGGGGGGGCAAAGGCCCTACAACTGGATATCAATGTCGCCGGTCTCTTCGCCGTAAGGACATTCCGCCTCTTTGAGATCCGACGGAGCGAAGAAGCCGAACCGATAGAAAGAGAGGTGCCTGTAGTAGATGTTCAGCATCAAGACTGCCATCGAAGTTGTATAGACTTGCTGATCGTCTTGACCGAACACCTTGTGCACGGCTGTGCGCCTGCCCGGGTGTTCCCAATGTCTTTTCCACCCCTGCGCGTTGACCAGACCGACCGCAAAGCTTTTGTTCCAGATATTCCATGTTTCGCCGCCGGCAAGAAAGCAGGCCACGGTGTGTTTATACCATTCATTCATCTGCCATTCGTCGGATGGATTCTCCCAGTCAAATTGCGGCTGTCTCGCCAGGAATTCCAGATCAGTCTTCGCGAGTTTTTCCTTGTTCTGCAGGATCATGCTGATCAGGCCCGCTGTGCTCCGGGCGCATTCGTTCTCCCTGTCAAAAGACTTGACGACATCCCTGGCTTTCGCGGTGATCTCCGGGTTCTCCAGTCCGGCCAGCATGGCAGACTTCAGAGCCATTACGTCCCAGAATGTCGGCAGTTCCTTGGAATCGAGCAGCATTGTCAGGGCGTGTTCGCCGGCCGCCTTCAGCGCCGGGGCTTTTGTGAAGCCGTATGCCTCGAAGCATGCTGTTCCGGCAACCGCATGGAAAGGCATGCCGGGCAAGCCGGCGGGTTCTTTCCTGCTGCTCAAGATTTCAGTCAGATAACGGTACGCTTTTTTCAGGCCCGGGTAGCGTTCGGAAGCATAGGTGTCGCCATGCGACATGAAAGCAAGCAGAACCAGCGCCGTGAACACCGGTCGAATCTTTGTTGACCTGCCCCATGATCCGTCATGGTTCTGACATTCGTGGAGCCAGGTCAGCGCTCTGCCAGTCGCAGAGTCGCACGCCTGCTCTGTGTACAGCTCCAGCCGATCAAGAACGTCAAGGGTCGGAGTCTGGCGTTTCATCTGAAGCGCTGCGGAACGTGGAATCGCCTGAACTCCGTTGTTATGATGCGATACGGTCTCTGATCTGCTCTAGCAAAGCAATCACCTTTTCTTGATTCTCAACACTCTTTCGGCTAAGGTCAAGCCCCTCCTTTGCACGCTCCTCTGCCCATGCCGCATACTGTTTCTGATGCTCTATTGCATCAAGCTGACTATCCATGGCTTGCTTCTGGCGAACAACGGACTTGTGTTGAATCATCAGCGACCAGAACCAGACAATGATTGCCACAGCTCCAACTGTAACAGCGACAAAGACAAGTAGCGTGATTATTCCGTCCATAGTTTTCCTCCGTCATATCGTGTGCTTGAACCAGCTCGGCGACAAGCCGAGCCAAGGTTCCAAGCGATTTGCCGACACCTTGGCATTCTACCAGATATACACGTCAACATCAAGCTTCGGCGCTGAAGTCGGATCCACCGTATATTTTACAAAATAATCGTCAATACGCAATTGGCTAGTCACGCCTTGACGCCAGCGGTTTTGGATATAGGAATCCCACCCTAGCGAAACGGTGCTACCATCCGGAAGTCGTTCTGTGCGTGACTCTGGGATCACAAATGGTTTCTCCCCAATGTAACAAGCGAGACCACTCTCCGTTTCAGAACCTCCGGACCGTTGCGCCCAAAGCGCGAGGGTCTTTCCCGATGGGAAACGGAGAAGAACGCAGTCTCCAGCAGCCAGAGAACAACTTGCCGCATAGGGAAGCATTGCTGAAGTGATATGGTGTGCCCGGCCACCGTCATGGGTGCGAAAACTGCGAAGCGCCCTGGGCTTCCCGTCAAGCACGGCGCGGCGGACACACAAACCGCCAACAACAGCAACAACGACGATGCTCGCCCACATTCCCATTCTGAATTTGTTCATGATTTTGCCCTACGCTCGCCGTCACGGTGCCGAGTTGGCGAGGCTGCTGTGCGCGGCGAGGTTCTGTGGTCATTTTATCGAGTGGCTTCCCCTGCGATCCCGCGCTGTTTTGATGGCGGTCTTGTAAACCGCGCTCGAATAACGGGATGTGTAGCAAAGCTATTACGTATGCACAAGCGTTTGTTGCGCTCAACCCGGAGCCGTTCTGCCGGGGAGGTTCTGGCGAGAGCCCGTTGGGGCCGATGGCCCCTTGGGCTCCGGTGTGGTGGGGCGGTTCGGAGTGAACTTGACACTTGTGGCAAGTTCACCCGGCCCCCGGCGCTCAACGCCCGCAGCACGAGTCTCGCGTCGGCTTCCCGTCAGGTGTCTGTCATTGACACCTCGATCGCCTGATCAACGCCGGAATCTACTCATGAATCGGGTGCGAAACCCGGCGAATCCGGTGCCGAACCGCCGGTTTCGGGGCAGCAACGCTCCGTACGGGGCGGTGTGACGCCCGGTCACCGAATATCGGGAGACGCGCTCGGCGCGGCTTCCGATGGTACGGACTCGTCTTGTTGGCTATGATTTCTGTGCTTGACTCCTGTAGCGGCGATTAAGTCGATGAGTTGCGCTTGATCAGGAATCTCATCAATCGTAAATGAAAACGATGAAAGGAGAGTCACCAGAAGCTCGTCGACAACCTGTTCAACTTGGCGTTTTCTGTACAGATGAAAGCCGACGAGACAGTCTCCCTGAACGGATGCAATCATTCCGGAGAGGACGGAAGGGTCGTCGGGAAAGTCTCCAATTCTAACTAAACCCTTGGTTTGATCAGATTTGTACAAAAGCACCTTGTTTTGACCCCGCTGGTACACCGCTTTATGCTTGAAAAGAGATTTGTTTTCATCATTCAGCCCAACGTCGCAAATCTCGGGCGGCGAAGCCGTGCCGAGCATTGGCCGGTTCTGTTTTGCGTTTCAAGATGCCCGCTTGAGATGCAGTTTCTTGTGGTGCAATGCGCAGTCGCGGAACGCGACGTAAAGCGCGAGGCTTTGTGAGCTCATCGTCCTCTTGCTTTACCTGCTCCCAGGCGACGCCGCGGCCATTCCGTACGCTGGCCCTCGCTTTGGCGATCTTCTTGAAGAACACAGGGTCGTTCTCCAGCCGGAAATCGAACCAGTCGTCTTCGGACGCAAACCCCGTCAATACACCCGCCGGCTTGCCGTGCTTGGTGATGACAATCTGCTCCTCGCCGGCCTCAATCAGATAGTTGGACAGTGCGCTTCCAGCAAGGATGCGAGCGCCGCGCGCATGGTTACTTCCGGCCGACGGGCTCGATAGCGTGCCAGCCGCGCGCGCTGGCTTTCGAGCACGGCGCTTCTCAGGTGTCGGTTGCGGATCAGTTCGCCCATCATTTCGGCCACGGCCGGCCCGTTCTTTTCACGAAACAGCACGCCGGCGCCGCCGAGGGTTTCGGGAACGGCGCCGGCCGCGTAGGCCAGTACGGGCACGTCGCAATAAAAGCTTTCCAGCAGCGGAATGCAGAAGCCCTCGTGCTCGCTCATGCAGAGGAACAGATCGGCGCAGCGATAGAAGGCGTTGAGCTGCGGTTGCGTTACGGCGCCGGCGAAATGGACACGATCCATGCGGTTCCGACGCACCATGCCGGTTAGCCAGGAATAATAGCGTTCGACGCCGGCGAAGGAGCCGACATGGATCAGACGCGATTCCGGCTCGACGGTTTGGCGAAAGCAGTCGAACGTTTCGATCAGATCCTCGATCTTCTTGTTGGGCACGCAGCGGCCGACAAAGAGGATGTTGGTCAGTCCGTTGCCGAATCGGCGCAGGACGGTACGGTCGGGCGGCACGGCCAGCCGCTCGAACCCGATGGCCGGCGCAAGGACCTGAACGTTGCGATAGCCGGCCGCGCGCAGTTCACGGGCGTTGAACTCCGAGTCGGCCAAGTTCGTTTCGCTGGCGTTGGCCAGAAGCGCGAGTTGGCGGTGGCCGTCCGCCAGAACGGCGGCGGTGTTCGGGTTGATCAGCCGGAAGTAGTCGGCGGGCGAGACATTGTGGTACACAAGCGCTTTGCGGCAGGACAGGGCGGCAAACGTTTCGTTGACGATCGAGCCGACGGAAAAATGAAGGAGAACAATGTCCGACAGGCGGCATACGGAATGGGCGCGGGCGATGTCGAGAATATGGCCCCGATGTTCGGGCAGGGTGCAGGCGGGGTCGCTGAAAATTTCCGACGCGTAACCCCATGCGCGGAACACGTCCCGCCAGGCGAGCGCCTCGTTGCTGATGGCGTCTCCGTTGGCGAAGCCGGCCGAGAACTGGTGGATGGCCTTCATGGGCGCGACGTCCTTTCAGGCGGCATGGATATCCTTCCGCCAGAACCGTTCTGAAGCGACACCTTCACGATGAATTGCCATGCTGCGGAATCCTCCCGACGAAGTCAAGCAATCTCAAAATAGCTGTCGACGCTTAGCGTCGCTATTGTTCTTAAGAACAACGTATTACGCAAGATTGCGGGGGCGAAAACGGCGTGAGCGCAAAATTTCAGCCGGTTTATTGCGCTGTAAGGCGGGTGGGATATCCCGCGTTTCGCCGACGGGGGCTGGCTCCTTCGGTTTGTCGGAAGGCGGGGCGTGTCAGCCCCGGATTTGGCCGTTGCCGCCAATGACGTATTTGTAGGTGCACAGTTCTTCGAGGCCGACAGGTCCGCGCGCGTGCAGCTTGTCGGTGCTGATGCCCATTTCGGCGCCCATGCCGAATTCGCCGCCGTCTGTGAAACGGGTGGAGGCGTTGACATAGACGGTGGCGGAATCCACGTCGCGCGTGAAGACGGTCTGCGCGGCTTCCGATTCGGCGACGATGGCGTCGGAATGGCGAGAACCGTAGGTGTTGATATGTTCGACGGCCGCCTGCACGGACGGCACGACCTTCACCGAAAGGATGAGGTCGAGATATTCGGCGCTCCAGTCGTCTTCCGTTGCTTCTTTCATGGCTGGAACCAGCGTGCGCGCCGCGGGATCGCCGCGCAGTTCGACGCCGCGTTCCGCCAGGAGCGCGGCGGCTTTCGGCAGGAAGGCGGGCGCGATTTCTTCGTGAACGAGAAGCGTTTCCATGGCGTTGCAGACGCCGGGCCGCTGGCATTTGGCGTTTTCCGTTATTTGGAGAGCCATGTCCTGGTTCGCCGAGGCGTCGACATAGGTGTGGCAGACGCCTTTGTAATGCTTGAGGACGGGAATGCGCGCCATGTCGGCTACGGCTCGAATCAGCGCTTCGCCGCCGCGCGGGATGGCCATGTCCACGAATCCTTCCATTTGCACGAGAAGGCGAACCGCTTCGCGGTCTGTGGTTTCGACGATCTGGATCGCATGCTCGGGCAGTCCTTTTTTGCGGCCGCCTTCGTTAAGAATCTCGGCGATGGCGATATTGGAGCGGATGGATTCCTTGCCGCCGCGCAAGATCACGGCGTTCGACGTTTTGAAGCAAAGCACGGCCGCGTCCGCCGTTACGTTGGGCCGGGATTCGTAGACGACGGCGATGACGCCGATCGGCACGCGGCGCTTGACGATTTCCAGTCCGTTCGGCCGAATCCAGCGGCTGATCTGACCGCCGATCGGGT
Source organism: Kiritimatiellia bacterium (assembly GCA_007134465.1). Lineage (GTDB taxonomy): Bacteria > Verrucomicrobiota > Kiritimatiellia > UBA8416 > SLMC01 > SLMC01. The sequence continues at coordinate 8,195 of SLKS01000051.1, read as the reverse complement.
CCTTGAGGGCGGCAACGGCGCGGACGCCCTTGGCCATGGCCAGAATGCGTCCTTCCGTGAGGCGCAGGCGGTCGAGCATGGCGTTGGAGAGGCCGGCGTTTTCGGCTTCGGTCATGTCTTTGGCGTTGGCTTCGAGGATGCGGGCTTTGCCCGCTTCGAGCGCGTCGGCCATGGCGAGCAAGATCGAGTTTTTCTTGCGCGCTTTCAGCAGCGCGAGCTGCCGGGAAACGGCCAGGGCTTTGCGGGCGATGTCCTGCATGTCGTCCTGAAGGTTCATGTTGGCATCCTTTCGGAGGGGTTTGTTTGCTGTTGCCCAGTGTATTCGCGGAGAGCGTTCACGAAGCTCGGGATTAGAGACCGGCCGCCATAATAAGCGTGCCTTCGTCCTGTCCGGCCATGATGCGGGGCAGGACATTGGGCTTGCGGCCTTCGGCGACGACGACGGAACAGCCGGCGTGCGTGGCGGCGCGCGCGGCTTTGAGCTTGGAAAGCATGCCGCCCCGCGAGAGGGCGGACGGGCCGCCGTTAACCCATTGCAATGTTGTTCGCGTGACGGATTCGATGTAGGGGGCGCGGCGCAGGCGTCCGGAAACGTCGCGTTTCAGGACGCCGTTGGCCGTAGACAGGATGATCAGCAAGTCGGCGCGGATCATCTTGACCACCAGCGAGGCGAGCAGGTCGTTGTCGCCCAAGGCGAGGTCGGCCCGGATTTCCTCGTCGGCCACGACATCGTTTTCGTTGACGATGGGAACGACGCCATGCCGCAGGAGCGATTCCATGGTGCGGCGCGCGTTGGAGAGCCGAATCTTGTGATGGAAATCGTCGTGGGTGAGCAGGACCTGTCCCACTTTGCAGCCGTGTCCTTTGAACAGGTCGTAATAGCGGGACATGAGCCGGGTTTGCCCGACGGCCGCGGCCATTTGCAGTTCCGGCAGGGTTTGGGGGCGTTCGGTCATGCGCAGCACTTCCATGCCGGCCCCGACGGCGCCGGATGTGACGACCACCACGTCCCGGCCCGATTTCTTGATCCGGGCCAAGTCGCCGATAAGCCGCCGCATGATCCGCATGTCCGGACGGCCGGTTTTCTGCACGAGCACGCGGCTGCCGATTTTGACGATGACGCGTCGCGCATCGGCAAGCCCTTCTCGGTATTTTAATGACTTTTTCATCCGAGCCGCGTACTGTAGGCGCTTTTTCGGGACGATGACAAGAGAAAAAGGCGACGTATGTTTTTGCCGACTACACGCGAGGAAATGGCGGCGCTGGGCTGGAAACGGCTCGACGCGATTCTGGTTGGGGGCGACAGCTATGCGGATGTGCCGACAGCGGGGATCGCGCTGGTCGGCAAGGCGCTGATCGCCGCCGGCTATCGCGTGGGCGTCATCGCCCAACCCGATGTTGACGGGATGGCGGACATCCGGCGGCTGGGCGAGCCGGCCCTGTTCTGGGGGGTGACGGCCGGCGGTGTGGATTCGATGGTGGCCAACTGGACGGCAAGCGGGCGTCGGCGTCGGAGCGACGATTTCACGGCGGGCGGTCGCAACGACCGGCGGCCGGATCGCGCCACCATCGTGTACGCCAACCTGATTCGGCGCGCCTTCAAGAATACGGTTCCGATCGTACTGGGCGGAATCGAGGCCAGTTTGCGGCGGATCGCCCATTACGATTTCATGTCCGACCGCATTCGCCGTTCCGTATTGGCGGATGCCAAGGCCGATTGGCTGCTCTACGGCATGGCCGAGCGCAGCGTTGTCGAGCTGGCGGACTGTCTGCGTCGGGGGGAGTCGCCGGAATCGCTGCGCGGCCTGTGCCGCATGGCTCGGCACAAGCCTCCGGACGCGGTGGAATTGCCTTCTTTCGAGGAGGCGGCTCGCGACAAGGCGGCGTTCACGCGCATGTTCACGCTGTTTTGGCGGCATAGCGATCCGGTGTCCGGCCGTCCCCTGGCGCAACGCCAGGATACGCGCTGGCTGGTGCAGAACCCGCCTGCCTTGCCGCTCTCGTCGGCGGAGCTGGACGCCGTGCATGCGCTGGATTTCGAGCGCGAAGCGCATCCTTCGCATCGCGCGCAAGGCCCGATCAAGGCGCTGGAAACGGTTCGCTTTTCTCTGACAACGCACCGCGGCTGCTATGGCGAGTGCCGTTTCTGCGCGATCGCTCCGCATCAGGGCCGGCAGGTTGTCTGGCGCAGCATTCCGTCTCTGGTTGCCGAAGCCCGCTCGTTCGTGGCCCATCCCGCCTTCCGCGGCGTGATCCACGATGCGGGCGGCCCGACAGCCAACATGTACGGGATCGAGTGCGCGCGCAAGGCGGCGAAAGGCGCGTGTGTCGGGAAGGCATGTCTGTTTCCGAGGATTTGTCCCGAGCTGCCGGTCAGTCATGCGCCGCAACTGGCCATGCTGGCGGCGTTGCGGGCCGTGCCGGGCGTGCGCAAGGTCGTGGTCGCGTCGGGTATCCGGCACGATCTGGTTCTGGCCGACCGGACCCATGGGGCGGCGTGGCTCGAAACGGTGGCGCGCCATCATGTGTCCGGGCAGATGAAACTGGCGCCGGAGCATTCGGAAACGGCCATAACCGACCTGATGGGCAAGCCCGACGTCCGTTCGCTGCTGCCATTCCGGCGTCAGTTCCAGGCGCTGACCCGGCGTCTGGACAAGCCGCAGCATTTGACCTATTACATGGTGGCCGCGCATCCGGGCTGCCGCATGGAAGACATGGAGCGGTTGCGCCGCTTCGCCTTGCGCGAACTCAAGCTGCTGCCGCGCCAGGTCCAGATTTTTACGCCGACCCCGTCCACTTGGTCCACGCTCATGTACTGGACCGAGCGCGACCCGTTCACGGGTCGGCCCTGTTATGTCGAAAAAACCGAGCGCGGCCGCGTGGCGCAGAAGAAACGCGTGCAGGAAGGAACGTCGTGAATGCAAAGATGTGGAAACTGGCCGTATTGCTGTTGTGCCATTTGACGGTGGATTTCTATGCGGGGCTGACCTTGCCGCTACCCGAGCCGACGCTTATCAACCATTACGGCGCCAGTCTGGGGCGGGTCATGCTTCTGGTGGCGGCGGCGGCGATCGTATGCAACGCGGTTCAGCCGCTGGCCGGTTTGATTCTGCCGCGTCGGCCCTTGCCCTGGCTCTTGTGGGTTTGTCCGCTACTGGCCGCCACGGTGGCGCTGATCGGGTTCGCGACGAACTACGCGGTCGGCTGGCTGCTGTTCATGGTGTCGGCGGTTGGCATTGGCGTCATGCATCCGGAGGCGGTGCTGGCGGCCCAGGCCCTTTCAGGCCGCCGGATCGGCATGGTGACCGCGCTGTTCATGTCGGTCGGCTTTTTCGGGTTTTCGCTCGGGTCGCTTGCCGGCGGCTGGTGGGGCGCGCGCTGGGGGCTGACCCGCTTCTGGCTGCTGGCGGCGCCGGCTTTCGCGACGGCGGCCATGGTGTGGGCGAGCGGACTGTGCACGCTGCGCTCTTCGCGGGCGGCCGTGCCGGACGACGATGTGCGCGGGCCGCTGCCGTTCGCTTCGGTTTTCGCTGTTGGCTCGCTTATGGCGGTCAATTTGACGCTGCTTTATCGTCTGCTGCCCGTGTTCATGGTGCGCCGGTTCGGCGATCCGGCGCAGGCGGATGCCGGCACGCTCCTGTTTCTCGTCGGTCTGTTCGGGGCGGTAGGCGGGGTCAGTCTCGGGATGGTTTCGGACCGGCTCGGAACCCTGCGCACGATGGTGGCCGTGTATCTGGCCGGATTGCCCGCCGTTCTGATGCTCTTGCGCATGTCCTCCGCGACGGCCGGGTTCGGATGGGCCGTGTTGACCGGTCTTACCATTGGCGGGTCCTTTCCGCTGGCGGTCATGCTGGCGCGCCAGGCTAAATCCTTTCCGCTGCGGCTTCGGATCGGGCTGGGTATCGGCGGCGCCTGGGGGCTTGGGGAATTTTCGGTAATACTGGCCTCCTACTATATAGACATGTTTCCCGAAGGCGATTACGCGCCCGTGCGAACCATGCTGTATGCCGCCCCCGCTCTTATGGGCATCATAATATTGCTTGCGATACGCCTGGCCCGTCAGGCGCGCGAAATGGAGAGCACTTAGCGCGAACCCTTAGGGTTGCTTTTGCGCGGAATAATCCCTAGTATGCTCATGTCTGGTGGAATTCGTTTGGCGGAGCCGGTTGACATGAAGAGCAACGAAACAGCCCATGTATACGTGCATATGCCCTTTTGCGACGGCAAATGCCTGTATTGCGCGTTCTATTCCGAACTGTATACGAGCGAACGCGCGGACCGGTTTCTGGACTGTCTTGCGATCGAATTCGACCGCGCCTGGAACGCGGGCAGCCGGCCGGCGCCCGAGACAATCTATTTCGGCGGCGGCACGACGTCCGTGCTGGACGCGCCCCAGTTGCGCCGGCTTTGCGATATTGTGCGGTCCCGGACAGATGCCCGACAATTGAAAGAGTGGACGATCGAGGCCAATCCCGGCGGGCTGACCGAGCGTCAAATCGGTCTTTTGGTCGAAACCGGGGTCAACCGGCTGAGTCTGGGCGTTCAATCGTTCGACGACGACGTGCTGAAAGCCATGGGGCGCCGCCATACGAGCGGCGATGTCGAGCAGACCGTTCGCCTGGCGCGAAAAGGCGGCCTGGACAATATCGGCATGGACTTGATCGCGGGGTTGCCGGGCGTGTACGAGAAAGCCTGGCGCGAGACGTTGCGCCGCACGGCGGGCCTGCACCCCGCGCATGTTTCCGTGTATGCGCTTTCGATCGAAGACGGATCGCATATGGGTCGGCTGTCGCGTACCGGCGCCATCACCGTGCCCGACGACGATGCGCAGGCGCACGCGCTGGCCTATGCCGAGTCCTTTCTTGGCGAGGCGGGCTATGGTCGCTACGAGATTTCCAACTACGCGCTGCCCGGCAGAGAATGTCTTCACAACTCCGCCTGCTGGCAGGGCGAAGACTACCGGGGCTTCGGTCCCGCCGCCGCGTCCCGCGCCGGACGGCGTCGCTGGACGAATCGGCCGGACATCGGCCTGTATTTGGCCGCCTTGTCCGCCGGCGAAGACCCGCCGGGCGATGCGGATACGCTCGATGCCGAAAGCGATGCCGCCGAACGGCTGGTCTTCGCTTTCCGTCTGGCCGACGGCGTGGACGTGCGCCGTTACGGGGCCGGCTTCGACACGCTGAGAGCGGCATGGGAAAAGGCTCTTGCCAAACTCGCCGGCATAGGACTGGTCGAGCGCCAAGGCCAACGCTGGACGCTGACGGCGCGCGGCAGAGGCCTGGCCGATTTTGTCGCCTACGAACTGCTCAATGCCGAGTAGAAAAGGGTGGACAACCTGTTGCCCTTGCACTACGTTTCCCCCTGATTCGGACATGTCGCGTCTCGTTCCGTGAAGGCGCAGTCGAGAACGATGTTGTCCGTTCGGCAGGAGAGTTATGGACAACGGCGACACGCTTTTCGATTTTCTGGAATCCGCCGCCGTTTCGGATATTGGCCGGCGCCGCAAGCGCAACGAGGATTCCGTCGCGCACATTCCTTCGCATGGCGTCTTCTGCATTGCGGACGGCATGGGCGGCGAAGATGCCGGCGACGTGGCCAGCCAGGCGACGGTCCGCGAAGTTGTGGCGGCGATGGACGCCATGACCGATTTGGGCGAGAGAAGCAGCGCGCAGACCAAGGGCGACGCGCTGGACCGGGCCCTGCGCAAGGCCAGCGAATGGATACGGAAACGGTCCGAAGAGCAGGGGCGGGGCTTGTCGGGTTCCACGGTGGTCGTTTTGACGTTCGATGCCGCCCGTCCCGCGCACGGTGTCGCGTTGCATGCGGGCGACAGTCGCATTTATCGCTTGCGCAAGAAAGACCTGGAACAGTTGACGCGCGATCATTCCATGGCCGAGGAATCCGGCCTGTCCAAATCGCAAATGCCGAAGATGTTTCGGGGCATGGTCACGCGCGCCGTAGGCATTTCCGAAAACTTGCAACTGGCCCGTGCCGAGGTCGAGGTTCGCGAGGGCGACTTGTTTCTGCTGTGTTCCGACGGGTTGTCGGGTATGCTGTCCCACAAGAAGATCCGGCGCCTGCTTCTCCGTCACGACGACAAGCCGGTCGCGACTCTGGCCGAAAACCTGGTGGCCGCAGCCAACGATGCCGGCGGCGAAGACAACATATCGGCCATTCTTGTTCGGGTGGGCTCTTTCCCCCCCCCGGTCCCCGTTGCCGATGCGAAACCGGCGGAGGCAAAGACCGATACGGACTTGCTGACGCCGGCCACGGCGGAGCGAGCGAATGCCGAGCCGGTTCCCGGCGAGGAAGACGAATGCGAACGGGAAACGGCCGAAACGGCGCTGTTGGCTCCGGGCGCCGCCGACCGGCACGGAAGGTCAGGTCCGAACGACCGGCCGGCCACAGGGGAAACCCTGCCTCGCGCAATGCCGAAACCTCACGGCCTTTTCGGGTTGTTTTCCGGCAAGGACAAAGAATGATTCGGGAGAGTTCGACCATGAGCCGTTGCCAAAGGGCACACCGCGCGAATCGGACGGCGAGCTTCCGCCGGGCGGAGGCCATGGCCTTCGTTCGCCGATGCGGGTTGGCGGTTCTGCTGGCGACCGGCTTGTCCTGCGCGACAACGGATCCGCCCGTTTTCTCGAAGGCGTCGGGCCCGGTATACTACACGCAGGCGAACATTCGCTTTGTCAACCCGCTTAACATTCCTTCCACCAATTATCTGCGAGGGCATTTGCTGCCCGTCGGGACGCCGGTTCGCATTCTCGACCGCGGGATGCGCGACATTCGGTTCGTGGACGCGTCCAATCGAGAATTCCGGCTGATTCATGTGCTCAAGCACACGGCCGGAACGCCGGACGACCTGTTTCGCCGCCTTTTTTCACGGGAAGATCCCTGGGCGCCGGGCGGTCCTCTCGACCGCATGTCTCCCGACATTGTGGAGCATATCGAACAGGGCACGGTTGTCGGCGGCATGACGCGCGAGGCGGTCCTGATGGCGTACGGGTATCCGCCGACGCATCGAACGCGCACATTGGAATCCGATGTCTGGACCTATTGGGTTGGCCGTCGCACAACCCGTCTCGTGTTCCGCCAAAACAGGCTGTTTCAGGCGGACGAAACGGTTTTGCCGCATACCATCCGTTTCTTCGCCGTATCGGATCCGCCCGGCGCCATGATCGAGATGGATGGCCGTTTCCTTGGTCGGGCGCCTTGCATGACGAGCGTGACGGTGGATCCGTCGGACTCGCAAGGCGCATGGACGTTTCGGGCCATGCCGGCTCGCCCGGAGACGCCCCGTTTCGGCGTTCTGGCCAGCGCGCCAATGTCCGGCGCGGCCCAAGGCGAAACCATTGTAGTTCGCAACGTATTGCCGCTCTCAACGGCGCATCGGATGGGCGTTCGGCCCGGCGACCGTCTGCTTTCCATCAATGGCGCTCAGGTTCGCAACGAATCCGAATGCGCGGATCTTATCGCGTCGGCCGGGTTCAACGCGCCGTTGACCGTCGTTATCGAGCGGAACGGCAAGGAAATTTCTTTGACGGGACGCACCGAAACACCGGAGGATGGCGTTTTCCATGCCCGCGAAGAAACGCTGGCCACCGACCGGCTTCTGGACATGCACGACCGCATTTTGTTCTTCGATTTGAAAAGCCAGCCCGCGTTGCCCGAGGAAACGGCGCCGCCGCCCGCACCTGCGCCCGAGCCGGCCGCCGTTGCGCCGACAGACTCGGCGCCCGACCCGGCGCCCGCCCCGGCGCCCGCCCGTTTCGTCTCCGCATTGGGCACCGGCGTGGTGATTGCTCCGAACGGATACGTGGCCACGTCTGCCGCCTTGCTCAAGGACCGTGCCGGCGCGACTGTGCTGACCGCGTCCGGCGAGGAGTTTCCGGCCGAGGTGATCCGGGCCGATCTGCGCAACGACGTGGGCCTGTTGCGCGTGCCGGGGCTCGCGGCGCCAGCCGTTCCGTTCGGGAGGGACAGTCGGCTGCGGAAAGGGTTGCGCATTGTCTGCGCGGGGTTTGCCGTAGATCCCGTTACGGGCAAGACGGATCGCGCCGTTCGCGCGCATGAAGGAACCTTGCTCGATTTGGCCGGGCTCAGCCAGGACGCCCGCCACATGCAGTTGGCGTTGCCGATCGGCGGCGGCTATTCCGGCAGCCCGGTATTCGACGAGGCCGGCGCCTGGATCG
>SLKS01000110.1 GCA_007134465.1 Kiritimatiellia bacterium | reverse complement strand
TTTCCCGATTCGATCTCGCGCAGCACCTGCTGCTTGAATGCCTCGCTATACCGTATGCTCGCATCCATACACACCTGCTCCTCACTGTTGCAAGTGTCAACCTATATCAGGACGCGACACGAATCGCTTCGTTCTCTTCGTTGCCTTCTGTTCCCTGTCTACAGCGAATCAATCCGCTTTTCCGGATCCACCAGCTTGGCGATGCGAACCCCGAAATTGTCGCCGACCACAACCACGTCGCCCTGGCCGATCAGCTTGCCGTTGACAATGATATCGGCAGGGCTGCCGGCCAGACGGTCGAGTTCGATGACGGAACCGGCGCCCAACTGAAGGATCTCGCGAATGGACAGAGCCGTGGCGCCCAGCTCCACATGCACGTCCACCGGGATATCCAGAATCATGTCCAGATTGACGTCGCCATCCGCTTTCGGGGTGGCGCTTTTGGGCGGCGCTTCCAATTCCGGCGTTTCCAAACGATCCACCTGAACAGCCTCGCCCGCATCCGCGGATTCGGCGGGTTTTTCCTCTTCGGCATTCTTTGCGGCCATAACGGATTCCTCCTTGATCGTTCGCGGTCTTGCTCTTGGTCGTCCGGCGGTCGGGGCCGCCCGCCCTCCAGCGCCTGTTCGCGTCTGGAGGGCGACGGGCCTCCGTCGCCGGGTTCTTTTTCCGGCGGCAGCGGCCTGCCGCCCTCCACGCCGGTTCGCGCGCCTGGAGGGCGACGGGCCCCCGTCGCCGGCTTCACCATCCGGCGGCAGGGGCCTGCCGCCCTCCACGCCGGTTCGCGTCTGGAGGGCGACGGGCCTCCGTCGCCGGGTTCATCACCAACTAATTGTGTGTAATTTGCCTCTGTAAGGCCACTGTTCCCAATGGGAAACCATACCTTTTCTAACCGGATTCCGCCGCATGTAAGAAAGCTTTTCCGCGTAATGATCCGCATTGCGCATCTGCGTATCCCAAACATCCGTTTGCCAATGCCCTTTCAACGTCGGGTTGCATTGACTTGCCAATCGTTTCCAGTAACGACACCACAACGAAATTCTTTCCGGATGAACCACACCGGGCACACAAAACCAGTGCACGTGATCCGGCATGCAAACAAATTCTCCGACCCGCCATTGGACCGCTTGCCGCCAAGCCTTTACAAGCGCATCTACAGCTTTAGCATTGTCAAGAATATTGTGTTTGTCCTGAATGCAAACCGTACAAAACATCACAATGGGCTCGCCAAACCTCTCGATAGGGGCATGGTGCGCCGGGTAACGCCGTTCATGGTTCAGGCTTTTCGATTTTCCGCCCATCTTTTCATCCCGTCATCAATCACCGTCCGGCGGCAGGGGCCTGCCGCCCTCCACGCCGGTTCGCGCGCCTGGAGGGCGACGGGCCCCCGTCGCCGGCTTCATTTTCCGGCGGCAGGGGCCTGCCGCCCTCCAGCGCCGGTTCGCGCGCCTGGAGGGCGACGGGCCCCCGTCGCCGGCTTCATTTTCCGGCGGCAGCGGCCTGCCGCCCTCCACGCCGGTTCGCGCCTGGAGGGCGACGGGCCCCCGTCGCCGGGTTCATTTTCCGGCGGCAGGGGCCGCCCGCCCTCCAGCGCCGGATTCGCTGTCCGGCGCAAACGATTGCGGCCGGTCGAGCAGCTGCACGGCCAGTCGGCCCCGTCGTTTGCCGATATGGGCGGAAAATACGGGTTCGCTCCCCATCAGCACGTTCACGGGTTCGTCGTATTCGCGATCGAGCAGCACCACGTCGCCGGGCTTCAGTTGGCTGACCTGCCGGGCGGACAGGGCGCCGGAGCCGAGCGCGACGCGCAGACCAAGCGGAACGAGGGCCAGCGCCTTGAGCATGCGCTCTTTCGTTTGCGTCTGATCCTGGCGGCCGATACGCCGTTCCTGAGCGGCGAACATGGCGTGAATGAAGCCGATCGGCATGCAGAGGCTGAGCACGCCCGACACTTCGCCCAGGCGGATGTCGAAGGTGGCATTCATGCACGACGTTTCCGGCGTCGTAAGCTGAAGATACTCCGGCCGGGTTTCATTGCGGGCAAGGCGAAAGGCAACGGGAGCCAGGCCGGACCAATCCAAGCTCATCTGGTCGCAGATCGCGTCAAGCACAGGCGTGAACAGGTCCATGTCCAAAGGCGAAAGAGCTGTACGCTCCGACAGCGTCTTGCTGCCGCCCAGCAGGATTTCAATCATGGCTGCGACAAGCCCCACCCCCATTTCCAGGGCGACCGATCCGCCATCGGGTTCGGTATCCAAGCGCGCGAGATAGGTGGGATTGGCCAGCGACAACTCGAATTCGCCATAGGCGATCTGGTCCAGCGCCACCAGCTTGATTTCGAGGGGACGCCGCAAAAGGGTGTTAAGGCGCACTTGCAGGTTGCGGGCCAGCGAATCTTGCGTCGCTTCTATGGCATGGCGCTGATCCGCCGAGAGCAGGTGCGGCTTGCGGAAATTGTAGGCCACAACCTTGACGGAGCCTTTCTTGACCGCCGTCGCCTCCGGCTCGGGCTCTTCGAGGGCTGCGCCGCTGGCCACCGCCTCGCGCAGCGCATCCACTTCGTCTTGCGACAACGTTTCCGACATGGTTCCGCTCCTGAAGGGCGACGCCCCCCCGTCGCCGGGTTCATTTTCCGGCGGCAGGGGCCTGCCGCCCTCCAGCGCCGGTTCGCGCACCTGGAGGGCGACGGGCCTCCGTCGCCGGGTTCACCGTCCGGCGGTCGGGGCCGCCCGCCCTCCAACCTTCGTGCTCTTCGTGGTTAATCCTTGCCTCATCCGGCGGCAGGGGCCTGCCGCCCTCCAATCCTGTCAATGCTCCTACTGGATCAGGTAATCCACCAGATACACGTCCACCACGGCGCCCTGCATGCGGTCGCGAATGAGCGCGTTCACTTCGTTCATGATGTCGCGCCGCAGACTGGCACGCGCATCCGGACCCTCCAACTGATCCAAGGTTCGCTTGCTGATTACGGTCGAAACCCGGTCCGCCAGCATGGGCTTCATTTTTTCCAGGGCCCCTTGCAGGCTGGCGTCGCTCAGCAGAAAATGCGGTTTCATCACCACAAAGCGCGTGGCCTTGGTGCCGAGAATGTTCACGCGAATTTCACCGAGCAGAAACAGTTCCTGCTCGCCCGGCTGCGCCGGTTTCCCTTCTTTTTCCAACGAAGACGGCATCATGTTGCTGACCACCAGAAAACTGACGGCAGGCGTCACGATCATGACCGCCAGCCCGATGACGATGGTCGGAATCAAACTCGGTTTCGGAGCCGCAGGCGCAGCCGCCGACCGGTCGCCCTTGGCTTCCTCCACGTTCGCGGCGCCGCCCGGCGCCTCCTGCGTCTGTTCAGGTTCGTCTGCCATGATATCTCCTCCTGGTCACCGATCGTGTCATTGGTCAGCTTGGCTTCCGGGCAACCCCATGTCTTTGAGAGTAACCGCACCCCTAATCTTTCGCCATAATCTTTCGCCTTTATCTCTGCCCGGATCCGGGAAAAAGATTAGGGCGAAAGACAAAGTGGCTGCATGCGTTCATAAACTGTTTACTGGAGGCTCTTGCAAAACCCTGCGGCTACCCATGGTAGACGCGGCGTCTCGCCGCGTTTTGACGAGGCGGGACGCCTCGTCTACTCTGCCATTACTCCTTGCGAAGGGGTTTTGCAAGATGTCACTGTTTACTGGTCACTGGTTACTGATTACTGCTCACCGGTCACTGGTTCAAGCTTAACCTCGGCAGACAGCGGTTTCTTGCGCACGAAAAACACGGTTTTTTGCGTCCGATCCATTTCCTCGTCCGGCAGCCCCATATAGCGCGGCGAACAGTAACCGACCGCGCGCAGCATGGCGCGCGGCACTCGTTTGCGGCGCTCTAGATAGTTGGCCACGGCCATGGCGCGTCGGGCCGCCAAACGCCGTGCGCCCGTCGGGTCGTCGCCGGGCGCCTGATAACTGGCCACGGTCACAATATAGCCTTTCAAGTTGTAGAAAACATCGCCGATTCCGTCAATAAATTTACGGCTTTCCGGCCCGGCAACCCAGTCGTTGTCCGGGAACGCGACCGGCGAAGCGATACGCACACTGTTTCCCCAATCCTGCAGCTCGGTACGGACGATGCCCTCGGCATCCATCTGGTCGCGGTCGAACTCGCCGCGTTCATAGCCCAGCAGGCGGTCTTCGGGATCTTCCTCGCGCGTTCGGACGACATCGGGATGCCCGCGAAAAGCCATGCGCAAATAGGGCAGCACGCCCAAGCCGCCGCCTCGCAACCCGAACGCGGAATCGCGGATATGGCCGAAGCCTTCCATGTTGTATTGCGACACCTTTTCCGTTCCCATCGTGAGCATGACAATGAAGAACGCCAGCAGAATGGTCATGAGCGAGGTGAATTGGGCCATGTAGGCCGGCGCTCCCTCCTCTTTGGGCGGCTCGCGTTTTTTCATCGCCATTTATCCTTCACTACAATGGCTTCCGGGGAAACGTCGCGGGCCGGATCGCGGCCCACCAGAACAATTTCGATATGTTCGGCAGGCAAGAGCCCAAGCGATTCCGCCTCCCCGTCGCGCAGCAGGCGGGCGCCGACGCCAAACCGTTCGGGTTCCAGTCGGCCGGCTTCGGAAAGCCGCTCCTGCACGACCATGGCTCGGGCCAGGCCAAGCCCTTGCGGCGTGCGCGCCTCGGCTTCCAACGACTGCGCGTCGGCAGGCATGACGCCGATCACGCGAACCTCGTTGAGGAATTCGCCCAGAAATCCGCCCACCTGCCGGAACAACTCCTCGCTGCCGGGCAGCAAAACGGCTCGGCCCGGCTCGAACATGGGGTCGGCATTCACCAGAAACGCCATGCCGTCGTCGAGCATGCGCACGATCACGTCCGGACGAATCTCGCCCGGACGCGGTCGCCCGAACCGTCGCACGCGCATGCGCGCATCCGGCAGCACGGCGGACAAGTCCTGCAGCGACATCCAACGGGGCAGCGGCGATTCGCCGGTGACGCGGTGCTCGGAAACCTCTTCCACCCGAAACGACGGCGCAACGCCCAGCGCGCCCTTGAGCGCGCCGATCATCTCCAGCAGTCTTTCCTGTTCCAGGTTCGTGAACGAGATCAGCATGACAAAGAACGTGACCAGCAGCGACATGCAATCGCCAAAGGTCATCATCCACAGTGGACAGCCGCCGCCACCGCCGGATGAACGTTTTCTAGCCACTGGCCAGTCCCTCCCGAATTTTGGGCGGAATGAAGCACTGCAGCTTTTCCTGCACGACACGAGGGCTGTTGCCCTCCTGGATGGCTAGCACCCCGTGGAGAATCATTTTCTTGATGGACACTTCCTCGTTCGTCCGCTGCTCGAGCTTGCCGGCGATCGGCAGGGCGACCATGTTGGCCACCAACGCGCCGTACAGAGTGGTGAGCAAAGCCACGGCCATGCCCAGCCCGATCGAGCTGGGGTCGTCCAGCTCGCGCAGCATTTGAATGAGCCCGATCAGCGTGCCGATCATGCCGAAGGCGGGCGCGAAATTGCCCAGCGCCTTGAAAATGCCATGCCCGACCTGATGCCGTTCGAGCATATTGTCAATGTCCTCTTCCATCAGCGCCTTGATCAGTTCCGCCGGGCTGCCGTCCACGGCCATCTGGAAGCCCTTTTTCATGAACGGATCGCGGATGCCCTCGATATCGTCTTCGAGCGCGAGCATGCCGTCGCGGCGCGCGCGCACGGCGAAATCCGACATGGTCTTGAACAGCGCGGCATAATCGTAGCCGGCATCCGCGAACGCTTTGCGCACCACGCCCATCGTCCCCAGAATTTTCGGGAGCGGAAAATTGATCATGGTGGCGGCCAGCGAGCCGCCCACCGTGATCATCATGGCCGGAATATTGATGAACCCGGCGCCGCCGCCCATGATAATGGCCGCGAACACGAAGATGTTCGCCACAACAATGCCGATAATCGTTCCAATGTCCACAATACGCTCCTATCGAACGGAGTTACGTTGACTAGCGTTAGCAAGCTCCGTGCCGTTTGTCGTTCACCGTTCATCGGCGGCTTGCGGCGTTGGCGGAGAGAGATTCGGCGGGTGCAGACAGGCGCGCCGATAGGCCAGCACGCGGTCGGCAATGTCGGCCGGCGTTTCCCGCGCGAAATGCCGATGGCCGTTCGTCAACACGACCTGCGTGTCGGGCGTGGATTCCACCAGCTCGATCAGGTCCGCATTGACATAATGCTCCTTGCCCTGCAGATCGGTGATTTGGATCATGGTTCGCCTCCTTTTCCATGCCTTCCGGCGGTCGCGGCCGCCCGCCACGCCGGTTCGCGCGCCTGGAGGGCGACGGGCCTCCGTCGCCGGGTTCACCGTCCGGCGGTCGGGGCCGCCCGCCCTCCACGCCGGTTCGCACGCCTGGAGGGCGACGGGCCCCCGTCGCCGGGTTCGTTTTCCGGCGGCAGGGGCCGCCCGCCCTCCAACCTTCGTGTCCTTCGTGCTCTTCGTGGTTAATCCTTGCTTCGTCCGGCGGCAGCGGCCTGCCGCCCTCCAATTCCATCCGACCGATCCGACGGATCATTCCCACCCGGTTTTCACAGGCCCGTTCCCGTTATTACCGCTTCAGCGTGAGCAGTTCCAGCAGCATTTCGTCGGACGTGGTGATGGAGCGCGAGTTGGCCTGGAATCCGCGCTGGGTGATGATCATGTCGGAGAATTCCTGGGCCAGGTCCACGTTCGAATTCTCGAGGTAGCCCTGGAAGGTCTGGCCCGTGCCGGCTTCGCCCGGATTGTTGTACAGGCGCAGGCCGGCGGCATCGTTGGTGCGGAACAGGTTGCTGCCGATGGCCTCCAGAGCGCTGGTGTTGTCGAACCGTGCCAGCGCCACGCGGCCCCAAACCTGCGGCGATGCGCCGGAAACAGACACGTAGATCACACCGTCCAGACCGATGTTGAACGAGGTGGTGTCCGGCGGAAGAACAATGTCCACAAAACCTGATTCGTCCACGCCGGTCAAATCGGGCGGAGGATCGCCCAGTGTGCCTACGAGCATGCCGCGCAGGCGCATGCCGTCAGGATTGATAAGATAGGTCTGCGGGCCGCCGCCGTCGTCGTACACGTCGAGCTGAAAATCGCCTGCGCGCGAGTAAAAGTTCTGCGTGGCGGGCGCGCCGCGCTCGGCAACCACGAAAAAGCCTTCCCCGGACACGGCCATATTGGTGGCCTGGCCGGTCTCCATCAGGATTCCCCCGCTAAAGTTCCTGTTAATGCCGCCCACCTGCACGCCCAGCCCCACCTGCTGACCCGGCGTGCCGGGCGCCGGCGCGCGCAGCGTGGTCACATACGCATCCTTGAACGTCACCGAGCTTCCCTTGAACCCCGGCGTGTTCACGTTGGCAATGTTGTTGCCGACCACATCCATGCGCCGCTGATGCGAACGCAACCCCGAGATGCCGCTAAACATGGATTGTAACATGAGCTTCCCTCCTTTTCACTGCGTTTGTTTCGTCATTCGTCTGCCGAGGCGCATCCGCGATTGGCTGACCTATCGTCCTCGTCGTCGTTCTCGTTCTCGTCCTCGATTTCTCCCGTCAGCTTTGTCGAGGACGAGAACGAGACCCGTTCGCTCCGCTCACCGAGGACGAGGACGATTCTCTCGCCATCCTCCATCGTTGGTCAATGAATCAGGGATGCGCCCCGTCTGCCGCTCTGCGACCCCGCATGGCGAACTCGCATACGCTTGTTCCCGACCCGGTGACGCGGTGACCGGGTGACCCGGAACACCGAGTACCGATCACTGGTTACTGGCTACTGGTTACGGTTCGCTCTCCTCGCCATCCGGCTCCACATTAGCCAAACTCATGTTCGCGACCGTGCGCAGGGGAACCAGCTCGCCGGCGACATCCAAGGTCAGGCCATGATTCTTGATCCAGGATACGCGATCGACCACGCCGATCAAGTGTCGGCCGCTATCGAGAGTGATGTCCAGCGCTTGCCCCTCGAGGAACAGCGAATTCATGAGGCCGTCCTCGCGACGGCCATCCTGCACCGAGAGGTTCAGGTTCTGCATCTGCTCCAGCGCGCTGAATTGCGCCAACTGCGCGATCATGGCCGCGCTGTCCATGGGCTCGAGCGGGTCCTGATGCCGCATTTGCGTCGTCAGCAGATTCAGGAACTCTTCCTTGCCCAGGAAGCCGCCGGCCGGCGCTTGCGTTTCCGGGGCGACTCCGTGCGTTCCTTCGATCGGCATAATGTCCATGGTCTGTTCCTTTCCGTTCCGGTCGCTAGGCGACAAGCCACAGGCGGCCGGGCTCCGCACGCAATGGTTCCAGCAATTCCGGCGCCATGGCCGATTCGGCCAGCTTGGCTGAACGGCCGCCCCGGTCTCCGTTCCCGCCGTTTCCTTCCTGACGCCGGGCATGAAAATGGCGCCGCTCCGCTTCCTCGCCCTGCGCGAACACATCGAAATGAGCAAGGCGATAGCCGTTGTTTTGCGCCACGGTTCGAATTTCCTCGGCGTGTTCCGCCAGAAACATGCGCGCCTCGCGCGTTTCGGCGGCAATCTCCACGCTCAGGCGCCCGCCTTCTTCGCGGCAACGCAAGGTCAGGCTGCCCAGCGCGGCGGGAACCAGGCGCACGGTCATGGCTTTTCCCTTGGCCGACAGGGTTCCGGCGAGCAAGTCTCCGAACCGTTCGACCAGAGTCTGCATGTGCTCCATGCGTTCGGGGGCATTGGTTGAGGGCGCATCCGGCAACGTGGCTTCTTCCGTCTGTCGCGCCATCGTGTTACGCCAGCTTTCGCCGGTCTCCATCATGGAAGCATCCTGTCCCTCGCTTCTGGCGATGACAGCCGCAGATCGCGCATGAGCGGCCTGACGGCCCTCCTCTTCCGTAAAGGCGTGACGCCGGTCGTCTTCTCCGGAATTGTTTTCGCTGTCGGCGTTCGCCAGCGCTCCTGCGCCCTGCGGCATGCGCATGGTTTCCCCGGGTTCGTTCGCCGAAGCAGGCGCTTCGGCCGCAACGGCCCGTTCGCGCACGGGCGGCGCGGGCGGCGGCGCTTCCGGAACAGACTTGTGCGAAAGAGCGCCCGGTGTTTCCTGCGATCCTGCCGGCGAATCCGGGTCCGCCGCCGCCGAACCTGTTTTGCCGTTGAGCGCGGCCGCCGCCGATTCGCGCTGGACCAACGCAGCATCGCTTTGCGAAACAGCTTCGGGAAATGGAGTCGAGGCTTCTTCGGTCGCGGCATGGCCCGCGTCCGACTTGATCCCCGACGATTTCCGCTCCATCGTTTCCGGCTCGCTCGCGTTGGCTGCCGTCGCGGGTTTCGGCTCCGGCATCCCAGACGCCGGGCGCGCCACCCCATCGTCGGACGCCAGGAACGGCTCGCCGAGCGGCTCGGCGTTCGGCGCCGGCATCGGCGCGGGTTCGGGAACATCGGCATCGCTTTCCGCATCGGCGCCGACGACCGCAAACAAAAGATTCTCCATGCAGACTTCGGCCCCGTCGTCTTCCGCCATGCCGTCGGCAAGAGTCGGGCAACCCGGAAAATTTTTCCGGTCGCAGCGGAAACGGACGCCTGTGTCCTCGGAAACAGCCGGGGCATCCGGCTGTTCGCCGCGCGCGGTCGCCTCGGAAACGGAATCCCCTTGCGCGCCTTCGCCCTGGAATTCCCGCTGCCGACCGGTTTTATGATACGGCGTCTCCCCGAACGAACTTCGGGATGCGCCGGAAAGTTTCCTTTCGTCAGCAAGGTCCGCTTGCCCACGCGAACGCGAACGCGCGCCGTTGTCGGCCCTGTCTATCGCCGGCGACCGATCCTGCGCGTCGGCGGCATTCATCGCCCGGGCAAAGGATTCGCCACGCACCGGCTTTCGGTGTTGCGTCGGGCTCTTTTCGGAACGAACGGCAACAGCCTCTTGCGGCCCGCGACTTGACAACAGATCGAACATGACTTCCTTTCGGTGATCAGTTCCCGCTTTGCATGCGCCGAATGATATCGGACCATTCCGCAGCAATTTTGGCGCCACGGTCGCCCTGGGCGATGGTTTCGTTGAGGATGGCGGCGGCCTGGCGGTCGCCGATCAGTCTCAGCACGCGTGCGGACCGCTCCGGCTTCATCTCCATGAGCAGCGTGGAAGCGCTGGCCGGGTCCATGCGTGCGTAGACGTCGGCCAAGGCTTTCAAATTGGCCTGTTCGCCGCTTTCCAGAGAAACAACCTTGTCTTCCAGTTGTCCTTGGAGAGCCTCCATCTCCTGCCGCAGCAGAGCAATCAGCTTCTGCTGCTGGCGAACTTCTTCTGTTTTGCTTTCGAGATCGGCCTGCTTTTGAAGATAGGCGCGGCGGGCTTCCCGCAAACCTTCCTGCAGCTTTTCCACGGTTTCCTGACCGGGGATCAGCGATGCGGGCGCATCCGTCGGCAACGGTTCCTCCTCGGACGAGACCGGCACGGGCGCGTCGGGCTCGCGACCGGGTATTTTGCCCGTTCCATAAATAATGCTCAACAGGCTGAAGGCGACGGCAGACATCAGGCAGGCGAACAAAAACAAGATTTTCATGATGGCGCTCTCCCCAAGGCGGGCCGAGCCCGCTATTTAAGGCGTTAGTTTTCTTTCCGTATTCGCGTCTATTCGCGTCCATTCGCGGGTTCTTTATTGCCGAATCCAGGTTTAAAGCGTGTCGACCGCTGCCGCCTCGCGCCGGCGGCGAACGAAGGCTGTACTGGCGATTTCGTCCATATGTCGGCGTTCGAGACGACGCGTCTCGGTCATCCAGCGTCGCAGTTCGCGCGCTTTGAGCTGTTCCATTACTTTGCGGTCGCGCATGGCCTGCATCAATTGTTCCCGGACTATTTCGACCGCCCGCTCTCTTTCCGTTCTAAGCCGACCTTGCGCGTCCAGCCGCTCGCGCAGGTCTTCCATGCGCAGCGCCCAGAGCGACAAATCGGACGGCGTCACGCGATCGCCCGCTTGCGCGGACGTGGCGGCGTGACGCTGAACGGAATGCTGAAGCCGCCTCCATTCCTTTTCCGCCTCGCGCAGCCCTCGCTGCGCCTTGCCAAACGCCAGCTCGGCGGCCTCTTCGCGCGCGGCGCGGGCATCCAGCGATTTTTGAAGAGAAAACACGAAGGCTTTCATGCGCGGATCACTCGACAATCTTCAGCAATTGACCAAGCATGACGTCCCAGGCGACGGTTTCGTCTGGCGGCTGCATAAGAAAAGCGTCCATGGCTCCGATCTTTTTCACAGCCTCGTCAATGGTCGGGTTGGAACCGGCGACATAGGCCCCGATATTAATCAAATCCTCGGCCTTGCGATAGGCGGACAACAGCGAGCGGAACTTGCCGGCCGCCTGCCGGTGCTTTTCGGAGACAACGGCATTCATGACTCGGCTAAGGCTGGCCAGCACATCGATGGCCGGATAATGGTTGGCTTCGGCCAAGTCGCGGGAAAGCGTCACATGCCCGTCCAGAATCGAGCGGGCGGCATCGGCGATCGGATCGTTCATGTCGTCGGCCTCGACGAGCACGGTGTAGTAGGCGGTAATGCTGCCCTTGGCGGACGCGCCGGAACGCTCCAGCAGTCGCGCCAGCAGACCGAACACGCTGGGCGGGTAGCCCTTGGTCGTGGGCGGCTCGCCCACGGCCAGCCCCACCTCGCGCTGGGCCATGCCGTAGCGGGTGACCGAATCCATCAGGAACAGAACATGCTCGCCCTGATCCCGAAAGTATTCCGCGATCGCCATGGCTGTGGCCGCGCCCTTGATGCGCATGAGCGGCGATTCGTCCGAGGTGGCAACCACAACGACAGATTTCTTCAACCCCTCTTCGCCCAGACAGTTGCGCAAGAAATCGGTGACTTCGCGACCCCGCTCGCCGATGAGCGCCACCACGTTGACCGTGGCGCAGGAATTGCGGGCGAGACTGCCCAGCAGCACGCTTTTGCCTACGCCGCTCCCGGAAAACAATCCCAGCCGCTGTCCTTTGGCGCAGGTGATCAGGCCATCCAGCGCGCGGACACCTGTGGTAAACACTTCGTTGAGACTTTCGCGTTGCAGTGGCGCGGGCGCCAGCGCATCCACATTGACCGGCACGGTACGGTCCGGTTCGCCGCCATTGTCGATCGGGCGGCCGAGTCCGTCCAGCACGCGGCCCAACAGGCCCGGCCCCGCGCGCGCGGAGAGACGCCCGCCGGGAATGACGCGGCTGCCCGGCCGTACGCCGCCCAGCCGTTCAATCGGCATCAGCAGCACGGACCGCTCCTGAAACCCGACCACCTCGGCCGGCACGCGCTTGACCTCGTGATTGTCCACCGTCTCGATCCAAGCCAGATCGCCGAGAGAAATGCGCGGCCCGCGCGATTCGAGCGTCAACCCGATCACGCGACTGACCCGCCCCTCCATGCGGCTGGTGCATTCGTCTTCCAGCCCGTCCGTCAGCGAGACCATGTCCAAATCTATCTTGTCGGTCATGAAACGCTCCGGAGACAATGACGAATGACGAATGACGAAAACCTTCAAGTCGAACGATGTATGCAGGTTCGATATATTCTTGCGAAAATCAAATGCAATTCATTTGCCTCCAGCCACAAGCCCCTCGCATCATCTTTAAGATCCGGCACAGCTTTAGCTATCATTCGCAAAAAGAATTTCGTCTCTCGCGCTTCTTTTTTGCAAATCGAAATCCTATGCTTAAAATCTTTCAACGACACAGCGTCGTCCGCCTCGCAATAATTGGCGCCCACGCTCGTGGCTGCGCCTGTCAACTGCTCAATCAGGCGACATGTGACGGGAGTAACAGGAACCCTTTGGGCAAATCCGATTACGGCTTCTCCGAATGTTGCCGTACGTTCTTCCAAATCGTACCGTTTATCCGAATCGCCTTTCTTTTCTCCCATGCTCTTTCGTACTTCGCCATTCGTTATTCGTCCTTCGCCATTCGCCATTCGTCATTCGCCATTCGTCATTTTAACCGGTCGGTTGCGCGAGCGTTCGCGCAGGCGTTCCTCGAGCAGGGTCAGACGTTCGCGCAGGCGGGCGTCGAAATAGCCGTTTCGGCTTTCGATCAGGGCGTCGCCCGGCGCCAAATCCCTGTCCGCCACGATTTCCAGGTGGCGCGGCAAGCGTTCGGCGGTGTCGGACGCATCTTGCGCTTTGAGCAGGGCGTCGGCATCGTCGGGATTCAGCCGGACTTTTACGCCCTGCAGATCGCTGACCGGCTCCAGCGTCTCGAGTATGACGGTGCGAACCATGTCGCGGTCGGGCAGTTCGCGCTTGAGGATGATCTCGGAGATTCTCAGCGCCATGGCGATGAGCTGTTCGCGAATTTGCGTTTCGGCTTCGCGCATGAACTGGCCGATGCGCGCGTCGAGCGTCTGCCGGAGCCGCGCGTATTTCTCGCGTTCGGCGGCCAGCGCGGCCGCCGCTTCCTCGCGCGCGCGCTGCGCCGCTTGCTTCTGCTCTTCCGTACGCGGGCTCGCGCTTTCCGTTTGCGAAACGGTGACGCGCGCCGGATCGGCGGGCACCAGACGGATCATGCCGGCATGCATTTGCAAACATGCGCTAGACATACTCGTCGTCCCCTCCTTCCCCTATGGCAAGCTGTCCTTCCGACTCGAGCGAACGGATAACGCCGACGATTTCGCGCTGCTTTTCGCGGATTTCGGATATCTTCATTTTCGGCGCGTATTCCATTTCCTCCTTGAGCGCCTCCGTGGCGCGTTTCGACATGTTCTTGAAGAACTTTTCGCGCAGGGCGATCGAGGCGTTGCGCAACGCCACGCCGAGCAAGCCCATATCGACTTCCTGCAACAGCCGACGCACGGCCACGTCGCTGAGCTTCACAATGTCCTCGAAGGTGAAGAGCCGGTCGCGTATGCCTTTGCCGACATCCTCGGACATATCGTCCAGCGCCGCCAACAAGTCCTCTTCGACCGTCTTGTCCACATGCTGAATCACGCCGGCGATCGCGTCGAGCCGATCGCCCGCATCGTCTTCCTGTCCGCCGGTCTTCTTTTCAGGATCGATCTTGGATTCCAAATGCCGCTCGATTCGTTCGAGCAGATCGGGAGAAGGCGATTCCGCCCCGCACATGAACACGATGGCCCTGCGCCGGATATCCGAAGGCAGCAGCGAAAGAATATCGCCCGAGCGTTCCGCCGGCAAAAAGCGCAACACCACCCCGATCACCGCCGGCTGCTCGTGCTCCAGCAGGCCCGCCAGCTCTTCGACGGGCGCCCGCGCGATTTTTTGGAACGCTTGCCCGTGCGTAACCGGTCGCTCCTGCAGAAGCGCCGACGCGCGCTTTTCGCCGATCGCCCGCGCCAGCAGACTGTTGACCGTCTGATCGTCGCCCTGCACAGCGTTGCCCATCTCTACGATGCCACGCACGCACTCGGCGATCGCACTGGCCCGCACCTTGCCCGGCACAATGCCCAGATTGCGGATGGCGTCGGCCACGCGCGTCATGACTTCGGGCGCAAGCTGCTGCAAAATGGACGCCGCCACGCGCTCGTCCAGGCTGGCCAGCAGGATGGCAATCTTCTGCTCGTCCTTCAATTCCATCGTTTCCGGCATGGTTCAGGCCCTCTTGACTATGAAATCGCTCTCTCGTCCGGCGGCAGGGGCCTGCCGCCCTCCACGCCGGTTCGCGCGCCTGGAGGGCGACGGGCCTCCGTCGCCGGCTTTGTTTTCCGGCGGCAGGGGCCTGCCGCCCTCCACGCCGGTTCGCGCGCCTGGAGGGCGACGGGCCCCCG
>SLKS01000324.1 GCA_007134465.1 Kiritimatiellia bacterium | reverse complement strand
TGCCTTCCGCGAGAGCCGGATGCGGGAAATCTGCATGTCCGGTTCGACGAGGGAGAGGGCGGTCAGCGGTCAATGGCTCTATGCCTCTCATCCCGTGGCCCCCTCTCTACTCTACCGGTTATCTGCTCTTTCCAGGTTAACCATTCTTCCAACCATGCGCCCTATGGCATTCGAGTTGCTTTCCGAAGGCTTGACAAATTCGTCCCGGTAGCGCAAGGAACGATTGTGCGAAGAACACGCCAGCCCCGGAAACGGGCGGCGTACAACAAGGAAGAGACCTTATGATCGCGGAAGACAACGTTCGAGAGGTCGGCACGTTCGAGGAGTACACGCTGTTCAGCCTGGATCAGTCGCTGGACGGGCTTCACGCCATGACGCGCGAGGCGCGGTATTGCGGCGACGCCCTGCGCAAGGGCGCCCCGGAAATACCCAAGATTAAAGCGCTGGCCGAGCATCTGCACCAGTTCAACATGTTCGAGAACAACGTGAGCGCTGTTTTCGGGGTTGACCGCGCTGCCTGCGCCGACGCGCAGGGTTCGTTCGAATCGGCCATGACCGCCTACCGGAAAGGGCTGGAGGATTTCGGAAACAGCCTGGAACGCGGCGATGTCGCCGAGGCGGGACGGGTGCTCGCGGAAGAAATCGCCGCCTCGCTCGCGCGCATCGGAACGTTGCTCCCGTCCGTGCGCGATTCGATCGCCCGCGAGTACGGCGATACATCCGCCGCGGAGGCAAGCGCGAAAATTCGATCATGACGACATGTACGACCACAGCGGAAGATGTTGCGAACCCCGCTTCGCGACTGGACCGTTTCGCCGCTTGCGATCCCGCGCAAGCGCAGCGTTTGCGCGATGCGATCGGAGACGCCTTGGACTTCTTGCCTCTCGCCGAGCCCTCGGACGAGGATCGGCAGCGCATCGAGACCTGGCTGGCCGAAGCCGAAGCCGATCTGATTGTTGTTCCCGGCCTGGGCGAGGGGCGCGAGCTCTGCGCGCTGCTCGATGCTCTGCCCGACACAGCCTCGCTCCTGATACTGGAGCGCGACGCCGGTCGGCTGGCCCGCCTGTTTCTGCGCAACCCGCTCGAAACCTTGGCCGAGACAGGGCGGCTCAAGCTGAACGCGGGCGAAGACGGCATGGCGGTGGCCAGCGCCATGGGGTCCATGCTGGACTTGCCTAAAAAACCCCGCATTCGCCTTTTCGACCTGACGTCCGTGCCTCCCGAAGACGCCTCGATATATGCCGCCGCCCTGATGGCGGCCCGCGAACACATGCGGCTTTCCGTCTCGAATCTGCGCACGCTTATTGTGCAAGGCCCGCATGGCCAGTACAATGCGTTCAAGAATCTGCCGTTGCTGGTCCGGCAGCCGAGTGTTGCTCGGCTGTTCGGCCTATTCCCCGGAAAACCCGCGCTGGTAGCCGCTGCCGGCCCTTCGCTTTCGAGCGCGCTGCCGCACATCGCCAAGCATCGCGCCGGTTTTGTGCTCGTCGCCGTCGGCACCGCCCTGCGTCCGCTGGCCCAGGCCGGGATCAAGCCGGACCTGGCCGTGACCGCCGATCCCAGTTACCTGACCGGTCGCCAGTTCACATGCGACTGTACCGATCTGTATCTCGTGTCCACACTGATGGGTTTTCCGCCCGTTCTTCGCCAATGCAAAGGCGTCTTTGTCACCTGCGAATCCGGCAATCCGGTCGGACAATGGGCCCGGCAATACTTCGACAGACCGGCAAGTCTGGCCGCCGCCGGCACGGTAACGCTCACCGCCATGGATATGGCCGTAAAGTTCGGATGCGATCCTGTCGCGACGGTCGGGCTCGACCTTTGCCTTGGCGCCGACGGATCGTCCCATGCCGATTATTCCATGTATCACGGCCGAAAAGCCTCGCAGGAAGTGATACGCAAACTGATCCCCGTTCCCGGCAACCGGCGGGATACGGTGTATACGATGCCCAATATGAGAAACTATATCGAATTGATCGGAAACTATGCCCTGAGGCGCTTCGGAACGCGTCTGGTCAACCTCAATACCGACGGCGCCCGCATCCGCGGCCTGGAGCTGGCCGATCCTGAAAGTATGGGCGAACTCGCGGGAGATCCGTTCGACGCGCACGCCGCGATCGAGGACGCGTATCGGAATCGGCGCCCGTCGGAGTCGGCGCCCGCGCTGGCGCAGGCCCTGAACGAAGCCGTTGACCGGCTTGCCGAAACCGGGGCCTTGGCCACGCAGGCCGCCATGCTTTGCAACCGGCTCATCGCCCTGTTGCGACAGCCCGGTCCCGGCGACGAAGCCCGAGCGCGAACATGGCTGGACAAACTGACCGAAACAGACAAACATCTCCTCGAAACGCGCGACGCCAACATGCTGACCTCCATGTGCATGCGCGCGGCATGCTTTTCCATGAGCGCAAAGAAATCCGAACAGGAGGAAAAGTTTTCCGAAGGCATATTGATCCATCACCGATCCCGCCGTTACTATGAAGCCTACGCCCGCATCGCGAACCGAACTGCCGCATTGGCGCAGGAAGCGCGCGAGGCGATCGAAACGGAACGCGAACCGGATTTGACCGCTTTCGAGTCCAACCCCATGGCACGGGACCTGCTAAGCGGCTAACGCGGGCTGATGCCCGCAATCCAAATGAATTGAACAGAAGGCAACGAAGGAAACGAAAGGGGGCGTGCCTGACTTTGTTCCTTCGTTACCTTGAGCGAAGCGGGTGTTCAAAAATCCGGCGTAACGAAAGATACATGCAATAAGCCGACAAACGAAACCGAACAGGCATCGAAGCCCGGCCACGAGGTCGCAAAGGGGAGACAGGAATGAACGCAAGCGCGGAAAACTATCGCAATACGCAAATCATGACGGCCAGCCCCATGCAACTGGTGCTGATGCTGTACGACGAGTGCATCCGCTCGCTTAAAACCGCCATTGAGGCTTTCGGAGAACCTGCGCCCGAAAATGTCGAGAAAATCAGCCAGAACATTCTGCGCGCCCAGAATATCATCACCGAGCTGGTGGTCTCGCTCGACATGGAAAAAGGCGGGGAAATCGCCTTCAACTTGCATCGGCTGTACGATTTCATGAGCGATCACCTCATGGAAGCCAATTTGCGCAAGAACGTCAAGCCGGTGGAAGACGTGCTGGACATGATGGCGGGCCTGCGCGAAACGTGGGGGAAAGTGGCCGAAAAAGAGCCGCGAAACGAGGAAGGCGCAGCCGCCGCCGCCCCTGCCAGCGCTTCCGGCCAGTTCGCGTTCTCAGGGTGAAGCCTTTTCAGAACACAAAAACGGAACACGACTACGGCGACGACTACGGGGAACGACCTGCCCGCAGCGTTGCAGCGTTGCAGGCGGGCTTCCGTCACTCGTAATCCGTAGTCGTCGCCGTAGTCGTCCACCGAATCCTCTCGTTTTTTGACGCAACAATGCGAGATTGGCGGAGAATACCATGCCGCAAGATCCATTCGACAGCATTGCCGCCCAAATAGAAACGGCTCTGGACCGTCAGGATGCCGAACGAGTCGGCGACTTGTGGCGCCAGCGCCATCAAATGATGCAAGAGCTGCAGGCGGGCGATCCTGCCGCCAGCCTGCCCCGGGCGCTTCTGGAGAAGCTCGCCGCGCAAAATCGCGCCTGGCTCGAACGTGGCGGGGAAATTCTACAGGCGCTCAAGGACGAGTTGGACGATTTCGGCGCTACGCGCCAAACCTCCATCCGCATTGGGCAAGCCTACGGCGCCGCCTCCGTCCAAGGCCAGTTCGTCTCCCGCAACGGGTGAAGAACCGTTCTTCGTTCTTCGTTCTTGGTTCTGTTGACCTTATTGACCCTATTGACCTTGTTGACGGCGCATGCGACGCCCGCCTTCGCAAAACCTTCCGCCTTCGCGCTTCGCGGCTACGGCGGACATGACGGCGTGGCATGCCCGACGCCCGCCTCTCGACGCCCGGTCGCATTCATTCCGGCGGCAGGGGCCTGCCGCCCTCCAACGAAGAACGAGGAATTCACCATCCTGCATGCGCAGCTTGAAGAAGAACCATCAACCATTAACCATCAACCATTCCCCCTGTGGCACGCCGTTTGCTTTCCAACCCAAAGATTTGCCTGTTTCAGGGAACCATGCCATGGCCAATATCGAAAAAGACACCAATCAACTTCTGCGCGACAAATACTTTGTGGACGCGGAACAGGTGCTGAGCGGCGGACGCCGCCGCAAGGCGGCGCCGTTCGGCAAGCTGGAAACCAGTCGAGTCATTGACGCTTCCCACGTTGTCGTGTCGAAGCGTACGGTGTCGCCGCGGCCCGCCGCAGGCGGCGACAAGGACAGCATCCGCATCCATGTGGTCAAGGAAAACAATCGCATGGTCGGACTCAGAATCGAATGCCCTTGCGGTCGGCATGCCGATCTCAATTGCGAATACGAACCGGAAAAGGCATGAAGCGAAAAGCGACAAACTGCGGCCATACGCATTATGACTTGGCCCCCTGCCGCCTTGCGTGGCAGGCGCCAGAGATTGGGATGGGAAGACGCGCCTTTCCACCCCAATCTCCCGTTCCCGCGACGCAAGGTCGCGGGGGACGGCATCATAATGCGAATGGCTGGACAAACTGCGGGCCTGTCCGGCTGGCGGCCGTTTTGGCGTTGCTGTCGGCCCTGCCGCTGGCGGGTTGCGTGGCCAAACGCGGCGTGGATTTCGGGCATTGGAGCAGGACGCCCGAGCGAATCGAGCCGATTCGCGTGATGCGGACCGACCGCGACGCGGCTTTTTCGGTCGGCGACCGGCTGCTCGTCCTGACGCCGGTCGGAAAGGCGGCGCCGCCGGATGCTCGGCAGGGATTGTTGAACAACATGATTCGCGAAATACAGCACGCGACGCCTCTGCATCCGTTTTCTTTGGATTCGGCCGTGCCGGCGCGCTATTGGCGCGAAGACAACATTGCCGACGCTGGCGGACGATTCGATCTGGACGAGATCGTCCGTCTGGGCGCCCTGTTCAATGCGCCCTACGCGCTCTGCGTGCATGTGAACGCCTGGCGGCCGTACCCGCCTCAGGTTCTGGCCTTGCGCATGACCCTGGTGGATATCGCCGCCGGAGAGCCGCTGGCCGAGCTGAACGGCTCTTTCCATGCCGAGGAACAGCAAGTGGTTGTCGCCATGGACGATTGGCTTCAGGCCCGGCGCGCCCGCAAGTACGATGCGCACAATCTAGACATTCTGCTGCGGTCGCCGGCCGAATACAGCGCGTTCGTGTCGGCGCGCTGCGTGCAAAGACTGTTCGAGGCGTTTAAGAATCCGGTTCATTCTGCCGATAGGAAAGGAAACCAACCATGAATATTTTCGGAATAGACCAGAACTATAGGGTTGCCCAGGGCATGAGCGCCGCATCGCCAACACGCACGAACGCCGCCGGCCAAACCGGGGAACCGATTCGCGGCGACGGCGTGCACATGTCCGCGCTGGCGCGCCTTATGTCCCGTCAACCCGAAGCGCTCTTCCGCCTGCATCGGCCGCGGCCGGACATGGTCCAAAAATTCCGCGATCAGGGCTTGCCCGACGCCATCCCCGATACGGCCGTGGACGCCATCTTCCGGCGCCTGGTCGAAGCCTAACCGGCAATTCTTTCCTCCCGCCTTCGCGCTTCGCGGCTTCCGCCTTCGCGCTTTGCGGCTTCCGCCTTCGCGCTTCGCGGCTTCCGCCTTCGCGCTGCGCGGCTTCCGCCTTCGCGCTGCGCGGCTACGGCGGACATGACGGCGGACATGACGGCGGACAAGCCCTTCTTCGCTAACGCGATTCAGGACAAGACGGCGTGGCGTGCCCGCCGTGACTCGGTGACCCGCCTTCGCAAAGCCTACGGCGTGGCATGCCCGGTGACCCGCAGGTGACAAACTGATCACTGTTTACTGATCACTGATTACTTCTTCCCTTCTCCCATCAACCATCAACCATTAACCATTAACCATTCTTCCCATGGCATTGGCCTTGCTTTATCCGCAGCCATGAATGCGCTTTCGACCCAGGCCGCCTTGCGCGGCATGCTGTACCAGATGGACCGGCTCGATGTCGTGACCGACAATCTGGCCAACCATTCCATGCCGGGCTACAAGAAAACGCTGACCGCGCAAACCTCCTTCGACGCCATGATGCGCTCGGCGGCGGAATCGGGGTCCCCGTTCGACGGCCGCAGCCAGGCGGCGGAGCGTGTCACCGACCATTCCGCCGGGCCCTTGCGCGTAACGGGCAATCCTTTGGATTTCGCCATTGCCGGCGACGGCTTCTTTGTTGTCGAGCAGGACGGCGAGTCGTTCTACACGCGCAATGGCCGGTTCCAGCTCGATCCGACCGGCGCCATCGTGACGGCGGGCGGTTTTTCCGTTCTGGGCAGCGACGGGCCCTTGCGGATACCAGAAAACGCGGATTTGTCGCAACTGACTGTGGACGCCGACGGCGCATTGCGCAGCGGCGAGCAGGTCTGGGGTTCCGTCCGCCTGGCTTCTTTTGCCGATCCGAACGTTCTGCGGCGTGTCGGGCCCGGACTGTTCGCCGCGCCGCCCGACATCGAGCCGGAACCGCCGGCGTCCGGACGCGCGACCAATCGGGCGGTCGAAGGATCGAATACGACGGTGTTCGAGGAAATGGCCGAAATGATCGCCGCCACGCGCGCGTTCGAGATCGGCCAGCGCATGCTCAAGCAACTGGATCAGGCGCAGGAAGCCACTATCCGGCAATTGTCTATGTAGAAGGAGACGTACACCATGGAACGCGCATTGTGGTCGGCGGTCACGGGCATGAGAGCCCAGGAGCTGGCAATGGATACCATCGCCAACAACCTGGCGAACATCAATACCACCGGATTCAAGACCAGTCACATCAGTTTTCAGGACATGCTCTATTCCAGTTTGCGCACGCCTGGGGCCGACAGCGGGGAAGGGCAGATCCCCGTCGGCATTCAGGTCGGGCACGGCGCCCGTGTGGCCGGCATCGCTCGCGCGTTTCAGCAGGGCGCGCTGATCAACACCGGCGGCGATTTCGATCTGGCCATCGAGGGCGACGGCTTTTTCGAAGTGGTCATGCCCGACGGGGAATCCGCCTATACTCGCGACGGGGCCTTCAAAATCAACGGCGCCGGCGAGGTCGTCACTCTCGATGGATACCGGGTGGCCGGCTTCGATTCGATCGATCCGGGCACCACCGATGTGACCATCGCGCCCGACGGCGCCTTTTCCGCCATTGTCAATGGCGTGTCGGTCTCCAAATCGCGCTTGACGCTCGTGCGCTTCATCAATCCGGCCGGCCTGCGCTCGGTCGGCAAGAACCTGTACAAGGCCAGCGAGGCCAGCGGCGATCCGCAGACCGGCCAGAATCCCGGCGAAAACGGCGTTGGCTTCCTGGCGCATCGCCACCTGGAATCTTCCAATGTCAATGCGGCCGAGCAACTGGTCAATATGATCACTTCCCAGCGCGCCTACGAAGCGGCATCCAAGGCCATCAAGGCCAGCGACGAAATGATGGGACATGTCAATAATTTGAGATGATGAAGAATGGTTGATGGTTGATGGGAGAAGGGAAGAAGTAATCAGTAATCAGTGATCAGTAAACAGTGTCGCTTGCGGGTCATCTGGTCACCGGGTCGCAGAAAACTGAAAAGGCTGCCATCATGAAAAGAAAAAGGCTGTTCAAACCGGTCAGGCCGTTCTGGTGCGCGTACGCGCTGGCGGTTTTGGCGACGCTGGGCGCCGGCTTGTTGCGCGGGCAGACGGTAGAGTTGCGGTCCAACGAATCCGTGCAGGGCGCCATGGTTTTGCTGCGCGACATCGTGCGCGCGCCCTACGCGTTGCCTGAAACATGGCTCGACCGCGAAGTCGTGCGCGCGCCTCAGCCCGGCGAACAGACGCGCCTTTCCTTGACGGCGATCGCCGCCGAGCTGAACCGCTATCCCGACATGCGGCATGTCGTGCTGCGCGGCGAGGCGCAGCTTGCGCTGGGGCGGGTGGGTACGCTGCTGGCTTCCGAAAAATTGCACGAGGCGATTCGCGCCTATGCGCTCGAACAGCCGCAATGGCAGGGAACGGAATTGCATATCGAAAGCGAGAACGAACCGGTCGAAATCGCCTTGTCGAATGGCGATCCGAACATCCGAGTGCGAAGCATGACGCCCGAAGACCGGCCGAACCGCTACCGGTTCGCCGCGGAAGTGGCTGTGCCCGGCTCGCCCGCGCGGTCCGTGTCCGTTTCGGCTCGCATCGAGCCCATGCAGCAGGTCTGGGTGGCCGCCCGCACGTTGGCGCGCGGTCATGTGCTGGATATGGACGATCTCGACACGATCTGGATGCCGCCCGCCGCCGCGCGGCCTTATCTGCCTGAAGAGGAAGCGGTTGTCGGCATGGAGGTCAACCGCGAAATCCGCGCCAATCAACCCTTGGCCCCGCATTTTCTGGTTCAGCCCGTCAGCGCCAGGCGCGGCGACACGGTCAATGTCACCGCCGTGCGCGGCGGGCTCCAGGTGTCCTTGCGCGCCACCGCCTTGGCCACGGGCCGCCGCGGGGAACGAATTTTGTGCATGAACGAAACCTCGCGCCGCCGTTTTCTGGTTCGCCTCACCGACGTGCGCGAAGCCACCGTGGATTTTTAGGTGTACACTCTCGTTTGAGACCACTGTGTGGTCTGGTTTTACACTCTCGTTTGAGACCACTGTGTGGTCTCAAAAAAGGAGAACATCATGACCGCTCGCAACGCAACCGCTAAACGCCGGCCGACCGCCGCTGTAACCGCGTTGGTCGCGCTGCTCGCGCTTCCGGCGCTGGCAGCGGGAGCCGAGGACGCGAAGCCGTCCTGGAGCCTGGCCACGCGGCTGGTGGCCGATACCAGCGCGCGCGACGTGGGCGACCTGCTCACGGTGGTGATCGAGGAGCAGGCCGAAGCCTCGCGCGCCGCGCAAAGCGCCACCAGCAAGAACTCTTCGATCGGCGGCGAACTGAGCGTTCGCCATCCCACGCTCGATCAGTTGGCCACGCCGTGGACGAACGCCGTTGTGCCTTCGATCTCGCTCGACGCCAGCCGCAGCTTCCAGGGCAGCGGCTCGTCCGCCAACAGCGACCGACTGGTCACCAGAATGGCCGCACGCGTTACCGAAGTCCTGCCGAACGGCAACCTCATGATCGAAGGCCGCCGTTCCATGATCGTGCAGGACGAAAACGTCGAGCTGGTGCTGACCGGCACTGTGCGTCAGCGCGATATTGCCAGCGACAATACCGTTTCGTCCGATCGTGTCGCGGACGCTTCGATCCAATACAAAAGCAGCGGCCCGATCGTGCGCAGCCAGAGAATGGGGCTGCTCACCCGGTTCTGGAACTGGCTCAATCCGTTCTGACCCTGTCCATTTGAAATATGAAATATGAAATATGAGATTTGGGATTTGAGATGCGGGCGCAGCCCGCTTTAGGAGCGCAGATATGACGGACCAGAATTCAGGGATGGCGACCCCCTCTGTCTTTCGCCTCGCTTTGTGCGCTTTGCTGATCGGGCTTGCGCCGACCGTCTCGGCAAGGCAAGGCGTTGCCGCCGCAGGGCCGGGCTCGTCGCGCATCAAAGATATCGCTCGCATTGCCGGACTCGAAAGTCTGGACCTGGTCGGCTACGGCGTGGTGGTCGGGTTGCGCGGCACCGGCGACAAGGACTTGCAACTTACCCGTCAGACGGCGGCGAATCTGATGGAGAATTTCAACATCTCCATTCGGCCCCAGGACATTTCGAGCATGAACGTGGCGGCCGTGCTCGTGACGGCCCAGGCGCCGGCTTTTCACAAGGAGGGCGACCGCATAGACGTGCAGGTTTCTTCGGTCGGCGACGCCACATCGCTGGAAGGCGGCATTCTGGTCATGACCCCGCTGTTGGATCCGAACGGCGAGCTGACCGCACTGGCCCAGGGCAGCGTGACGCTCGGCGGCTTCAGCGCCGGCCGCGACGCGCCCGGCGGCGCGACCGTCACACGCAACCACACGACCTCCGGCACGATTCCGTCCGCGGCGGTCATGCGCGTGTCGCAATCGGGCAGTTTCTACCGGAACGGCCTGATGCATCTGATTCTGCGTCACCCGGATTTCACAACCGCCAATCGCATGGCCGATGCCATCAATCGCGAGGCGGGCGGACTGGCCGTCGCGCGCGACGCTTCCACCGTGACCGTGAAAATACCGGAGGAGACGCTCGACATCGGCCAGGCCGCCTCGTTCGTCGCCCGCCTGGAAAACCTGCGCGTCCAGCCGGACATGCAAGCGCGCGTCATTGTCAACGAACGGACCGGCACCATTGTCATGGGCGGCGATGTCCATATCGGCCAGGCCGTTGTCGCGCACGGCAACATTACCGTAACCATAAACGAAACCTTGCATCCTTCGCATCCCAGTCATCTGGCCATCGGCCTGCGCGACGCCGACTTGGATGTACGTTCGCTGGAAACGCCCGATACCGAGGTGACCGTGGAAGAGGAAAAGGCGCGTGTCATGGTCGTGCCCACCACAACGACCGTGCGCGATCTGGCCGATACCCTCAATATCATGGGCGCCACGCCGCGAGACCTGATTTCCATCCTTCAGGCTCTGCATCGGCTCGGCGCCATTCAAATGGAATTGAACGCGATGTAGAGGGAGACAGTGGCCAGTGGCCAGTGACCAGTGACCAGTGACCAGTAAACAGTGATCAGTGTTGGTGATCGGTCCGATCGGTCAGATCCGTCCGATAAACATGGAGGGCGGCAGGCCTCTGCCGCCGGAAGAGTCAAGGATTAACCACGAAGAGCACGAAGGACACGAAGGTTGGAGCGGGCGGCCGCGACCGCCGGAAATTGAACCAGGCACTGGAGGGCGGCAGGCCTCTGCCGCCGCAGGAAGACAACAGGGAAGACGAGCAGCCATGAACGAATTTGCTATTCAACAGAATGCCGCCGCGGCCATGCCGGAGAGCGGACGCGTGGCCGATCCGCGTCTCAAAGAGGCCTGCAAGGAGTTCGAGGGCATATTGCTGTCCATGATCCTCAAGGAAGGCATGAAATCGGCATGGCGCGACGAAAGCGAGGCCGGGGTCGGCAGCGAGAACATGCGGGATTTCGCGATGGAACAGGCCGCGCGCGCTCTCGGCAGGCAAGGCGCGTTCGGTTTGGCCGAATCCATGCTCGCGCAAATGGCAGAACAGGATGGACTGCGATGAACGAACGTGCGGAAACCCATGCGTCCGACGGAACAGTATCCCTGGAATGCCTGCTGGAGACGCTGGCCGGTCAGGCGGAGCATTTGCAGCAGGCGCTGATCGAACGCCGGCCCGAAGCCATTATGGCGGCGCTTGCGGAACAGGAGAAGCTCATGTTGCAGTTGCGCGCCCGGCAGGATCGGCCTGAAGCGCAGGATCCCGGTCCGGCCGATACCGAGCGGAAGCAAGCGCTGTCCGCGCTGGCGACACGCGCGCGCGGCTTGCAGCGTACAAACCGGCGGTTGGCCTCGGCGTTTCTCGATGTGGCCAATCGCACGCTGGCCTTTTTGCAGAACTCGGCCGCGCCGCGCGCCAGCGCCTATGACGCCGCCGGACGCGTGCGCGGTTCCAGCGCGCCAATTCTGGTGCATCAACAGGGATGAGGGTGAAGGAAATCCGAAGCACGAAACACCCAAGCACGAAGGAAGCCCGAAACGGGGAAACCCGAAGCACGAACAATGTGAACAGCACAGCGTCGGGACAAGGGAAAGAATGTGATCAGTGTCTGCGAAGGCGGGCGTCGCATGCTTCGTCAACAAGGTCAATAGGGTCAATAAGGTCCGGCGGCGCAACGAACGAAGAACGATAAAGCACACGACGGCGAGAACGAGAACGAACCATTAACCATAAACCATTAACCATAAACCATTCTTATGGCCTCTCTACATGATTCTTTGACGATCGCGCGCAGCGCGATACTGGCGCATCAGGAGCGCTTGAACGTGGTCAGCGACAATATCGCGAACGTTCATACGCCGGGCTATCACCGCAAGCGTGTGGCGTTGGCGACCAATCCGGCCATTGATCCGACGATGACCGAGATCCGCAAGTACGATCGCGGTGCGGGCGTCACTGTTGCCGGCGTGATTCGCTCCTTCAACGCCATGAAAGAAGGGTTGCTGCTGGAACAGACGGGGTACGCGGGCTACTATGAAGCGCAGGCCCAGGGACTGGGCCAATTGGAAGCTTTGCTCGCGCCCGACGCGGATGCGGCTTCGCTCGCCGACAGCATGCATAAGTTCTGGAACGCCTGGCAGGATGTGGCAGTGCATCCCGATACGCTCGCCTTCCGCAGCGTGCTGATCGAGCAGGGCGCCGCGCTGGCCGACCAGTTTCGGACGCTTGACAACCGATTGGACAATTTCCGATCTCAGATCGTGGCGGGCGCAGCCGCGCCCTATGCCGGTCTGATGCCGGGCGAAGTCGAGCGCATCAACACGATGCTGACCCAGTTGGAAGACCTGAACTATCGCATTTCGTATTCGTTGTCCCATTTTCAGCCGAACAATCTGCTCGACAAGCGCACGGAGCTGTTGCGCGAGCTGAGC
Source organism: Kiritimatiellia bacterium (assembly GCA_007134465.1). Classification (GTDB taxonomy): domain Bacteria; phylum Verrucomicrobiota; class Kiritimatiellia; order UBA8416; family SLMC01; genus SLMC01. The sequence continues at coordinate 2,186 of SLKS01000324.1, read as the reverse complement.
GAGGCGCTCGACATTGTCGTGGACGCCGATTACAACGTCACGCTGGACGGCCAAACGCTTGTGAGCGGCGACGGTTCCGTGCGCAACGAGCTGGTCTTGACCGACATTGCGGCTGCGACCGAGCCGGCCGTGCGTTTCGAGGTGGACGGTGTCGCAGTGGCCGTGAACGGCGGGCGGCTGGGCGGCTGGGCCAATGTCGTGGATACTGCCGATTCCCTGCGCGCCATGCTGGATACACTGGCCCGCGAGATGATGAACGCGGTCAACGCCGTTCACAACGGCCCCGACGCCTACGATCTCGACGGCAATCCGAGCGTTCTCGATTTCTTCGCGGGAACCGGCGCGGCCGACATGACGGTCCATCCTCTTCTTCGCGACGCGTCCAACCCCATAAACAACAACCCGCGCGCCATCGCCGCCGCCGACGCGCCCAGTCCGGGCAACGGGGCCAAAGCGCTGGAAATCGCCGGGCTTGCCCATGTGCGTTTGGCCGGCCTGAACGAATTGACCTTTCTCGAATATTTCACCGGCGCCATGGGTTCGCTCGGCGCCCGCGTCGAAAACGCCGGGCAGATGGCGCAAGACAGCGCGGCCGTGGTCGGCATGCTGCGCGACGCGATCCAGGCCGAGACCGGGGTCAACCTCGACGAGGAACTGATCGAGCTCGTCTCCGCCCAGCGCGCCTATCAGGCCGCCGTCCGGCTGTTCACGATGATTGACGACATGTTGGAAACTCTCATTTTCCGTATGGGCGCATAAGAAATCTGAAATATGAAATTTAAAATCTGTAATGAGGATGCATGCGCAGGCGGCGCTTGCGATAAGGAGGAACGATGAAAGGCGAAGCTATGCAAGGTCTTTCGGTGTACGATGCCGTTACTCGAGCCGTCAATGGCCGCTTGCGGCTACTTGCCGCTCACCTTGCCGCCTACGCGCGGCTTCTGCGCACCTGCTCCGAACGCCGGTAGGCGAAGAGAGTGATGAACGATGAATGCGGAGTGATGAAACGCTGAAAACGTGCGACTGCGCCGCAGGCGCACGTCTCCGTGGCTCCGTGTCCTCCAGCGCAGCGGGTGGTTAAACCTGGAAAGAGCAGATAACCGCAAAGAACACAGAGAACACAAAGATGGAGAACAGGTTGCGGAGATGCGCCCTAACACCCGATTGGTGTGGCCATAAAACTGCACAACTGACTTTCTTTGCGATCTTTGTGCTCTTTGCGGTAAATCAACTGCTCCACTTAGGTTAAATGGCACGTGTCCGACCTGTCCGCCAAGATTGACGAGAAGGGCCAATTGCTTATGAAAGACACGCTTTACAACGCCGGAAACGGTGTGCCGCCGTACGACGGGTCTCCGATCGGCGGCGTGGTGTTCGATCTGGACGATGTGCTGTATCCGCGCCGTCAATACGCGCTGGGCGGCTATCGGGCCGTAGACGAGTATCTGTTTGCGGCGCATGGCGTGCGCCTGTACGAGGCCATGGCGCCGCATGCGGAGGATGGCGACGGACTGTCCGGGCTCGAGCGCGCGTTGCGGCAGCGTTTCGCCGGCGAGATCGGAGCCGCGCTGATTCGCTGCCGGCATGTCTATTGGACGCACGCGCCGCGGTTGACCCTGTATCCGGATGCCGCCGTTGCTCTGGCCTATTTGCGTGCGCGGCGCGTACGTTTGGGCTTGGTCAGCCGCAACAATCCATGCGCGCACGAGGCCAAGGCGCGCGCGCTCGGGCTGGACAATCTGCTCGATTGCCTGCTGTGCGCGGGCGCGCCGGAGTATGCCGAGAGCATACACGGGTCTCTGATGCTGGCCGAGCTGGCGCTGGAGACGCCGCTGCGGCGCATGGCCTATGTCGGCGCCGCCGAAACAGCCGACTTCGCCTCCGCGCGCGAGGCGGGCATGATCCCGGTTCGGGTTGTGCGGACGGGCGCATGGCCGACCGCCGCCGCCGAATCCGATCCGGGCCCGGCCCTGGTTCTGCCCTCGCTGGCCGCCTTGCCCGGCGCTCTGCTCGACTATGCCGCTTCGCGCATGGCATGAGCCTTGCTTTTCAGCATAGTTAAACTTGGAAAGAGCAGATAACCGCAAAGAACACAGAGAACACAAAGATGGAGAACAGCTTGCAGAGATGCGCCCTAACACCCGATTGGTGTGGCCATAAAACTGCACAACTGTCTTTCTTTGCGA
>SLKS01000029.1 GCA_007134465.1 Kiritimatiellia bacterium | reverse complement strand
CCCGCTTCTGCGAACTGCGCGGTTTCGTAAGCGTCTTCGCCTTTGCGTCCGGCCAGCGCTGTGGCCAGATTGCGGGTGTCGTTGGCCAGCGCGCGCTGGGCATCCGCCATTTCGATGATCTCCGGTTTGACTTTCTCCAAACCGTCGGCGTAGCTGTTGCGCCGCAACACCGCCAGTGCTTCGGTCAGCTTCCATTGCCGGACATACAGGTTGTACACGGCCGTGCGCGCCTGGCGAATCGGTTCTCTGCCCAGTTCCATCCGGCGCCAGACCCGATCCTTGAAGCTGAAGACCATGGTGCCCAAATGGCCTTTCAGACGGCGGGTATCCTCCCACTCGTCCCAGTTCGCACCGCCTTGATACGGGAACAGCAGAATCTCGTCCTGGACAGGATCGTAAACCATGTTGGCGCTTTTGGCGTCCGGGGCGCCGGGATATGTCTTGCCGTACAGCTTGGTGGAAACATCGAGGTTTTCCCAGGTGCGTGCGACGGGATCGTACGACCATTCTCCGCCATAGACGACGCGCCTACGCTTGGAGTCGTAGACGCCGGGCGGCACATGGCGATCTGGCCGTCCAACTACTTCGCTTGGCGTTTCAATGTCTTGCGCAGTCCACAAGCCGACATTGAAATCGAAATGGAGCGTTTGCGGTTCGCTGCGCCGATCTTTGCGGACGACAGCTACCAGAATCCCGGCATCGGCCGCATACACAGGCTCTGTCCAGTTCGGTTTGTCGGTCAGCTTGTTCGGCAGATCGACAAAAGTGTTCGGGGCCAGTTCCTTTAAATTTGCCGGTTGGCGTTCCGGCGCGGCTTCGTTTTCGGCCAGTACGCCGCTGGTCGGGACCAAGCTGGCCAGCAGAGACGCGGCGACAATCATACGTGTGTTCATGCGCACCCTTTCCTGTTTGTTTTGTTCGCAAGACATTAGCGCCTTATCCTGCCGCCTCTGCCATAAACAGCAAGAGATTGGAGGCGGCATTGTTTGTGAGTGCGTGAGTGTGTGGGTGAACTCACATACTCCCAAACCCACATACCCACACACTTGGTTTGCGGGCGCAGCCCGCCTTAAGCGGTATACCCTTCGTAGGTTCGTTTGCTTTCCAGCTTCAGCAGGGCGGCCAGGGCGTAGCACGAGGTGCGGATGCCCAGTTCCACGCGGCTGTCGTGCTCGTAGTCGCCATGCACGCAGTAGAATCCCCCGGCAAAGCGGGGCTTGTCGGAGGTCTGTTCCTGAAGCGAAAGAAAATGGGGCACGGCCTGCAGGGCCGCCTGGCGATAGCGGCGGACGCGGGTAGCGCGTGCCAGGTCGAGCAATTCGATGATCAGGACCGGCTGGGCGCTGTTTACCGCTACGGAGCCGAAGGCGCCGTCGGCGCGTTGCTTCGTCAGCGCCCAATCGAGGAAGCGGCGGGCGCCATCCAGATACTTTGCCTTTCCGGTAAGTTTCCAGGCGCGCAACAGCGCCAGCGAGGTGAAATCGTCGTTGGTCTTGTGCATGTCCTGCCAGCCGGTATGGTTCGGGTCGTCGCTCAGACCGGTAACATCCTTGCCGGTCTCGGCATCGATCTCGACGGCAATGGATCCGTCCGGCTTGGGAAAAAGCTTCAGCCATGAATCGCAGATGCGGAGCCCGGTGCGCAACCAGCGGCGCGTTCCTGTAACCGCGTGCAGATCGAAAAAGAACAGCGGGCTGCCGCCGTGGAACGAACCTTTCTGCCAGTAGGGTTTGCGGTCGTCCGTGTAGACGGTCCATGCCGGATAGCCATCGCGCATGCCATGCGACTCGAACCAGTCCGCATAGAGTCTGGCGCGCCACATAGAGTCGGCATCGCCGAGATGCGTGCGCAGGTGCAGCAGGCCCCATGCTGCCGAGAGCGCGTCGCGAGGATGGAACCAGTCGCCTTGCGGAGTGTCTTCGCGGAACCCGCCAAACACGGTCGGATTCCTCGCGTCCAGTATCTGAAGCGACTTCAAGTATTCTCCGGCACGGCGCGCGGCTTCGCGATAGCGCGCGTCGCGGGTGCGCCGCCAGGCCATCAGCAGGGCGATGACCGTCATGCCGATGGTCCAGTTGGTCGCGTAGGTTGTCTTTTCCTGTCGTCCGCGGACGCGAATCTGGTTCTCGAAGCGGCCATGATCGGCCAGATGCGTACGCATGACCTGGTTGTTCGCAAACCAGTCGGCTGTTGCGATCGCACGCCGCATCAGGTCTGCCCTGTCGAATGTGATCATGGATTCGCATCCTTTCTTTATCCGTTTTCGTCTCGCGCTATCGTAAACCGATTGCCGCTGTCAAAAGGAAAAAAAGATTGTTTCATGAATTTGATTGAGCCTGTTTCGATACAGGCGAACCGGTCGCCGGTCGAAAACCACAGTTTGGCGTCTTGCCATTGCAGGAACTTGCAGACGCGGTCGAAGGCCCGGCGCGCGACGGACGGTTGAATCACCGAAGCGATCCGGCAGGGGTCTCCCGGCTGCAGGGGGCCGATGCCTTCGTACCCCGTCGCCCACAGCGCGCCGTCCGGCGCAAGCAGCGCCTGTCGCAGGCCGGTCGGCGCTGCGCCGAACCGGACGATGTCGTCGGTTCGCGGGTTCCAGACCCAGAGAACGGCGCCGTCCGCAAAGGGAGGGCCGTCGCCGAACAGGACGCGTCCGTCCGGCAGGAACGTCCAGAGCCAAAGCGTATGGGCTGAACGGAACGGCGCGAAGGCGCGCAGAACCTTTTCGCGTCGCGTATCGAAGACGACCAGGCAGGCGCGCGCGTTTTCGGCAACCGTCGTGGATTGGTTGTCGCCTTCGACGGTTGTGGCCAGGTACAGCCACCAACCGTTCTTCGCGGCGAGCATGGTGGTCGGGGTCTGGTCGCGTACCAGGTGGCGGAACGTTTTGACGGCGCCGGTTCGGCGATGGATGCGGCTCAGCGCCCCGCCCGCAACGCCGTACTTGGCCGAACTGGTCATCCAGAGCGATTCGCCGACGCGAATCATTTCGAGCGGACGCATCTGCTCGTGGCCGACCGTGGCCAGGATGCGGGGATTGTCCGGGAAACGTCCGTTGCGGGCGGGGTCGTATTCCATCACCGAGGCGCTCGTGTAGCTGGCCATGAACAGCCGACGCAGATCGGCATCCCAGACCATGGCGTTGACCTGTCCGCCGCCGGGCCCGCAACGGCCCAGATTGCGGCCGGCGCCCGTGTCCAGGTTCACTTCCCAGAACTGCTGCAGGCAATGGGCCGATCCGAACGCTTTGCGCAGGGAGGGAACCACCAGCAACGGCGCCCCGGACGAGCGTCCGACGATGTTCAGATATTGCGTTTCGGCCCGGCGCGCGCCGGGTACGATCCGGAAGAAGACCCGGCCGGTGGTGATGCCGGCCACGGTTCCGTCCGGCAACGCGCACCAGGCGTCCGCATGACCGTCCGAATCGCCGGCTTCGACCGGAACGACCGGCCGGTCAATCAGCGGTGTCCAGCGACGCGTGCCGACATCGAGCGCGTAGGGCCGGTTGGTGCCGAAACCCCAGGCCGCCACGCGGCCGTCGGGCAGCAGCACGGTTTTTCGGCCCCATCCCCCGACTGCGCGCGGCGCGCGGATGCGGGCCAGCGTCTCGAAATTCGGATAGCTCACAATCAGCGACAGGTTGCCGTGATGCAGATAGAGCCGGTGGCCGTCGAGAAACTGTCCGCCATGCGCGTCCGTGACGTCGGCCAGGGCTTCGGGCAGGCAATGCTCCGGCTCCAGCGTGTCGGGATCGAGCAGGGTGAGAACCGCTTTCGGGAAGCAACTGACGATCAGGATCTTGCCGTCCGGCGCTTCGAGAAAGCGATAATGGTAGAAGGCTTGCGGATGCAAAGGAACAAAACGCCGGACAATTTTTCGCGAGCGACGGTCGTAAACGGTGACCGTTCCATCTGGGGTCGAAGCGCCTGTCACGATCAGACGCCGGGTAACGCAGCCGCCCCAAAGATGCGGCGTGCAGTTGGCCGCCAGCGTCTCGAAACGGTCTTGGACCGGATCGT
>SLKS01000308.1 GCA_007134465.1 Kiritimatiellia bacterium | reverse complement strand
CAGTGCTTCGCCGTATCCGCACCAGCGGTAATCCTTGGGATCCTGCGCCAAACCGGCCCGGACAGCGTTCAGATCGATATAGGCAGCCATGGTCAACAGGGCGTCCACGGAGTTTTCGACTAGAACGCTCTTGAAACGTTGGGTCCAAAGCGGTCCGCATCGGTCGCGTTTCTTGTTGTAATGCTGACTGAACCGCTGTTTCAGGCATTTGCAAAACTCGCTCAGATCGTACATGCGGTAGGTGTAGGACCGCCGGAGCCGTTCGGCGGCGGCGAGGTTGCTCTCGTTCGCGAGGGTCTTCAGCTCTTCGGCGACCATTTTGGCCTTCATGCCGCCGTAGAGCAAGCGGATGCGCCTGAGCAGCTCTTTGTCGTCAATGTCCTGCCGTTCAGGAACATCCAGCAGTATATGCCAATGCGACGAGAGGATGGAGTAGGTCACGATGCGCACCCCGCAGAACGTTTCCAGCTTGCGCATGAGGCGGCGGAAGAACTCCTTTTCGGCTGTGCCGAAGATGAATCGGCCCTCGATGGCTCTGCTCATGATGTGGTAACAGCCCGCTCCCTCCGCCTTGATCCTTGCTTCGCGCATGATTTCAAATCCTTTCCGGGAAAAAACGGTCCCTTTACCTACATGAAGTAATTTGAACTGGCGATTTCCAGAAAAAAGTGAAACTATTTGTGTGTCCCTAAGAAATCCTAAGAAATCTGAGACAAGAATACCCCTGTCCCTTTGCGCCGTTTATTTTGCTCCATGTTCGAACGCCCCTGAAAAACGTGGCCGCGACGCGACCCGTCAGGCGCCGTCCGAGAAAAGGCGAGTTGCGCGAGCGCGAGGCGAACAGATCAAGGCCTGCCACGAAAGAGACGTTCGGATCGAACAAAGTCAGATTCGCCGGCTGGCCTGCGGCCAGCGAAGGCGGCGGCAGACCCAGCACGTCGGCCGGCCCGACCGTCCAGCGGCGCGCCCAGTCGGCAAGGTTCATGCGTCCGGAGACCACACAGGCGGTATAGGTGACGGCCGCAGCGGTTTCAAGACCGATCGCACCGAACGGCGCGCGCAGCAAGCCTTGCCGCTTCGCCTCCGCCGTATGCGGAGCATGATCTGTGGCGAACGCCTGCAGCGTTCCGTCGGCGACGCCGGCCAGCAGCGCGTCGCGATCGGCGCGCGCGCGCAACGGCGGATTCATTTTGAAGTCGGCGTTGTCGTTCGGGATGTCTTCGTCGCAGAGCAGCAGATGATGGGGCGTGGCTTCGCCGCTCACGGGCAAGCCCTGCCGGCGCGCGTCCCGGATCAAGGCGACCGAGGCGGCGGCCGACACATGCTGAACGTGCGTGGCGCACCCCGTTTCCCGGCACAAGGCGATGTCGCGTTCGACAATGACGGTTTCCGCTTCGGACGGGATGCCCGGCAGACCGAGCCTGCGGGCCGTTTCGCCCGCGTGCAGAACGCCCGCGCCGGCCCGTTCCGGATCCAGCGCGTGATCCATGACCGGCCGCTTCAGCATGGCGGCCTGCCGCATGACATGGCGCATCAGGTCGCGATTGGCCACGGTGGCGCCGTCGTCCGAGAAGGCGACCGCCCCGGCGGCGGCCATGCCGTCCAGATCGGCCGGTTCTTCGCCCTTGCGCCCGCAGGTCAGGCAACCGACGGGCAGGATGCGCACGAGACCGGCTTGTCGTCCGAGTTCGATTTGATCGCGGATGCGGGCGGGCGTATCGAGCGGCGGCTGCGTGTTGGGCATGACCGCAACTGTCGCAAACCCGCCGCGCGCGGCGGCCCGGCTGCCCGAAGCGACCGTCTCGGCTTGCGGGTCGCCCGGTTCGCGGAAATGGACATGGATGTCCAGCAGGCCGGGCAGCGCCACGAGCCCGCGCGCGTCGAAGTCCAAATCCGGCTTGCCGCGCAGCGCGACGGGATCGGCGAACAATCCGTCCGCCAGACCAATGTCCGCCACCTCGTCCCGGCAGGCGAGCGGGTCCAGCAGGCGCGCGTTGCGGATCAGGATCGTCCTATTCATTTGTTTCGTCCGTGAAGATCTTCGAACAGCTTGGCGTAGGCGGCGCCGACCTGCGCTTGCGAGTAGCGGTTGAGAACGGTTTGCCGCGCTGCCTTTCCCAGTTCGGTCGCGCGGGTTGGCTCGTTCAGCAGCGTTTCCAGTTCCGTTCGCAGCGAATCCTCGTCGCCCGTGCGGGCCACGAGCCCGTCCTGGCCGTGCGTCAGGATGTCCTTGATGCCGCCGTTGTCGGTGGAAACCAGCGGCAGGCCGCAGGCCATGGCTTCGATCAGCGAAACCCCGAACGCCTCGTTCAGGGACGGGAAAACGAACAGGTCCGAGGCGCGCAGGTAGTCGTGCACGTTGGCGACATCGCCCGTAAACCGGACGGAGTCCGTCAGGCCATGCCGTTGGACGAAGGCGCGCAGTTCCTGTTCGCAGTTGTAGATGTCGGCGCTGCCGCCGCCGACCAGCAGGAGCAGCGTGCCGGGATGGCGCGGCGCAAGATCGCGCCATACGTTCAGCAGAAGGGGCAGGCCTTTCCAGGAGACGAGCCGGCCCGTGAAGACCGCGATGCGGCGGTCGCCCGGCAAGTCCAGTTGCGCGCGAAGAGCAGTCTTGTCCTCGGCGGTTGCCGGCCGGAACCGTTCGACATCCACGGTCTGCGGGATGGAAACGATGCGCGACGACTCGACCCCGTTCGCCCGGTATTCCGCCGCGATGTCCGACGACATGCTGACGAAGGCGTCCGCGCGCAGCAACGCCCGGTTGCGCAACCGGATCGCCCGGCTCACAAGCGGGCCGAAGCGGGCCAGGCGCGCGCGGGCGATGCCGCCTTCGAAGAACGCGCCCGAAAGTTCCCCGTTGTTTTCCGCCTTGAGCACGCACGCTTTGCCGAGTCGGCCAGCGGACAGCGTGGCGGGAATGCCCAGCGCCCGGAACCCCGGCACGAAAAGGATGTCGTAGTCGGCGCGGCGCTTGCGCAACGCGGCCAGGGCAGGCGGGATCATCGCCCAGCGCAAGCGGGAATTCGCGCCGACAGGGCCGAGACGATGCACAGGCACGCCGTCCAGCGTCTCCTGCCGGCTCAGCGTCCGGTTGGGACGCCGCGTCAGGATGAAGAGCGGGAACCCGATCTTGATCAACGCCGTTGCCAGGCTGCGGGCCTGCGTCTCCATGCCGCCGACGACGGGCAGATAGCTTTCTATGAGCATGCAAATGCGCGGTTTCATGAACGGGTGTTTGTCCGGACCGCGTGCGAATCCGGAATCCTTCCTTTCGAAAACGCACTCTGCGCCAAGCGGCGTGCGTTTGTCAAACCCGAAGAACCTGTTTTGCGCTTGCATTCGCGGCGCGCTTGACGGAGTATCGGTGTCCGATTCCGCTCCTTGCCGCGTATCGCGAAGGGTGGGAGCCGGAGAGACGCGTTATGACGAGCCACAACGAACCGCATGCGGAACCCGCGCCTGCCGCCGAATCGGATCTGGGGTCGGCGACGGACGACTATGCCGCCCGTTTCTCGGGCGCCGTCGGCCGCTGGATGCTGGCGGCGCAGGAAGAGGCGATGCTGCCGCCCTTGCTGGCGGATGCTTCGGCCGCGATTCTCGACGTTGGCGGCGCGCACGCCCAGTTGGCGCTGCCGCTCGCGCGCGCGGGCCGAACCGTTACGGTGACCGGAAGCGTTCCCGAATGCGAACGCTGGCTGCGCAAACGGACGGGAGGCCTGGCGGCAACCTTCGTCTTGACCTCGTCGCTGCGTTTGCCGTTTCCGGACCGTTCGTTCGACTGGGCGCTTGCCGTACGCATGATGACGCACAGCGCCGACTGGACTCGGCTTGTCGGCGAACTGTGCCGCGTGGCGCGGCGCGGCGTCATCGTGGACTACCCGACGAATGCCAGTCTGAACATGTTTTCGGGCGCGCTGTTCGGGCTGAAAAAGAAAGTGGAAACCAACACGCGCACCTATACGCTGTTTCGCGACCGCGACGTCGAGGCGGCGTTTCGCGAACAGGGGTTTCGCGTGGCGGAGCGCCGGCCCGAATTCTTCTGGCCCAT